>CAZKHF010000085.1:0-10451 GCA_964552445.1 uncultured Bradyrhizobium sp. | reverse complement strand
GCGCTCCCAAGGGGACTCGAACCCCTGTTTTCGCCG
This sequence comes from uncultured Bradyrhizobium sp., assembly GCA_964552445.1. Lineage (GTDB taxonomy): Bacteria > Pseudomonadota > Alphaproteobacteria > Rhizobiales > Beijerinckiaceae > Roseiarcus. Next base: position 10,415 of record CAZKHF010000085.1, on the reverse strand, counting down.
TGAGAGGGCGACGTCCTGGGCCGCTAGACGATAGGAGCGCGGCGCGACGCTGTTCTATATCGGCGCGCCGCGGCGAAGGCAAGGCGGGCGCCGACGCGCCGGCGACGACTTCTTTTGGCGTGAAACCGGGAAAGGGGCGTCCGCGCGTCCGGGACAGGCGCGCCCCTCAGCGCCGCGGCCCGTAAGCCTTGAGGAACGTCGCCACCGCCGAGTCGACCGTGGCGGCGATCTCTTCCGGCGTGAGCGTGTCGATCATCGCGAACAGCACCCGCTTCAGCGGGTCGGCCGTGCACAGGTCGATGAACTGGCGCGCCGCCCGCTCGGTGTCGTCGATCGCCAGCGTTCCGGCGGCGACGAAGGCGTCGAGGCGTTCGGTCAGCCGCCGCACGCCGTAAAGCGGCCCCGCCTCGTAGAACGCGCGGCCGAGGCGCGGGAACTTCGCCGTCGCGGCGACGACGACTCGCAATTGGGCGAGCGTATCCGGGTTAATGATCTTCGCCGCCAGCCGGCGCCCATAGCTGGCGAGCGCCACGGCAGGGTCTGTCTCGCCGGCGGGAAACGCGCACAGGCGCTCGACCTGCTGCGCGCGCTCCTCGCGGATCAACGCCTCGAACAGATGCTCCTTGGAATCGAAGTAGGCGTAGATCGTGCCTTTGGAGACCCCCGCGGCGCGGGCGATGTCGTTCATGCTGGCGCCGTCGAAGCCGTCGTGGTGGAAGATCGCGCGCGCCCCCTCCATGATCTGTCTTCGTTTGGCCCCGCCGTCGGCCGCCTCGGCCTCGAGCTCCGCAACCGCATCGGCCTCCATCGCCGCCGCCCTTTCTCGCCGTCGGCTCGCAAAAATGACCGAACGGTTCAGTTTGGCCTTGCGCTACCTCCGCCGCCGGTGTAAGTCAAGGGAAATCGACCGAACGGTTCGGTCAGTGCGTTGGAGTGCTTCCAAGTGTCGCAGAAGCGCAGCATGAACGCGGCGGCGCCGAGCGAATTGCGAAAGCCGCTTGCGAAGGCGACGATGGCGGTTTGCCTCGGCGGAGCGGCGCGCGGAGAGTCGCTCGGGCCGACGCTCAACGGCGCCTCCCCGCCGCCCGGCGGAGAACTTCCGTCTTGACGAGGGCGCGTTTAGATATATCTTGTGTCCGATATATCGTCATCGCTCGCGAACCGATGAGCGGCGACGAACAACGAGGGGCGAAGACGGTGGCGATTTGTTATTTCGAGCGCTGTGAGCGCAAACGCGCCGTCCTGGACGACCCCGCCTCGTCGCGCGCGGCTTCGCTCGCCGCCGACTCGCGCCTTTTTCGCGATTTTTCATGCAATGTGATGACCGAACCGTTCGGTCCTTCCTTGCGGGGGCGGACCTCCGCCTCTATGTCCCGATCAAAAGACCGAACCGTTCGGTCTGATCCCGGAGTGCTTTGAAGTGTCGCAGGATCAGGTCCAGGCCGCGCCGGCCGTCTTCGTCCCCACGCCCGGCCCCTTGCCGAAGGCGGCGCAGCGCTTGTCGCTCTCGCCGCGCAAGCTCATCGTGCCGCTGGCGGTGATGGCGGCGCTCGGCTTCGGCGGCCGCTACGGCTACGACTGGTGGACGGAAGGTCGCTTCCTCGTCTCCACCGACGACGCCTATGTCGGCGCCGACACCGCGGTGATCGCCGCCAAGGTGGCGGGCCACATCGCCGAGGTCGCGGTCGCCGACAACGCCACGGTGCGCGCCGGCGATCTGCTGGCGCGCATCGACGACGGCGACTACCGCCTCGCGGTCGACGCCGCCAAGGCCAAGATCGCCACCCAGGACGCGACGATCGCCCGCTTCGGCCGGCAGATCGAGGCGCAGAACGCGGCGATCGACCAGGCCGCCGCCCAGATCGCCTCGACTGACGCCCAAGCGGAAGGCGCGGTCGCCGACCAAAAGCGCGCCGTCCTCGAACTCGACCGGTCGCAAAAACTCGCCGACGTCGCGTTCGGCTCGCAGCAGCGGCTCGAGCAGGCGACCGCCGACCACGCCCGCGCCGCCGCCACGCTCGCCGCGGCGCTCGCCGCCAAGGCCGGCGCCGTCGCAGCGCTCGCCGGCGCCAAGGACGCCGCCGAAGTGCTCAAGGCCGAGCAGACCGAGGCGCAGCGCGTGCGCGGCGAACTCGTCACCGCCGAGGCCAAAGCCGAACGCGATCTCTCCTTCACGGAAATCCGCGCGCCGTTCGACGGCGTCGTCGGCAACAAGGCGGCGGTGGTCGGCCAATACGCGATGCCGGGCACGCGGCTGCTGGCGGTCGTGCCGGTGCAGTCGGCCTATGTCGACGCCAATTTCAAGGAAACCCAGCTCGACGCGATCCGCCCCGGCGAGACGGTCGACATCGCGGTCGATTCGTTCGACGGGCGAGTCGTGCCGGGAATCGTCGAATCGGTCTCGCCCGCTTCGGGGGCGCAATTCTCGCTTCTGCCGCCCGACAACGCCACCGGCAATTTCACCAAGGTCGTGCAGCGCGTGACGGTGCGCATCGCGATCGCTCCGGAAGCGCTGGCGCGCGAACCGCTGCGGTCGGGCATGTCGGTGGTCGCGACCATCCACACCCGCGACGAAAGTCAGCCGCGCCCGACCCTGCTTGGCCTGTTCGGCCTCGGCGCGACGGCCGGGGAAGCAGGCGGCGCGAAATGAGCGACGCAGACGCGCCCAGCGCGCCTGCCGCGGTTCCGACGCCGGAAGCGGAACGGCATTTCTCGCCCCGCCGCGTGTTCGCCTTCGTCTTCATGGTCTTCGGAATGTTCATGGCGATCCTGGACATCCAGATCGTCTCGGCGTCGCTGCAGCAGATCCAGGCCGGCCTGTCGGCGTCGTCGGACGAAGTGACCTGGGTCCAGACCGCCTATCTGATCGCCGAAGTGATCATGATCCCGCTGTCGGGCTACCTGTCGCGCGCCTTCTCCACCCGCACGGTGTTCGTGGTTTCGGCGGCGGGCTTCACGCTGATGAGTTTCTTCTGCTCGCGCGCGACCTCGATCGAGGAAATGATCGTCTGGCGCGCGGCGCAGGGCTTCATCGGCGGCGGCATGATCCCGACGGTGTTCGCGGCCGCATACACCATCTTCCCGCGCAGCAGGCTGGCGCTGGTCGCGCCGATCATCGGCCTGGTCGCGACGCTCGCGCCGACCGTCGGCCCGACCGCCGGCGGCCTGCTCACCGATATGTTCTCCTGGCACTGGCTGTTCCTGGTCAACATCGTCCCCGGGATCGTCGTCTCCGTCGCCTCTTGGCTGCTGATCGACTTCGACGAGCCCGACTACGCGCTGCTGAAGAACTTCGACTGGTTCGGCTTCGTCACCATGGCGGCCTTTCTCGGCGCGCTCGAATACGCGCTGGAGGAGGGCCCGTCCAAGGACTGGCTCGAGAGCGAGCCGGTGACGGCGGCGATCGTCGTCTCCGCCATCGGCGCGGCGGCGTTCTTCTGGCGCGCCTTCACCGCCCGCAACCCGATCGTCGACCTGCGCGCCTTCGGCAACCGCAATTTCTGGGCGGGATCGACGCTCGCCTTCGTGCTCGGCGTCGGCCTCTACGGCCTCACCTATCTCTATCCCGTCTATCTGGCGACGGTGCGCGGCTATTCCTCGCTGATGATCGGCGACACGATGTTCGTCACCGGCGCCTGCCAGTTCCTCACCGCGCCGCTCACCGGCAAGCTGGTGACCAAGTTCGACCCGCGGGCGGTGATCGCCGTCGGCTTCATCGGCTTCGCCATCGGGACTTGGCAAGTCTCCTTCGTCACCGCCGACTGGGACTTCTGGGAGCTCTTGGTCCCGCAGATGTTCCGCGGCGTGTCGCTGATGCTGTGCATGGTGCCGATCAACAACCTCGCGCTCGGCGCGATGCCGCCCGAGCGGGTCAAGAACGCCTCTGGCCTTTTCAACCTGATGCGCAACCTCGGCGGCGCGGTCGGCCTGGCGCTGATCAACACCCTGCTCGACAAGCGCATGGACCTGCATCTGGAGCGGCTGCGCGAGGCGGTCGTCTGGGGCCGCTCAGCCGCCGACGAGACGCTCGCCCAGTTGACCGCGGCGCTCGCGGCGCGCGGCTCCGACGCCGCGCTGGCGGCGACGAAAGAGATGGCGCTGATGGTGCGCCGGCAGGCCGAGACGCTCGCGCTCGGCGACGTCTTCCTTGCGCTGACGGCGTTGTATCTCGCCCTCTGCGTGCTGCCGGCGGCGATGCGCCGGCCACAGGCGGCCGCAAGCGGAGGCGGGGGCGGGCATTAACTTACGGTAAGGCGGCGGGAAGCCTCGCCTTGCGGCCCTTGCGCGCGAACGCGGCCCCGACCATATTAGCGCCTGAGCGCGACGCGTCGGCCGCAAGCCGGCCCCAGGGCGCCGCGACGCAAATGACGAGGTTTTCGATGTCCGACTATGACCGTTATGGCAACGCCCGCTACGGCGCTGGCGTCGTCCGGTCCGGCGCCGCCGCCATCGATCAGGGCCTGCGCGCGTATATGATCGGCGTTTACAACTATATGACCCTCGGCCTCGGCTTGACCGGCGTGATCGCCTTTCTCGCCTACAAGCTGGGCGTGGTCGAAACGGCGGCCGGCCATATCGTCGGCCTGACCTCGTTCGGCCAGGCGATCTACGTCTCGCCGTTGAAATGGCTGGTGATCTTCGCGCCGCTGGCGCTGGTGTTCGCCATCTCCGCCGGCCGCAACTCGATGTCGGTCGCGACCACCCGCTCGGTTTTCCTCGCCTTCGCGGCGCTGATCGGGCTTTCGCTGTCGACCGTGTTCGTGGTGTTCACCCAGGCCTCGATCGCGCGGGTGTTCTTCGAGACCGCCGCCGCCTTCGGCGCGTTGAGCCTCTACGGCTACACGACGCGGCGCAGCCTGTCGGCGATGGGCTCGTTCATGATCATGGGCCTGTTCGGCCTGATCATCGCCAGCGTGGTCAACCTGTTCCTGCAGAGCAGCGGCCTGCAATGGGCGCTGTCGATCGTCGGCATCGGCATTTTCGCCGGCCTGACCGCCTGGGACACCCAGGCGATCAAGGAAAACTACTACGCCGCCGACGCCCATGAGGTGATGGAGAAGAAGTCGATCTACGGCGCGCTGCGCCTCTACCTCGACTTCATCAACATGTTCCAGTATTTGCTGTTCCTGTTCGGCGACCGTCGCAGCTGAGCGGCCCGCGCCAAATTTAGGAAATAGAAAGCCCCGGTCGGCGCGGCGCGGACCGGGGCTTTTTCGCGCCGTGACGCGATCGGCGACGAGACGAACGCCGTGTTCGTCAGCGCGGCGCCGGCTTGGAAGATCAGCGCGAAGCACCGCCTCGACAAGCTTCCCGGCGCTGCGGCCTTGGCCGGCGATTTCGACCCGATGATCGTCGCCAGCCGGGGTTTCTTCGGCTTGCCGATCAGCCTGCGCCACGGACAGGCCGCCGGGATGTCGCCCGGCCCTCGCCGCGACCCCTTCGACCGGATGTTGATCGCGCAGGCGATGATCGAGGAGCTCCGGCTCGTATCCAACGAGCGCGTCTTCGACGCCTATGGCGTCGCGCGCTTGTGGTGAGCGTCGGCGCCGCCGTCAGCTTTCCGTCAGCCCCAGCACGTCGGCCATCGAGTAGAGCCCCGGCTTGCGGCCGCGCGCCCACAGCGCCGCCTTGAGCGCGCCGCGCGCGAACAGCACGCGGTTCTCGGCGCGGTGGGTGAGCTCGATGCGCTCGCCGTCGCCGGCGAAGATCACCGTGTGGTCGCCGATCACCGCGCCGCCGCGCAGCGAGGCGAAGCCGATCGCGCCTGGCTTGCGCGGGCCGGTCATGCCGTCGCGGCCACGGTCGGAATGGCCGGCGAGCGCGATCCCCCGTCCCGCCGCCGCCGCCTCGCCGAGCATCAGCGCGGTGCCGGAGGGCGCGTCGACCTTCATGCGGTGGTGCATCTCGACGATCTCGACGTCGTATTCCTGGCCGAGCGCGCGCGCCGCGTCGCGCACCAGCCGCGCCAGCAGATTGACGCCGAGGCTCATGTTGCCCGAGCGCACGATCGGCGCGTGGCGCGCCGCGGCGGCAAGGCTGGCGAGATCGGCCTCGGAAAGGCCGGTGGTGCCGACGATATGGGCGACGCGCGCCTGGGCGGCGAGCGCCGCGGTCTCGACGGTCGCGGCGGGAGCGGTGAAGTCGACGACGCCGTCGGCGTCGGCGATCGCCGCCGCCGGGTCGTCGCCGACCAGGACGCCGATCGCGCCGACTCCCGCGATCACCCCCGCGTCCTCGCCCAGCGCCGCCGCGCCCGACCGCTCGAACGCCGCCGCCAGCGTCACGCCGGTCGTTTCGGTGATCGTCTTGATCAACATCCGTCCCATGCGCCCCGCGGCGCCGGCGACGACCAGCCGCATGTCGGCCATGTCGTTTCTCCTTGTTGTCTTGCGATTTCAGCCGGGCCGCGGCCCGTCGTACCCCTCGACGATGATCAGGTCGCCGGTTGAGGCGGCCTCGCGCAGCGCCCGCGCGCGCCGGTATTCTTCCGATTCGTAGCAGGCGAGCGCGGTCGCATAGTCGGCGAACTCGATGACGACGCGGCGAGAGCGCCAAGCGCCTTCCTTCGTCTCGCCCGGCCCGCCGCGCACCAGAAAGCGCGCGCCGTATTTGGCGAAGGGAACGGCGTTGGCGCGAACGTAGGCCTTGTAGGCTTCGGGGTCGGCGACGTCGACCTGCGCGATCCAGTAGCCCGTGGCCATGGTCAGACCCCCTCCGCCAGGACGATCTCGATTTCGGCCGCGCCTTCCCACAGCTTGCGCGCCGCTTGGTATTGCTCGGAATGATAATAGCGCCGCACTTGCTCGTAGCTGTCGAACTCGATGACGACGTTGCGCGCCCGCGCCTTGCCCTCGAGCGGCTCGGAGCGGCCGCCGCGCGCCAGCGGCCTGCCGCCGTGAGCGGCGATCGCCTGGCTCGCCGCCGCGGCGTAGCGCGCGTATGCCTCGGGGTCGAGCACATCGGCGCGGGTGATGACATAGCCTTTGGGCATGAGAGCGCCCCTGTGGGTTGAAAAGCGACACTAGCGCTCGGGCGCGGAATGACAAGCGAGCCGGCGTCACGGCCGGTCCCGAAACGCGGCATGGCGGCCCCGCCTTTGCGACAGCGCCGCGGCGCCGGCCTCAGAGCGCCGCCGCCGCGATCTCGGCGACGATCCGCTCGGCGGCGGCGCGGGGGTCGGGCGCCGACGCGATCGGCCGGCCGACCACGAGATAGTCGGCGCCGTCGCGGATCGCCTGCGCCGGCGTCGCGACCCGCTTCTGGTCGCCGGCCGCCGCGCCCGCCGGGCGCACGCCCGGCGTCACCAGCGCGAGCGAAACGCCGACCAGCGCGCGGATCCGCGCCGCCTCGCCGGGGCTGCAGACAAGCCCCGCCATTCCCGCCGCGACCGCCTGGCGGGCGCGGCGCTCAACCAGCGCAGCGACGCCGAAGGCGTAGCCCGCTTCCGCGAGGTCGGCGTCGTCGCAGGACGTGAGCGCCGAGACGCCGAGCAGCCGCAGGTCCGAACCCTTCGCGCCGGCGACGGCGGCGCGCATGGTCTGCGGATAGGCGTGCACGGTGAGGAAGGTCGCGCCGATCGCGGCGAGGCGCGCCGTCGCGCGCTCGACCGTGTTGGGGATGTCGTGCAGCTTCAAATCGACGAACACGCGCTTGCCCGCCTGGGCGAGCTCGGAGGCGAGCGCCAGCCCGCCGCCGCAGACCAGCTCCAGGCCGATCTTGAAGAAGCTCGCGGCGTCGCCGATCGTCGCGACCAGTCGTCTCGCCTCGCCGATCTCGGGGACGTCGAGGGCGACGATCAGCCGCTCGCGCGGCTCGACCGCGCGCGCGTCGCTCACGGCGCGCCGCCTCCGTCGCGCCGCGCCGCAGGAGCGACGCGGCGGATCAGCCGCGCCAGGAACGGCTCGGCGAAGGCGCCGTAGGGATCGGCGCGGTAGGTCCACACCCGCGCCGGCGGAAGGTTTCGCCAGATTGGCGCCGTGCAATGGGCGGAGAACCGTCCCCGGCACGCCTCGCGCGGGATTGGCGAGACGAGCCCATAGGTGAACTGGACGAACAGGCCGCCCGCGCCCATCAGCGCGAAAGCGTCCTCGAGCAGCTTGATGCGGCGCGGCCGCGGCTCGTTGAGCAGCGGCAGACTGGAGACGACGGCGGCGATCGGCTCGCCGGCGAGGCCAGCCAGCGTGTTCGGCAAGTCGTAAGCGTCGCCCTCAACGATGCGCGCCGGCGCGAACCGCTGCGCCAGCAGGCGGCAGAATCCGGAATCGTACTCGACCAGCGCCAGCCGCTCGCGGGCGACGCCGCGCTCGATCAGGGCGCGCGTCACCGGGCCGGTGCCGGGACCAAGCTCGACCACCAGCCCCCCGCGCGCGGGATCGACCGCCCGCGCCATCGCGCGGGCGAGCCAGGGCCCGGACGGCGCGACGCTGCCGGTCAGCCGCGGTCGGTCGATCAGGGTCTTCAGGAAGCGCGCGTGGTCGGCGAGCGCCTGACGAGTCCGTGGTCCGGGCCAGCTCGCGAGGGGCCCCGACGAGGAATGCGATGGCGGCATGCTCGCTCCGCTCACGCGTTCGCCGCCCACGGGCGGCGCGGTCGACCGCGCTCTCGGCGGCGACGCCCCTGCATCGCCGCCGAAGCGGAGGATGTCAACTCAGGCCCTCGAAGAATTCCTTCATGCGGGCGAAGAAGCCGGCGCTTTCCGGCTGGGTCTTGCTCGACGATTCGGCGTCGAACTCCATCAACAGCTCGCGCTGGCGGCGGGTCAGGTTCTGCGGCGTCTCGACGTTGGCCTGGATGTAGAGGTCGCCGAAGTCGCGCGAGCGCAGGATCGGCATGCCTTTGCCGCGCAGCCGCATCTGGTGGCCCGACTGCGCGCCCTCGGGGATGCGCACCCTGGCCTCGCCGCCGTCGAGCGAGCGCACCACGAATTCGCCGCCCAGCGCCGCCTGCACCATCGAGATCGGCACGCGGCAATAGAGGTCGGCGCCGTCGCGCTGGAAGAATGGATGCGGCTTGATCGACAGGAAGATGTAGAGGTCGCCGGCCGGGCCGCCGCGCAGGCCCGCCTCGCCTTCGCCGGAGAGGCGGATGCGCGTGCCGTCCTCGACGCCCGCCGGCATGTTGACCGAAAGCGTGCGCTCGCGCGTCAGCCGGCCGGAGCCGCCGCATTTCTCGCAGGGGTTGTCGATTGTCTGGCCGCGTCCGCCGCAGCTCGGGCAGGTGCGCTCGATGGCGAAGAAGCCCTGCTGCGCGCGCACCCGACCGTGGCCGCCGCAGGTCGAGCAGATCTTCGGCTTTGAGCCCGGTTTGGCGCCCGAGCCGGCGCAGCCCTCGCAAGTCACCAGCGTCGGCAGCTTGATGGTGGCGGTCTTGCCCTGGTAGGCCTCCTCGAGCGTCATCTCGAGGTTGTAGCGCAGGTCCGCGCCGCGCTCCTTGCCGGAAGGGCTGCGCCCGCCGCGGCGGCCCATGATGTCGCCGAACAGGTCGTCGAAGATGTCGGACATCGAAGTGGCGAAGCCGTCCATCCCGCCGCCCGGCTCGAACGCGGCGTGCCCGTAGCGGTCGTAGGCGGCGCGCTTCTGGCTGTCCGAAAGATACTGGTAGGCCTCGTTGACCTCCTTGAACCGCGCCTCGGCCTGGGCGTCGCCCGGATGGCGGTCGGGGTGGCACTGCATCGCCGCCTTGCGGAACGCCGCTTTCAGCTCGGCTTCCGTGGCGTCGCGGGCGACCCCCAGGGTTTCGTAATAATCGCGTTTGCCCACGTCTTCAGCAACCCGGTTGTTTCTGGCGCCGCCCGAATCGCTCAACCTTGAAATGCTTGGGCCGTAACGTCAATCGCGCCGCCGGGCGGCCGCCGACCTCCGCAAGAGGAGACGGGCGCCGCCCTTCCGACGACCGTCACGCGGACTTCTTCTTGTCGTCATCGACTTCGCGGAATTCTGCGTCGATGACGTCGTCCTTGCCCTTGCCAGCGCCCGGGGCGGCGCCGCCTTCGGCGCCGGTCGCCTGCTGGGACTTGTACATCGCCTCGCCGAGCTTCATCTGCGCCTGCATCAGGTCGTTGGCGCGGGCTTTGATCGCCTCGACATCCTCGCCCTGCAGCGCGGCCTTCAGCGCGGCGATCGCCGATTCGACGGCGCTGCGATCGGACTGGGCGACCTTGTCGCCATATTCCTTCAGCGCCTTCTCGGCGTCGTGGACCAGCGACTCGCCGTGGTTCTTGGCGTCGACCGAGTCGCGGCGGCGCTTGTCCTCGGCGGCGTGGGCTTCGGCGTCCTTGACCATCCGGTTGATGTCGGACTCGGAAAGGCCGCCCGACGCCTGGATGCGAATCTGCTGTTCCTTGTTGGTCGCCTTGTCCTTAGCGGTGACGTTGACGATGCCGTTGGCGTCGATGTCGAAGGTCACCTCGATCTGCG
>CAZKHF010000084.1:0-10492 GCA_964552445.1 uncultured Bradyrhizobium sp. | reverse complement strand
TCGACACGGCGCTGATCGCGGTCGGCGGCGGCGGGCTGATCGCCGGCGTCGCCGCGTGGTTTTCCGGCCGCGTCAAGGTGGTCGGGGTCGAGCCGGAGGGTTCGCGCGCGCTGCACGCGGCGCTCGCGGCGGGCCGCCCGGTCGACGTCGAAATCGATTCGATCGCCGCCGATTCGCTCGGCGCGCGCAGCGTCGGCGCGATCAACCTGGCGATCGCCGAGCGCGCCGTCGACCATGTCGCGCTGGTCGCCGACGAGGCGATCCGCGCGGCGCAGCGGGCGCTGTGGCGCTTGTTCGCCATCGTCGCCGAGCCCGGCGGCGCGGCCGCCTTCGCCGCCCTGGCGAGCGGCGCCTACCGGCCGACCCCGGGCGAGCAGGTCGGCGTGCTCATTTGCGGCGCCAACGCCGAACTCGCGGCGCTCGCCGCCGCGGTGTGAGCAGTTGCGGCGGCCCGGGCCGCAGATTATGGTCCGCGCGCTTCGCGAACGCCGGCTCAGGCTTTCGCGCCGGATGGGGCGTAGCCAAGAGGTAAGGCAGCGGATTTTGATTCCGCCATCCCCTGGTTCGAATCCAGGCGCCCCAGCCAAGGCGAATTGACGGACTGATCTCGCGACGAGACCCTTCCGACGTGGGATTTTCCCCATTCCCCGCGCGCCCGATTGGGCCGCGCGCCGATGGCTCTCGGCCGCAGAACATCAGCGCTTCCCTGAGATCGACGGCGCAGGGCCGGGCTGGCGAGGGGCCGCTTCCGCCACAACGCCGGCCGCTCTGGCGAAGCGATCGGCCGGCGTCGGCGCGCCGCCGCCGATCCCGGCGTTCGCGCGGCCTGCGCGCGCTTAGTTGAGGCCGGCCTGTTCGAGGAAGCGCCTGAGATTGTTGTAGCCCAGCGTGACGTACCGCTTGGGCTCGGCCTTCTTCGGGTCCTGCTCCGCCTCGATCACGACCCAGCCCGAATAGTTGGGCAACGCCTTGAAGACGCCGACAAAGTCGATCGAGCCGTCGCCCGGCACGGTGTAGACGCCTTCGAGCACCGAATCGAGGAACGACCAGTCTTCCGCCAGCGCCCTGGCTGCGACCGCCGGACGAACGTCCTTGGCGTGGACGTGGCCGATCCGGTCGGCGTAGGTTTTGGCGACGCGAACCGCGTCGCCGCCGGCCCAGGTGATGTGGCCGGTGTCGAGCAGGAGCTTAACCGCCGCGCCCGCGCCGGCCATGAAGCGATCGACTTCCGCGGGCGTCTGAACGACCGTGCCCATGTGATGGTGGTAGACCAATTGGAGCCCGAACGCCTTGACGAGCTCGGCGAAGCGGGTCATGCGCGGCAGGAACACGGCCCATTCGGCGTCGGTCAACACCGGCCGCTTCGACAGCGGCGTCGCCTTGGCGCCGTGGACCGTGCGCGTGCATTCGCAGACGATCAACACCTTCGCTCCGGCGTCCTTGCGCAGCCTGAGATCGTCCTGAGCGGCGGCGAACTCGGCGTCGGCGTCGCGTTCGAGCAGAAAGGTCGAATACCAGCCGGAGATGAAATCCAGGCCGAACTGCGCCAGCTTGGCCTTGAGCGCCGGCGCGGCGGTGGGGAACTTGTTGCCCTTCTCCATGCCTTCGAGGCCGATTTCATGGGCCTCGCTCAGGCATTGCTCTAGCGGGATGTCGCCGCCGATCTCGGGCATGTCGTCATTGGACCAGCAGATCGGGTTGGCGCCGATACGGATCATTGTCTTCCTCCCGGTTGAGCCGCATTGACGGCCGCGTCCGCGCGCCGCGCGGACCTGTCGCTCCGGCGAGCGAGCTCTTGACCCAATTATTCCATATTCATTTCTCTTCGGAATGCAAGTTCTGCTTTTCGTTCGCGCGTCGTTGCTCGGCGACGGCGACCGCCAGCGCCGTGGCGAGGGTCATGGTGGCGGCGAGAATGCGGAAGCCTTCGAAGTCGGCTTCGACGACCTCGAACCAGACGCTGGTCTTGAAGACGAGCGGGCTGAAGGGGCTGTCGGTGATGGCGACAAGCGGCGTGTTTTGTCCGGCGACCTGCCGCGCGTATTCGACCGTCGCCGCCGCATAGGGCGTGAAGCTGACGGCGACCGCGGCGTCGCGCGGGCCGGCGAACGACAACAGCTCGCGGTCGACCCCGTTGGGCGAGCCGACCAGCACGGTTCGCGCCCCGAGCGTTCCCAGCGCGTAGCTCAGGTACGAAGTGATCGGGTAAGAACGCCGGAGACCGATCAGGTAGATGGTTTCGGCGCGCGCGAGAATTCGCGCCGCCTCCTCCAAGGTCTCCAATTTGACCCGCTCCTTGAATCTTTCGACGGAGCGGATCGCCGCTTGGCTGAAACCTTCGATCAAAGCCACGGCCGGCGAAAGGCCGGTCGCGTGCGCGTCGAACGATTGAAGCCTTGCTTCATAATTGTTCGGCCGGTCGCGCAGCCGCTGCTGGAACACGGCTTGCAATTCGCTGAAACCGCTATAGCCGAGCGCCTTGGCGAAGCGCACCAGGGTCGACGGCTGCACGGCCGCCTGCTCGGAGATGCGGCCAACCGTTCCGAAGGCGATATCGTCGGGAAACTCAATCGTATAGTTCGCCACCTGCGCCAACCGCTTGGGCATCTTGTCGCGTTTCTCGACAATGAGGTCGCGCAATTCGCGGAACTCGCGGGGCGGGGCGGCGGTCTCTACATCGGACATCGGTCGTTTTCTCGGTTCAGCAGCGGTTGCGTTCGAGACGGACGAGGAGGCGTCGCGACGCCGCTCGCGCCTCGCGCTGGCGCATGTTTTCGAGCGCTCCCCGCCCATGCCCCGGCGGCAGGCGACGCCGGCCTGCTCGCCAGTCGTCGCGCAGAGATAGCAGGCCCCTGGCGCGGTTTCTACGCCCGCGCGTCGACGCCATGGACAGGAAAGCGCTTCTCCGCAGGCGAAAACGCGACCCGCGCGCCGCCGCGCTCCCGACGCTTGACGCGAAACGGCGCCGCGCGCGTTTCTCGAGCGTCGCCCTCGCCGCGATGATCGAGAAACGCGCCGCTGGACCCGACATGCGCTCGCCGTCCATGTCGCCAACTCCGTGGAAATAGGCAGATGGAGATAGGTAAATTCTGACGCACGCACAACCGCCGAGCGGGTTTCCCGGCGTCCGCCGTCGGGCGCTCGCGCGGCGCCGAAGGTCGAAACGAACCAGTTGACGATCGGCGGAAATAGAATATACCTTCTATCCTGAGGCGACATTTTGGTCAAGTTCGTAGGCGTTTCGGATCATTCCCGACGCCGGCCCCGATGCGCGGCGAAACGGCGGGCGGCGTTCGCCCGCGGCGCGACGATACGATCGACGGGTCGGGGCGTCGAACGCAAGCGGGAGGAACTGCGGCAATGGGTCTGAGATTCGGGCTGTTGGGCGCCGGGCGCATCGGCCGGGTGCATGCGAAGGCGGTCGCCGGCGCCGCCGGAGCCAAGCTGGTGGCGGTCGCCGACGCCGTCCCCGAAGCGGCGAAGGCGATCGCCGCGAGCTATGCGACGGAGGTGCGCAGCGTCGAAGCGATCATCAGCGCCAAGGACGTCGACGCGGTCCTGATCACCACGCCGACCGACCTGCACGCGCAGATGATCGAACAGGCGGCGCGAGCCGGAAAGGCGATCTTCTGCGAAAAGCCGATCGATCTTTCGGCGGAGCGGGTGCGGCGATGCCTCGAGGTGACGCGCGCCGAGAAAGCTGCGCTGATGGTCGGCTTCAATCGCCGCTTCGACCCGAACTTCATGGAGGCGCGCGCCCGCATCGACGCCGGCGCCATCGGCGAGGTGGAGATGGCGTCGATCACCTCGCGCGATCCCGCGCCGCCGCCGCTGGCCTATGTGGCGCGTTCGGGCGGCTTGTTCCGCGACATGACCATTCACGACTTCGACATGGCGGCGTTCCTGTTGGGCGAGGATCCCGTCACGGTGTTCGCCGTCGCTTCGAACCTGGTCGACCCGGCGATCGGCGCGGCGGGCGACGTCGACAGCGCTTCTTTGGTTCTCACCACCAAGTCGGGGAAGATCGCCCAGATCTCCAATTCCCGGCGCGCCACCTACGGATACGACCAGCGCATCGAGGTTCACGGCTCGAAAGGCATGGTGTCGGCGGAGAACGTTCGCGCCACGACGGTCGAAGTGGCCGACGCCGACGGCTACCGGCGGGACCCGCTGCTCAACTTCTTCATGACGCGCTACACGCAGGCCTACGCCAACGAGATCGCCGCCTTCATCGAGGCGGTGGAGGCGGGCCGGCCGATGAGCCCGTCCGGCGAGGACGGGCTGAAAGCGCTGCTGATGGCCGAAGCCGCGGTGAAATCGCTGAAGGAGCGCCGGCAGGTCGAGATCGCTTATTGACCGGAGGTCCGGGCCGGTCGAGGACAACCCGATCGTCCCGGGACCGCCGCCAGGAGGCGCGCGCGACGGGTTGGCGGAACTGGCGAAGCGGAAGATGACTGACCTCGTCCCGGACCAAAAGACGCTCGATCTGATCGCCATCGGACGCGCCTCCGTCGATCTCTATGGCCAGCAGATCGGCAGCCGGCTCGAGGATGTCGCCAGCTTCGCCAAGTCCGTCGGCGGCTGTCCGGCCAACATCGCCATCGGCGCCGCGCGGCTCGGGCTCAAATCGGCGCTGATCACGCGCGTCGGCGCCGAACAGATGGGCGGCTTCATTCGTGAGCAGCTCGCGCGCGAGGGCGTCGCCACCGACGGCGTTGGCGTCGACAAGGAGCGACTGACGCGTCTGGTGCTGCTCGCGGTGCAGGCCGAGGGCGTCTCTCCGACCATCTTCTATCGCTCCGACTGCGCCGACATGGCGCTGGACGAAGGCGACGTCGACGAAGGCTTGATCGCCCGCGGGCGCGCGATCGTCGTCACCGGAACCCATTTTTCCAAGCCGACCGCCGCCGCCGCCCAGATGAAAGCGATTGCTCTGGCGAAGAAGCACGGCGGCAAGATCGTGTTCGACATCGATTACCGGCCCAGTCTTTGGGGACTCGCCGGTCACGAAGCGGGTTTCGAGCGCTACGTGAAGTCCGCAGTGGTGTCGGCGTGCCTCAAAGCGGCGCTCCCCGACTGCGACCTGATCGTCGGCACGGAAGAAGAAATCATGATCGCCGCCGGGGCCGACGACGCGCTCGAGTCGCTCAAAGCCATCCGCGCGATCTCCGGCGCGACGATCGTGATGAAGCGCGGCGCGATCGGTTGCGTCGTCTACGATGGGCCGATCCCCGACGACCTCGAGGCCGGAATCGTCGGCAAGGGCTTCCCGGTCGAGGTCTACAACGTGCTCGGCGCCGGCGACGCCTTCATGGCCGGCTTCCTGCGCGGCTGGCTGCGAGGAGAAGATCTCGCTGCTTGCGCCGTCTGGGCTAACGCCTGCGGGGCGTTCGCGGTGTCGCGGCTTCTATGCTCGCCCGAATATCCCACCTGGCCCGAGCTGCGGCATTTCCTCGATCACGGCAGCCGCGAGCGGGCGCTGCGAAAAGACGCCGCGCTGAGCCACCTTCATTGGGCGACGACGCGCCGGCGCGAGATTCCACAGCTGATGGCTTTCGCCATCGATCATCGCCTTCAGTTCGAGGAGCTGGCGGCGGACGCGGCGGCGAGGGCGCGCATTCCCGCCTTCAAGGCGTTGGCGGTCATCGCCGCCCGACGCGTCGCCGCCGGACGACCCGGATTCGGAATGCTGCTCGACGACCGATACGGGCGCGAGGCGCTGTTCGCCGCCGGCGCCGGACGGGATCTGTGGGTGGCCAGGCCGATCGAGCTGCCGGGCTCGCGCCCGCTTCGATTCGAGTTCAGCCAGGACCTCGGCAGCCGCCTGATCGAATGGCCGGTCGACCACTGCGTCAAGGTTCTGTGCTTCTATCACCCGGACGACGACGCCGAGCTCAAGGCGACGCAGGCGGAGAAGCTCGTCGCCGCCTTCGACGCCGCCCGCAAGGTCGGACGCGAGATGCTGATCGAGATCGTCGCCTCCAGGAGCGGGCCGCTCAACGACGACACGGTGGCCCGCGCGCTCGCCGAGCTCTACGACGCCGGCCTCAGGCCGGACTGGTGGAAGCTCGAGCCGCAGGCGTCGGTCACGGCGTGGGAGGCGATCGACGAAGTGATCGCGACGCGCGACCCGCTGTGCCGCGGCGTGGCGCTTCTCGGCCTCGAGGCCCCGATCGAGACGTTGAAGGAAGGCTTCGCCGCCGCGCAGGCGGCCAAGCGGGTGCGTGGGTTCGCCGTCGGGCGAACGATCTTCGCCGAAGCGGCCGAGCGCTGGCTCAAAGGCGAGATCGGCGACGAGGCGGCCGTCGACGACATGGCGGCGAAGTTCGGCGCGCTGGTCGATCTTTGGCTGTCGTTCGATCGACGATAGCCCGCCAGCGGGACGAAACGCCGGCGATTGTCGGCGCGACTTGGGAACACGGCGCGATTGACGGCGGACGCCGGCGCGCGTCGGGAGGGAAGGATCATGGTCGGCAAGACAATGCGGCTTACGACGGCGCAGGCGCTGGTGCGGTTTCTCACCCGCCAGATGACGGTGATCGACGGCGAGAAACTGCCGATCGTCGCCGGCTGCTGGGCGATCTTCGGCCATGGCAACGTGGCGGGCGTCGGCGAGGCGCTTTACCAGGCGCGCGACAAGCTTCCCACTTATCGCGCCCACAACGAGCAGGCGATGGCCCATTCCGCGGTCGCCTTCGCCAAGGCGAGCTTCCGCCGCCGCTTCATGGCCTGCACCACCTCGATCGGCCCGGGCGCGCTCAACATGGTGACCGCCGCCGCCGTCGCCCACGTCAACCGGCTGCCGCTGCTGCTCCTGCCCGGGGACGTGTTCGCCAACCGCCTGCCCGATCCGGTGCTGCAGCAAGTCGAGGACTTCAACGACGGAACGGTGTCGGCCAACGACTGCTTCCGCCCGGTGTCGCGCTATTTCGACCGGATCAATCGTCCCGAGCAGTTGATCCCCGCCCTGCAGCGCGCGATGCACGTTCTTACCGATCCGGCCGAATGCGGCCCGGCGACCCTCGCGATGTGCCAGGACGTTCAGGCCGAGGCTTTCGACTGGCCCGAGAGTCTGTTCGCGGAAAAGGTGTGGCGGCCGCGCCGCCCGCGCGCCGACGAGAACGAGCTCGCGGCGGCCGTCGCCATCCTCAAGGCCGCCAAGCGGCCGATGATCATCGCCGGCGGCGGCGCGCTCTACGCCGAGGCCTCGGCCGAGCTCAAGGCCTTCGCCGAGACGCACGGCGTTCCTGTGGCGGTCACGCAGGCGGGCAAGTCGTCAATCGACGAAACCCACCCGCTCGCGCTCGGCGCCGTCGGCGTCACCGGCACCTCGGCCGCCAACGCGCTGGCCGCCGACGCCGACGTGGTGCTGGCGGTCGGAACCCGTCTGCAAGACTTCACCACCGGCTCCTGGGCGTTGTTCAAGACCGGCGATCTCAAGATCGTCGCGCTCAACGTCACGCCCTACGACACCACCAAGCACAACGCGCAGCCGCTCGTCTGCGACGCCAAGGTCGGCCTCAAGCAGCTCTCCGAGGGGCTGTGGGACTGGCGCGCCGACCCCGACGTGGTCGACCGGGCTCGCCGCGAGAAGGCGATCTGGCTCGAGGCCGCCGACCGCGCGCTGGCGCCCACCAACGCTGACACGCCCTCGGACGCCCAGGTCATCGGCGCGGTGGCGCGCGCCCTTGGCGGGAAGAACTCGGTGCTCGTCAACGCCTCCGGCGGCTTGCCGGGCGAATTGCACAAGCTATGGACGCCGACCTCGCCCGGCGACTACCACATGGAATACGGCTTCTCCTGCATGGGCTACGAGATCGCCGGCGGCGTCGGCGTGAAAATGGCGCGGCCGGACAAGGAGGTGGTCGTGATGGTCGGCGACGGCTCCTACATGATGCTGAACTCGGAGATCGCCACCTCGGTCAGCCTCGGCCAGAAGCTCATCGTCGTCGTGCTCGACAACCACGGCTTCGGCTGCATCAACCGCCTGCAGATGGCCACCGGCGGGGCCAGCTTCAACAATCTTTGGCGCGATTGCGTCATGGCGGCGCAGCCCGATATTGACTTCCGCAAACATGCGGAGAGCATGGGCGCGATCGCCGTCAAGGCGTCGTCGATCGGCGATCTCGAAAGCGCGGTCGAGGCGGCCAAGGCCAACGACCGCACCACGGTGATCGTCGTCGAAACCCATCCGTTGATCGTCACCGAGGCCGGCGGTCACTGGTGGGACGTCGCGGTGGCGGAGGTGTCGCCCCGCGCCGAAGTGACGAAGGCGCGCGAACGATACGAGATCGAGCGGCGCCGTCAGCGCGTGTTCGACTGACGGCGCGCCCGGTCTGGCGCGAAACCAAGCGCGCGGCTCTTCGCCGGACGCATAAGGAGGAAGGAACGATGTCGCAATTGCGCGTAAGGCCGAAAAGAAGCCGCGGCCTCGTCGCCGAGGTGACGCCGGAGAGCGCCGGCTGGTCTTACGTGGGCTTCGCGCTCCACCGCCTCGACGCCGGCGAGACCATCGCCGCCGAGACCGGGCGTCGCGAAGTTTGCCTCGCGCTCGTCTCGGGCAAGGCGAGGCTGGCGATCGACGGCAAGGACTACGGCGAGATCGGCGGACGCATGAGCCCGTTCGACGGCGCGCCGTGGGCCGCCTACGTTCCGGCGGGCGGCCGTTACGCCGTCGCCGCCACGACCAAGCTCGAGCTCGCCGTCTGCTCGGCGCCGGGCGCCGCCGGCTATCCGGCCAAGCTGATCCCGCCGGGCGCGCACCCGCAGATCACCCGCGGCAAGGGGTCCAACACGCGCTACGTCACCAACATCATGCCGGAGGACGACGGCTCGGCCAACGCGCTGCTGGTCGTCGAGGTGATCACGCCGGGCGGCAACACCTCGTCCTACCCTCCACACAAGCACGACCGGGACGCCCTGCCCGCCGAAAGCTACCTCGAAGAGACCTATTACCACCGATTCAACCCGCCACAGGGGTACGGCTTCCAGCGCGTCTACACCGACGACCGCTCGCTCGACGAGGTGGCCCTGGTCGAGGACGGCGACGTCGTGATGGTGCCGAGGGGCTATCACCCCGTCGCCACACTGCACGGCTACGACAACTACTACCTCAACGTCATGGCCGGCCCGAAGCGCGTGTGGAAGTTCCATAACGAGCCGGCGCACGAGTGGCTGTTCACCGGGGTCGGCGCGCCCGACAGCGCGAAGAAGACGGCTTGATTTCGACGCGCGCTCCGAGCGGCGCGTCCTCTCGCCGCCCGGGGTCGTGAAGACCGACGAATTGAGCGCCCGACGAACAGGCTCGCTTCCCGAGCAGGAAACCTAGCGGACGCGTCGACGCCGATCGCCCTTTTCGGGCCGAAGCGAGACGCGACGGCGGGGCGAAGGCGATCCGCGGCGGGCTGACATCTAGAGCTGCGACAAACGATCGATGCTCCCCTTCCCTCCCAGCGACATGGCCTTCTATCTCACCGCGGTTCCGGCGGTGATCCTGCTCGGCCTCGACAAGGGCGGCTTCGCCGGCCTCAGCTCGCTCGCCATGCCATTGCTGGCGCTGGTGGTCTCGCCGGTCAAGGCGGCGGCGATGGTGCTGCCGATCCTGATCGTCCAGGACTGGGTCGGCGTCTGGGCCTACCGCCGCGACTTCGACCGGCGCAACCTCGCCATCCTCACGCCGGCGGCGGCGATCGGCGTCGCCGCCGGCTGGCTGATGGCGGCGCGGGTCGACGACCAAGCGGTGAGGCTCGTGCTGGGGTTCATCTCGGTCGGCTTCGTCGTTTTCATGCTGCTGCGCAGCCGCCTCGCTCGCGGCGCGGCGGCGCGCGCGGCGGTCGCGCCGGGCCTGTTCTGGGGCGCGATCGCCGGCTTCACCAGCTTCGTCAGCCACGCCGGCGCGCCGCCGGTGATGGCCTATATGCTGCCGCAGAAGCTCGAGCCGCGCGTCTTCGCCGCGACGTGCGCGATCTTCTTCGCCATCGTCAACCTGATGAAGCTCGGGCCCTATTTCGCGCTCGGCCAGTTCAGCCGCGACAACCTCTCCGCCTCGGCTTCGCTGCTGCCGATGGCGGTCGTCTCCACCATCGCCGGCGTCTGGCTGATCCGGCGCGTCTCGGCCCAGCGGTTCTATTTCGCGATCCTGGCGCTGACTTTCCTCGTCGGCGTCAAGCTGATCTGGGACGGCGCCTCGGGGCTCTGGACGTAGGCCGACCTCAACCGCCGCCGAGCAGGAAAAAGAAGCGCGGCGCGCGCCGCGGCCGACCGGCGCGCCTCCTCTCCGCCCCCACCCAGCCCGAAAAGGCGTCCGGACGCCCAGGAGGGAGGAAACCGGGCGTCCGGGCGTCAGTATGGGAACGCGTCAGCTTCGCGTCAGCGTGCCGTCCCAGGTGCTGACGGTCTTCTTGGCGTCCTCTTCGGAGAACCACACCGAGGTCACCGACTTGGTCTCGGTGAAGAAGGCGACGCCGTCCTTGCCGAGCGTGTGCAGATCGCC
>CAZKHF010000083.1:0-10521 GCA_964552445.1 uncultured Bradyrhizobium sp. | reverse complement strand
GGTCGGCTACGAGCTCTACCAGCAGATGGTGCAGGAGGCGATCGAGCGGCTGAAGGCGGGCGTCGAGGAGCCGGCGCAGGAGGTGTGGTCGCCGTCGATCTCGCTCGGCACGCCGGTGACCATCCCCGAAGCCTACATCCCCGACCTGCCGACGCGGCTCGCGCTCTATCGCCGCTTGGCGGCGCTCGAGGACGACGCGGAGATCGACGCGATGGGGGCGGAGATCGTCGACCGCTTCGGCCCGCCGCCGCCGGAAGTGGCGCTGCTGTTGAAGCTGGTGACGATCAAGGTTCTGTGCCGGCGCGCCAACGTCGAGAAACTGGAGGCGGGCGCGAGGGGGCTGACGCTCGCCTTCCGCGACAACTCGTTCGCCAACCCGGCGGGGCTGGTGCGCTGGGTGACGGCGCAGGGGCCGATAGCGCGCGTGCGCCCCGACATGCGCATCGTGGTTGGCGGCGATTTCGAGGAGCTGCCGCAGCGGCTCGAAGGCGCGGTGGGCATCCTGCGCGAGATCGCGAAGATCGCCGAGAAGAAGCGGTAGCGACAGCCGCGGCGGGCGCAACCGCGTCGACCGGCCGACGACGCGTCCTAACCGCTCGCGAACCGCACCAGCGCGATCAGCGGATCGATCGACAGCGCCGGCCGCGGCGCGCCTTCGACCTCGATGCTCGCGCGTATCTTGACCAGCGTCGTCGTCGGCTCCAGCCGGTTCTTGCCGATCAACGCGAATCGTCCGCGCACGCGCTCGCCGACGCGCACCGCCGCCGCGAAGCGCAGCTTGTCGAGGCCGAAGTTCAGCACGGCGGCCCCGGCGGGTAGTTCGAGGCGCTCGCTGAGAAGCGCGGGGATCATCGCCAGCAGCAAATAGCCGTGGGCGACGTTCGCCCCGAACGGTCCCTCGCGCGCGGCGCGTTCGGGGTCGAGGTGGATGAACTGGCGATCGCCGGTCGCCTCGGCGAACAGTTCAACTTGATTCTGGGTCACCGCGCGCCAGTCGCTGCACCCGAGGTCGAGTTCTCCGGTCGCGCGCGCGATTTCCGCCCAAGCGACCTTCATCAGGCGCTCGCGCCGTCGAGACGGCGGAACGCTAGCGCGGCGTTGAGCCCGCCGAAGGCGAACGAGGTCGACAGGGCCGCCCGAATCTTCAGCGGCCGGGCGACGTTCGGCACGCAATCGAGATCGCACGCCGGGTCCGGTTCGTCGTAGTTCGCCGTCGGCGGCGCGGCGCCATGGCGGATGGCGAGCACGGTCGCCACCGCCTCGATCGCGCCCGCCGCGCCGAGCGCGTGGCCGGTGACGGACTTGGTCGAGGAGAACGGCGGCGCCTTCTCGGCGCCGAACACGGATTTGATCGCCTCGGTTTCGGCGGTGTCGTTCGACCGCGTTCCGGTGCCGTGGGCGTTGAGGTAATCGATGTCCTCGGCGGCGAGGCCGCCGTCGGCGAGCGCCGCGCGCATCGCCCGCGCCATGCCGTCGGTCGAGGGATGGAACAGATCGCCGGCGTCGGCGCTGGCACCGAACCCGACGAGCTCGACGTCCGCTGGCGCGCCGCGCGCGCGCGCGTGTTCCTGCGACTCCAGGATCAAAGCCGCTCCGCCCTCCGAAAGCGTCAAGCCGTCGCGCCCTTTGGCGAACGGGCGGCAGGCGCCGCGGCTGACGATCTTCATCGCCTGCCAGGCCAACAGCGTGGTGAGATTGAGCCCCGCCTCCGCGCCGCCGGCGATGACGACGTCGGCGACGCCGGCGCGGATCAGATAAGCGGCGACGCCGATGGCGTGGGCGGAGGAGGCGCAGG
Organism: uncultured Bradyrhizobium sp.; assembly: GCA_964552445.1. GTDB lineage: Bacteria > Pseudomonadota > Alphaproteobacteria > Rhizobiales > Beijerinckiaceae > Roseiarcus. The sequence continues at coordinate 8,726 of CAZKHF010000083.1, read as the reverse complement.
CGCTCGACGTTACGAAGCAGGGGCCTTTGGCGCCGAACGCCATTGACACCGCGCTCGCGGTCGAGCCGGTCATGACGCGGGCGACAGTCAACGGATGCAGCTTTTTTTTCTCGAGCAGCAGCCGCCGGTACTGGATTTCCGTCGACTCGAGCCCGCCGCCGCCGTTGCCGATGACGACGCCGACGCGTTCGGCGTCGTCGAGCGGGCGGTTCAGTCCCGCGTCGGCCAAGGCGCGGCCCGCCGCGGCGACGGCGAGAACGCCGCTGCGGTCAAGGGCGGTCGGCCACGACAACGGGAAGTCGCGTTGGAGGGCGTCGTCGTCGACCGCTCCGACGAGAATCGGCGCGTCGGGCGCGCTGGCGGGGACAGAGAAGTTCGGCCTCCCCGCCGCGAGGTTGGACCAGAACTCGTCGAGCGAATGGCCGATGTTGGCGGCGACGCCGAGGCCGGTCACCAGGACGCGGCTCACGGCTTTTGCGCCGCGGCGACGCTGCGAACCACGAGATTGATCACGTCGCTGACCGTGTCCATCTTCTCGCTCGAATCGTTGGCGTTGAAGTCGATGCTGACGTTGTAGCGATCCTCGAGCTCGACGATGCATTCGATGACGTCAAAGGAATCGGCGCCCGTCTCCTCCAGAGTCGTTTCCTCGGTCCAGCTCTCGACCCCGCTCCGACCGCGCGCTTTCAGCAGTTCTCGGAGCGTCGCGGCGACGTCGGCGCGCAAGGCGTCCTCGGTTCCTCCGGCCCACGGCGCTGCTTGCGGTGTTTCCGACATGTTCTGCTCCCGCCCATTCGTCCGATGGTTCCCGGCCGCAAGGAGGTCGAAGTCGCCGCCTTCGCCAGCCGGCTGGTTTGTCAGAAAGCCTCTTGGCCGAAGCGACGCGCCCGGCGCTGGCGCGCCGGGGTTGGCGACCACGACCGCATGGCGGCGCGTTTCGCGCCGACTGTTCGATCTCCTTGCCCCTCGCCTCGCGCTCCCGAGCGTTGTTCGCTCCCAGGAGACGGACCGTTCGCGGACGGCGCCCTTGCGTTTCGACAGGCGTCGCCGCAATTCGACAAGTCTAAATGGATACAAGGCCTCGCCGAACCCGGCAAGCGCCGATTCGCGGTCGGGTCGACGGCGAGCGCTCGACCCGCCGCCGCGCGCGGCGCCGCCCGCCGACGAAAGGCCGGGCGGCCGCCCCAGGCGGGCGCTCGTCCAGCGGGCCAGGGCGCGCGACGCAGCGCTTCAATCCGCGCCGCCCCCCGGGCTTGGCGCGCGCCGCGGGGCGGGGTAACTCTCGCTCCGGATGCGAATCTGCGGAGCGCCGCCATGAAGCCTAGCGCCATCGTCCTCTGCGCCGCCGCGCTCGGCGCGCTGTCCCTCGCGCTCGCCGCGCCGCCCGCCGCGGCGGCGAAGGCGAAAGCGAAGACGGCGGTGAAGACCGCGGCGAAGGCCGGCCCGCCGCGGCTCGACGTCAAGCCGGGCGAGGAGCTGACCATTCCGATCTCGATCGTCGACGGCAAGGCGGCGACTGGCGTTCCGCGCGCGGCCAAGCTCGGCGCGAGCAAGCCGGCGGACGGCGAGATCACGGTCGGCCTCGATCGCGTGAAGGGGACGCTCTACAATCAAATCACCGTGACCGAGAAGACCGCGCAGCCGATCGATTTTCTCGTCACCGGGCTCAACGGCGGCACCAAGATCGACGAAACCGCGATCTGCGGCCAGCTCGACGCGCCGATAATCGCCCACATCGGCTCCGTGCCGTGGCGGTTCCGGCTCGACGGCTTCGAGATTGGCAAAGGCCCGGCGGGCTGCCAGTAGCGGCGAGGCCGCGCCTTCGGCGCTAGATCCGGTTCTCGATTGCCGTGGAGGAGCAGGCGAAGCGGGCGGAATTAGCTCGGGCGCCCTCGCCTCGGCGGGCGCGTTCCCTTAGTATCCCGCGCCGTTTCGCCGCCGGCCCGGCGCCGGCCTTGGCGCGTGGAGGGCCTTCTTTCGTGAGCCGCATCGTCTATGTCCTCAACGGTCCCAACCTCAACCTGCTCGGCGAGCGCGAGCCGGCGATCTATGGGCGCGAGACCCTCGCCGACGTCGAGGCGCTGTGCCGGCGCGTCGGCGCCGAGCTCGATCTCGCGGTCGAGTTCCGCCAGAGCAACCGCGAGTACGAGCTGATCGACTGGATTCACGAGGCGCGCGGCCGCGCTGCGGCGATCGTCATCAACCCGGCCGCCTTCACCCACACCTCGGTCGCCATCCTCGACGCGCTTAGCGCCTTCGACGGGCCGATCGTCGAGGTCCATCTCTCCAACATCCACCAGCGCGAGCCGTTCCGCCATCATTCCTACGTGTCCGGCGTCGCGGCGGCGGTGATCGCCGGCTGCGGCGTCCAGGGCTACGACTTCGCGCTGCGGCGCGCGGCGCGGCTGACCGAGGCGAAGCCGGCGTAAGGCGAGCCTCGGCGCGCTTTCCCCGCGGGCCGCCGCAGCGGCGCGCGAGCGGCCGTCGGCTTGACCGTTCTATACCGATCGGTATATCAAACTGGCGTGCTGAACTCGCTCGACGACACGCGGGCGGAGCTTCTCGATCGCGCCCTCGAACTGTTCGCCGCCTACGGCTACGACGGCGTCGGCGTGCAGCAGATCTGCGACGCGGCGGGCGTGACCAAGCCGACGCTCTATCACCATTTCGGCAGCAAGCGCGGCGTGCTGGAGACGCTGATGGACGAGCGGCTCGGCGCGCTTCACGCCGCGCTCGCGGCGGTCGCCGCGCCAAAGGGCGAGCTCGCCGTCGCGCTCGCCGGCGTCGCGCGCGCAACTTTCGCTTTCGCCCGCGCACAGCCCGCCTTTTACCGTCTCTATCTCACGCTCTGGTTCGCGCCCGTGCGCAGCGAAGCCTACGACGTCGCGCGGCGGTTTCATGCGCGTCATTTCGAGGCGATCGAACGGTTGTTCCGCGAGGCCGGCCGCGATCGGCGCGCGGCGAGAGGCCGACAGCGCGCGCTCGCCGCCGCCTTTCTCGGCATGCTCAACAACAATGTCGGCTTGGCGTTGAACGACTGTCTGGCCTTGAACGATAAACTGGCGCGCAAAGCGGTCGACGCGTTCCTGCACGGCGTCGAGCCGCGCCCGGACAAGGACGCTCGATCGCGCCGGAAGCGACGCACAGATATACCGGTCGGTAAATGAACAGGAGCCCGAACATGCCCGCCTGGGTCGAACATGCGATCTTCTGGCACGTCTATCCGCTCGGCTTCGTCGGCGCCGAGATCGAGCCGAGCGGCCCGGTCGAGGCCGCGCATCGGCTGCGCCGCCTGATCGACTGGCTCGACTACGCGGTCGAGCTCGGCGCGTCGGCGCTGCTGCTCGGGCCGATCTTCGCCTCGGCGACCCACGGCTACGACACGATCGACCATTTTCGCATCGACCCGAGACTCGGCGACGACGACGATTTCGACGCGCTGATCGCCGCCGCCCGTCGGCGCGGGCTCGCGGTCGCGCTGGACGGAGTGTTCAATCACGTCTCGCGTCGACATCCTGCGGCCGAGGAGGTTCTCGCGCTTGGCGCGCGCGCGCCGCGCGCGCCGTGGTTTCGCCTCTTGGCGCCGGCCGGGCGGGCGGCGGGCGAGGGGCCGGAGTTCGCGACCTTCGAAGGCCACCGCGGCCTCGTCGTCCTCAACCACGACGCGCCGGAGGTCGAGGATCTCGTCGTCGAGGCGATGAACCACTGGCTCGACCGCGGCGCCGCCGGCTGGCGGCTCGACGCGGCCTACGCGGTCCCGCCGCGCTTCTGGGCGCGGGTGCTGCCGCGCGTGCGCGCCAAGCATCCCGACGCCTATTTCGTCGCCGAGATGATCCACGGCGACTACGACCGTTTCGTGCGCGATAGCGGGGTCGACTCGGTCACGCAGTACGAATTGTGGAAGGCGATCTGGAGCGCGCTCAACGATCGCAACTTTTTCGAGCTCGCCTGGGCGCTCGATCGCCACAACCGGCTGTTGGAGGACTTCGTCCCGCAGACCTTCGTCGGCAATCATGACGTCACGCGTCTCGCCAGCCGGCTGGCGGACGAGCGCTCAATCGAGCGCGCGCTGGCGATTCTCATGACCTTGGGCGGCGCGCCGTCGATCTACGCCGGCGACGAGCAGGCGTTTCGCGGGATCAAGGAGGATCGCGCGGGCGGCGACGACGCCATCCGGCCGGCATTTCCCGAGCGGCCGGAGCGGCTCGCGCCATCCGGCTGGGCGATCTACCGCCGCCATCAGGAGCTGATCGGCCTGCGCCGCCGCAACCCGTGGCTCTATCGCGCCCGCAGCCGCGTCGTTCATCTCGCCAACGCGCAACTGGTCGTCGAAGCGTCGGACGGCGCGCGACGGTTGGCGCTCGCGCTCGACCTCGACGGCGGCCGCGAACTGCCGGCGCCGGACATGCGCGCGATCGTCGCCGGCTGCGGCGCGCTGGCCAGGCCGGGAACGCGGGAGACGCGAATCCGCCTCGGCGAAGGGGGCTGGGCCATTCTCTCGCCGGACGCCGCCTGAGGCGGCCCGGGAGCGTTCAGCCGCACGCGTCAGGGCGATCGCGACGGCTGAAACGGGAGCGCGATGGGTTGAAATCGTGATGGACGAACTGATCCATTTCTGCTAAATGTTGGAACGTTCATATCGCTTGGGCTCAGGTGGCGCGGAAAGCGCCCGGGTGACCCGGCGCGAACGATCTGGAGACGCCCGACATGAATATTTCGCCCTCCGAAATGTCGCCGCTGCGTCGAACCGTGCTGACCACGGCGACCGACTTTTGGAACGACTCCTGCTCGGCGCAGGAGCTTGAGTACGCGCTCGCCAACGGCGCCGTCGGCGCGACCACCAATCCGTCGATTGTGCTGACCGTGCTTCGACAGGAATATGACTTCTGGAAGGACAAGCTGCGGCGGTTGATCGCCGACAATCCGACCGCCAATGAGGACGCGATCGCCTGGAGACTGATCGAGCAGGTCGGCCTGCGCGGCGCTGAAATGCTGTTGCCCGTGTTCGAGCGCGAGAAGGGGCTGAAGGGACGGCTGTCCATGCAGACCAATCCGGTCAACTACATGGACGCCCCCAAGCTGGTGGAACAAGCGGTCCATTTCAGCACGCTGGCGCGGAACATTCAGGTCAAGATTCCGGTGACCGCCGCCGGCGTCGCCGCCATCGAGGAGGCGACCCGCCGCGGCGTCAACGTCAACGCCACCGTCTGCTTCACTGTGCCGCAGGCCGTCGCCGTCGCCGAAGCGGTGGAGCGCGGCCTCGACCGCCGCGCCAAGGAAGGAAACGACATCGCGACGATGCGGCCGGTCTGCACGATCATGGTCGGTCGCACCGACGACTACCTGAAGCTGGTGGCCAAGCGCGACAAAGTGGTGATGACGCCGGGCCATCTTGATTGGTGCGGCATCGCTGTGATCAAGAAAGCCTACGGCCTCTTCCGGGCGCGCGGCTACCGCGCGCGTCTGCTCGCCGCCGCCTACCGTCATCATATGCATTGGTCGGAACTCATCGGCGGCGACATCGTCCTGACCATCCCCCATGAGTACCAGGTGCTTTTCAACGGCTCCGACATCGAGGTCAAGCCGCGCATGGACGACCCGGTCGATCCCAACGTCGTCGCCGAGCTTTATCGCAAGCTCCCCGAATTCCGCCGCGCCTACGACGAGGACGGCCTGTCGGTCGCGGAGTTCGACCATTACGGCGCGACGGTCAGGACGTTGAGGTCGTTCATCGAAGCCTACCGGGAGCTGACGAGCGTCGTTCGCAACGAGATGCTGCCGCCGCCATGAGCGATCGGAGGCTATCTTCGCCGGCTCGACGGGCCGGGCTCGCGGGATCGCCGCCCGGCCGTCGCCAAAGGCTCCGTCAACCGGAGCGTTAGCCCGTCTTGAGCGCCGCGCGCATCGCGCAGGCGAGGCGCGTCGCTTCCCGCGCGTCCTCGAGGCTGAGGGGCGTCGGGCCTCCGCGGCGAACCGCGTCGGCGAAGGCGTGCGCTTCGCGCAGGAACGCCTCGCCGAAACGTTCGAAGAAGTCGACCTGGCCGACGACCGATCGGCGTCCGCCGGCCTCGAGCGTCAGCGGCAGCTGCGGCACGGCGGCGCCGATCTGCAACGCCCCCTTGGCGCCGACGATCGTCATCGCCGCTTCGTAGCCGCGATGCGAGGTTCGCGAGACGTGGAAGGTCGCGACCTGGCCGCCCTTGAAGACCACGGTGGCGTAGCCGTTGTCGACATCGCCGCATTCGCCGAGCGCCGGGTACATGAGGCGGCTTCCGGCGGCCGTCACCGAGGAGGTCTCGGCCCCGTTCAGCATCCAGCGAACGAGATCGATGTCATGGATGCAGCAGTCGAGGAAGATGCCGCCCGAGGTGGGCGCGAAGCGCACGAAGAAGCCGTCGGGATCGATCGGATCTTCGGAAACGCAGCGGATGGCGAAAATCTCGCCGAGCTCGCCGGCGTCGACGCGGCGCTTGGCTTCGGCGTAGGCGGCGTCGAACCGGCGCATGAACCCGACCATCACCACCTGACCCGGCCGGCCGGCGGCGGCGGCGACCGCCCGATCGCAGTCGGCGGGGTCGAGCGCCAGCGGCTTCTCGCAGAAGACGTGCTTGCCCGCCTCGATCGCGGCGATCGCGTGATCGGCGTGCAGGGAGGTGGGCGTCGCCAGCCACACCGCGTCCAGACCGGGATGAGTCAGGAGCTCCGGCAGCCCGGCGTAGGTCGCCGCGCCGGCGAGCGACGCCTCCGCCCAGGCGCGCTCCGTTTCGATCGGGCTCGCGGCGGCGACCACCCGAACGCCGGCGACGCGGAAGGCGAGATTCTCGGCGTGGCGGCGGCCGAGCCGTCCGAGGCCGACGACGCCGATGCGAACCAAGTCAGACAAGCTTAGCCCTCCCAGTCGAGAAATGGCCGAACCGCTTAAGGCGATCCGGCCATCCCAGTCTTTACGTCAACCCTGGTTTTCGCTCGTCGAGGCTGGCGAGGGGATCGTTCGCTTGATCGCATTGCGGAAGCCGAGCAGCTTCTGCGCGTTTTCCTTGGCGATCAGAGTCGCGCCCGAATCGATGCGCTTCCCGATCGTCCTGCCGGCGATCCTCGCCGGCGGTCCCGCCGCGCCGTTCTCCCCGGACGGGCGAACAACGCCGCCGCTCTCGAAGGTTTACGACATCGCCAACGCCTCGCGCACATACGCCATGCTGTTGCGCACCGCCGCAATCGGAGAGGCAAGCTCGTGGACTTCTTTCGCGAATGGTTCGAACGAAACGATTCCGTCAAACCCATCGGCGTAGAGCTGGCGAAGCTGCTCGACGTTGCCCAGGCGATCCTTCGGTCCTACGAGCACGCGGTGCCCGTCCAGCATGTCAGCAAAAGCGATCGTCGGATCCTCAAGCCCCGAAACGTGCACCAGTCCCGTTCGCGCCGCAAAAATCTCGCGCTCGCCAGAGCCGCGATGATGAAATGTGTCGTGAACCAGAAAGAACACCTCCGCGCCGCGAATGTCATCGATCGCTGCGAGCGTCGCGCGTTTGAAGCGCAGCGAGGAAATCGGAAAGCCCAACGGTTCAACGAAGCCTTTGAGGCCGAACTCGCCGAGGATCGCGAGGGCTCCTTTCAGCCCGGCGCGAAGATTCGCCGCTTTCTCGGGCGTATCTTCAAGCATCTTGCCCTCGTTGAGCGGACACATCACGAGACCAGTCGCCCCGCATGCGGCGGCGAGCTTGGCGAGGCTCTCCGTCTGATGCGCGCGCTCGTCATTCCAAACATTGAATGGATAGAGGGCGTTGATGCTGCGAACCTCGAGTCCTCGATCCACGGCCTTCGCGCCGACGCGACGAGCCGTATCGACGTCTCCTATGCTGTTGGCGCCAATGTCATTGCGCAATTCGATCGCAACTGCGCCGGCTTGGACCGCGGCGTCGACGAGTCCTTCAGGCGTCAGCGACGGGCACACCATATGATTGAAACCAAACTTGATAGCACGGCTCGCCATTCGTTCTTCCTCCGATTTGAGGCAAACCAGGCGCCGAACCTGGTCATGCAGATGTGGTCCAGACAATCCCACTCAGAATTTCGATCGTCGGATGCGTCGCGAGGCGGCGTGACGACCGACGCGCTCGCTCCGACGCCTTTCGCGTCAAGACACGCGTCGGCCCCGACCGCGGCGGAAGAGCCGTCCCGCGTATTCGGAGCGCTGATCTTGCCGATCTTGGCGGCTCCGATCCAATCCTGAAATTCGACGCCATAGGAGTCGTGGCCTTAACTTGGCGGCGCCGACGAGCTAAGCGCGCGCCGCGCAAAGAGCGCCGCATTTGCTGGGACTAGGCCTTGCGGCGCCGGCGTTGACGATACTGGTCGGTGATCACGGCGGCGATGATGATCGCGCCCTTCATGATCTCCTGATAGTGGGCGCCGATGTTGAGGAAGGTGAAGCCCGAGGTCAGGATGCCCAGGATCACCGTGCCGATCACGGTTCCGGTCATTCGGCCAACGCCGCCGGCGAGCGACGTGCCGCCGATCACCGCCGCGGCGATCGCGTCGAGCTCGAAGCCCATGCCGACGCCCGCCTGCCCGCTGATCGCGCGCGCGGTCTGGACGATGCCGGCAAGAGCCGACAGCCCGGCGGCGAGCGTGTAGACGAGCACGGTATGACGCTCGACGTTGATGCCGGACACGCGCGCGGCGAGCGGATTGGCGCCGATGGCGTAGGTGAACTTGCCGTAGCGGGT
>CAZKHF010000082.1:0-10524 GCA_964552445.1 uncultured Bradyrhizobium sp. | reverse complement strand
GTCTGCTCAGCGCGGCGAGCCTGATGGTCGGCGCGCCCGCGGCCGCCGACGCGATCCGGCGCGCCCGCCGCCTGCCGAGTCTCAGGGTCGGGCTGCATCTCACCCTGGTCGAGGGCGCGCCCACCGCGCCGGCGGTGGAGATCCCCGATCTCCTCGACCGCGCCGGGCGCCTGCGCGACGATCTCGTCGCTTATGGCGCGGCGATCCTGTTGCGGACGGCCGCGCGCCGACAGCTCCACGCCGAAATCCGCGCGCAGTTCGAAGCTTACCGCGCCGCCGGGCTTCCCCTCGACCACGTCGACGCCCACCAGCACTATCATTTGCATCCCGCGGTCATGAGCGAGCTCCTCGCTGTCGGCCGCGACTTCGGCCTGAAAGCGCTGCGCGCGCCGGTGGAGCCGCTTCGCCTGTTGCGCGCGGTCGAACCGACCCGTCGCGCGCTCGCCGCCAGCGTCGCCGCGCCGTGGGCCCTGCTGACGCGCGCGCGGGCGCGGGCGGCGGGTCTTCTCGTCGCCGACCGCGTGTTCGGCCTCGCCTGGAGCGGGGCGATGGGCGAAGCGCGGCTCGAGGGCCTCATCGCCCGCCTGCCGGAGGGCTTGAGCGAAATCTATCTCCATCCGGCGACCGCCGACCAATTCGCGGGCTCGGCGGCGGGCTACCGCCACCGCGAGGAGCTCGCGGCGCTGACGTCGGAACGCTGCCGCGACGCCCTGGCCTGCTCGGGCGCGCGGCTTGGCGGCTACGCGGATTTCGCCGGCCGGGAAACTTGAGCCCGCCCGATTGGTGAACTAAATCTAGCTCCCACAAAGCGGAATCGTCGCGGCCCGACCGTCGGCGGCCGCGCCGGATCAGGAGTTACGCTTGAGCATTCCTTTTCGACAGGTCGCCACCGTCGGCGCCTATATCGTCAAGCAGCATCTCATGGGGCGCAAGCGCTACCCGCTGGTGCTGATGCTCGAGCCGCTGTACCGCTGCAATCTCTCCTGCGCCGGCTGCGGCAAGATCGACTATCCCGACGCGATCCTCGACAAGCGGCTGTCGGTCGCCGACGCGCTCGCCGCGGTCGACGAGTGCGGCGCGCCGGTGGTGGTGATGGCCGGCGGCGAGCCGCTGGTGCACGCCGACCTGCCGAAGATCGTCGAGGGCGTGATCGCGCGGCGCAAGTTCGCCATCGTCTGCACCAACGCCCTGCTGCTGGAGAAGAAGATCGGCCAGTACCGGCCGAGCCCGTATTTCACCTGGTCGATCCATCTCGACGGCGACCGCGAGATGCACGACAAGTCGGTCTGCCGCAAGGGCGTCTACGACCGCGCCGTCGCCGCGCTGAAGCTGGCGAAGGCGAAGGGCTTTCGGGTGACGATCAACTCGACCTTCTTCAACGACGCCGACCCGGCGCGCGTCGCGGCGTTCTTCGACGCGGTCACGGCGCTCGGCGTCGACGGCGTCACCGTCTCGCCCGGCTACGCCTACGAGCGCGCGGCCGACCAGAAGCATTTCCTCGACCGTCTGACCACCAAGCGGCTGTTCCGCGAAATCTTCCGCCGCGGCGACGGCGGGCGCAAATGGGCGTTCAACCAGTCGTCGATGTTCCTCGACTTCCTTGCCGGCAATGAGACCTATCATTGCACGCCGTGGGGCAACCCGACCCGGACGGTCTTCGGTTGGCAGCGGCCGTGCTACCTGCTCGGCGAGGGCTACGCCGCCACCTTCAAAGAGCTGATGGAGGAGACCGACTGGGACGCCTACGGAACCGGCAATTACGAGAAATGCGCCAATTGCATGGTCCACAGCGGCTTCGAGGCGACCGCGGTCGCCGACACGGTGAGGCGGCCTTTGAAGGCGCTCGGGGTTGCGCTGCGCGGCGTTCGCACGGACGGGCCGATGGCGCCCGAGATCCCGCTCGACCAGCAGCGTCCGGCCGAGTTCATCTTCTCGCAGAACGTCGCGCGCAAGCTGTCAGAGATCCGCGAGGCCGAGAAAAAGGGCGGGCCGTCGGCGACAGCGGCCTAGCGCGGCGAAGGCCGCGGCGCTGTCGCGCGCCGTCGCGACCAGGGCCGGCGCCTGCCAGGGCGCGCGGCAGAGGCCGAGCAGAACCGCCGCGTAGTCGACGCTTCCGTCGGGTCGCACGGCGTGCGCGGCGAGCGCGGGCAGGTCGCGCCCGGCCGGGTCGGCGACCACGCGCAGGACGGCGAAGCGCGCGCCGCGCCGGGCGGCGAAGCGCGCCGCGGCGGCGCTCTCCATGTCGACGGCGATCGCCTCGGAGACCCGGCGCAGCTCCGCCTTGGCCGCGCGCGTGAGGACCGGCGCCGCTGCGTCGGCGACCGCGCCGAGGCGGACCCGCTCGCCCGCCGCTTGCAGACGATCCGCCAGCGCCCGCGCGACCGCTTCGTCCGCCGGCAGGCTCTCGCCGCCGCCAAGCGCCCGCGTTGCGACGACGACGTCGCCGCTCTCCAGCGTCGCGTCGAGGCCGCCGCACAGGCCGAAGCTGATCGCGAGCCGAATGGACGGCGGCGCGGCGGCGAGCCTTTCAGCGAGAACCTCGCCGCCGCCGCACACCGCCAGCGCGTCCGGCCCGGCGGCGAGCGCGGCTTCGCGCTTCAATCCGCTGACGAACAGAAGGCGAGGCGGCGGCGCGGCCCGGGTCAAGAGATCACATGCCGAACTTGGTCGCGCGGCTGTTGGCGCGCTTGAGGTTGCGGTAGCGGGCGAGCGCCCACAGCGGGAAGAACTTCGCGTAGCCGTGATAGCGCAGATAGAACACGCGCGGAAAACCGGTCGCGGTGTGGTAGGGCTCGTCCCAGAGGCCGTCGGCGCCCTGCGTCCGGGCGAGATAGGCGACGCCGCGCGCCACCGCGGGGTGGTCGGCCTCGCCCGCCGCCATCAGCCCCAGCAGCGCCCAGGCGGTCTGCGAGGCCGCGCTCGGCGCCGGCTCGTAGCCCTTGTAGTCGAGCTTGTAGCTGTCGCCGGCTTCGCCCCAGCCGCCGTCCGGGTTCTGGACGCCGACGAGCCACTCGACGCAGCGCTTGACGGGCGGCGACTGCGGATCGAGGCCCGTCGCATGGAGCGCGCACAGCGCCGACCAGGAGCCGTAGATGTAGTTCATGCCCCAGCGGCCGTACCAGCTTCCGTCCTTCTCCTGGCAGGCGATGAGCGCGTCGACGCCGCGCGCCAGCGCCGCGTTGGTCTCGCGCTTCTCGCCGAGCTGGGCGATGAGCGAGACGCAGCGCGCGGTGACGTCGGCGGTCGGCGGATCGAGCAGGGCGCCGTGATCGGCGAAGGGGATGTTATTGAGGTAGTCGTAGCCGCCGTCGGCGTCGAACGCGGCCCAGGCGCCGTCGCGGCTCTGCAATCCCTCGATCCATTCCCGCGCGCGGCCGATCGCCTCCGCGTGCGGCCCCGCCGCGGCGCCGAAATCGTCGCGGTCGGCGCGGTCCATCGCCATCGCGACGACCGCGGTGTCGTCGAGATCGGGATAATGCGGGTTGGCGTATTGGAACGCCCAGCCGCCGGGGCGGGCTTCGGGACGGCGCGCCGCCCAGTCGCCCTTGAGGTCGAGAACCTGGCGTGGGTTCAGCCAGGCGAGGCCGGCGCGCGCGCGCTCGGCGCTCGCCGCGTCGCCCGCTTCGAACAGCGCGTGGGTCGCGAGCGCGGTGTCCCACACCGGCGACAGGCAGGGCTGGCAATAGGCCTCGTCCTCGCCGACGACCAGCAGCCGCTCGATCGCGCGACGGGCGACGACGAGGTCGGGATGGTCGGCCGGATAGCCGAGCGCGTCGAACATCATCACCGCGTTGGCCATGGCGGGATAGATGCCGCCGAGGCCGTCCTCGCCGTTGAGCCGCTCGTGGACGAAGGCTACGGCGGCGGCGATGGCGCGGCGGCGTGGTCCGCGCGGGAAATAGGGCTCGGCGAATTTCAAGACCCGGTCGATCGCGCCGAAGAACATCACCCAGCCGCGTTTCTGGTGCGCGCCGGCCGGCCAGTCGCTGACCGCCTCCGGCGGGGTCACGAACAGCTCCTGGACGCGAACCCGGCGCGGATTGGCGGCGCGCGGCTTGAGCGCCTGGAGGACAAGCAGCGGGACCAGCACGGTGCGCGCCCAGTAGGACATCTTCTCGATGTGGACGGGGAACCAGCGCGGCAGCAGCATGATTTCGACCGGCATGGCCGGCGCGGCGCGCCAGGGGACCTCGCCGTAGAGCGCCAGCAGCAGGCGGGTGAAGACGTTGGCGCGCGCCGCGCCGCCGCGGGCGAGGATCGCCTCGCGCGCGCGGCGCATGTGCGCGGCGTCCGGATGGTCGCCGATCATCTTGAGGGCGAAATAGGCCTTCACGCTGGCGCTGACGTCCAAGGCGCCGGCGTGGAACAGCGGCCAGCCGCCGTGATCGCCCTGGATGCGCCTGAGATAGGCGGCGATCTTGCGCTCCAGCGCGAGATCGGCCGGCTCGCCGCGATAATGCTTGAGCAACACGTATTCGGCGGGGATGGTCGCGTCGGCTTCGAGCTCGAAGCGCCAATGTCCGTCGTCGCGCTGCAAGGCGCCGAGCGCCGCGGCCGCGGAGGCGATGCGCGGCTCCAGCGCTTCGAGCGACGGCGCGGCCTCGCGGTCGGCGACAGCGATGGTCATGGGCGGCTCCCCGCGGCGACGGCGGCCCGCGGCGCTCGGGCGCGCTGGTTCAGGACGATCGTCGCGGCGGCGTAGCCGGAGCGCACGGCGCCTTCGATGCAGGCCGGCAGGCCGGTCCGCGTCCAGTCGCCGGCGAGCGCGACATTGCTCCAGCGCGTGCGCGCCGGCGGGCGCTTGGCGTTCTGCGCCGGCGTGGCGGCGAAGGTCGCGCGCCGCTCCTTGACGATCTGCCAGGGCGGCGTCGCGGCGGGCAGGCCGGTCAGCGCCGCCGCCTCGCGCCAGATTTCCGCCGCCAATTCCTCGCGCGGCCGATCGATCAGCCGGTCGGCGCCGCTGATGGTCGCCGACAGGCGGTCGGGAAAGGCGAACAGCCACTCGCTCAGGCCGTTGACCACAGCGAGAATCGGCGGCTGGCCGGGCGGCGGCGCGACGCGGAAATGAGCGTTGACGACGCTGCGGAATTCGTCGGGCGTCTCGAGGCCGGGCAACAGCTCGCGCGCCATCCCGGGCGGCGTCGCCACGATGAGCGCGTCGTCGCGATCGAGCGCCACGCTTCCCGTCTCGAAATCGAGCGCGACGGCGCGCTCGCCGGCGAAGCGCGCGCCGCGCAGCCGAGAGCCGAAGCTCACCCTGGCGCCGCGCGCGGCGAGAAAGTCGAGCGCCGGGTTGACGAAGGTCGGCGCCAGTCCGCGCGTGGCGACCAGCGGCCGGCAGGCGCGCCCCCCCGCCGCGAGCGTCTCGCGCAGCATCGCCGCCGCCAACGCCGCCGAGCCCTCGCGCGGATCGAGGTTGAGGCCGGCGAGCAGCAGCGGCCGCCACAGCCGTTCGTAAAGCGCGCCCTCGCAGCGCATCGCTTCGCCGATGGTCGCGCGCGCGGGCGCGAAAAAGAGGCCGAGCGGGGCGAGAAAGTCGCTGATCCGCGCGCCCGGAGGGCGGCGGCTGCGGTCGAACAGCCACCAGGGAACGCGCCCGGCGCTCGGCCTGAGGCGCCAGCGTTCACCGCTCTTCAGGTCGACGAAATCGAACGCCGCTTCGCGCGGGCCGTCGAGGCCGGGCGCGCCGATCCGCCCGAGGTAGTCGAGCGCGGCGCGGTTGCCGGAGAGCAAGAGGTGGGCGCCGTTGTCGATGGTCATGCCCAGCGACGGATCGAAATAGGAGCGGCAACGGCCGCCCGCGGCGCGCGTCGCCTCGTGGACGACGACCTGGCGGCCCTCCTCGACGAGGCGCGTCGCCGCGCTCAGGCCGGCGACGCCGGCGCCGACGACATGCGCGACGCCGCCGCTCACGGCAGGCCGTAGCGCAACAGCGCGCCGAGGATGGCGAGCCGGCTCGCCCTGACGCGCCGGCGCGGGGGCGCGAAACCGTCGCGGACCATGCGATCGAAGATCGAGCGATAGACGGCGGCCATCAACCGCGGCGCTTTCGCCGCGGCGCGCGGCGCGCCCGCCATGATCGGCTCCGCCTGATCGAAATGCCAGCGGGCGCGCTCCGCCACTTCTGCGCAGGCGGCGACGAGCCGCGGATCGGCCGCCGCCGCGAGCGGCTCGTCGGTCGGCGCTCCAGCGGCGGCGAGCGCCTCGCGCGGCAGATAAAGCCGACCGATGGCGGCGTCCTCGTCGATGTCGCGCAGAATGTTGGTGAGCTGGAGCGCGCGCCCGAGATGAAAGGCGAGCGCGTCGGCCGCCTCCGCTTGAAAGCCGAACACGCGCGCCGACAGCCGGCCGACGGCGCAGGCGACGCGGTCGCAATAGAGATCGAGCGTCGCCCAGTCCGGCCCGCGGATGTCGCCGGCGGCGTCCATCGCCATGCCGTCGATGACGGCGTCGAAATCGGCGCGCCGCAGCTCGTAGCGACGCGTCGCTTCCGCGAGCGCGGCGAGATGCGGCGGCCACCGCCCGGCGAACAGCGCGTCGATGTCGGTCCGCCAGACGGCCAACGCCGCCAGGCGCTCGCCGGAGGACAAGGCCCCTTGCTCGTCGGCGATGTCGTCGACCGCGCGGCAGAAGGCGTAGAGCGCGAACATCGCCTCGCGACGGCGCTCCGGCAGGATGCGCATCGCCAGATAGAACGAGCTGTGGATCGCCGGCGCCGTTTGCGGGTTCATGCGGCGGCCTGCGGTTGCGTTCGTCCGGCTCGCGCCAGCCGCGCCGGAAGGCGCCGCAACGCGCCGAGGCCGCCGACCCAGAGGAAAGTCGCCTTGCTGAGGCGGACGCGCTCGCTCAACGGGTCGCGGCGTTCGAGCTCTCGCGCCTGGCGACGCGCGAGGCTCTCGATCGCGCCGATTTCGAGCGCAAGGCGGAAGTCGTCGATCTGCGGCAAGAGCGCCGCGCCCTCGCGCGTCAACTCGCCGGCGCGTCGCGCCAGCTCGGCGATCACGCCCCGCAGCGCGGGCGAAGCGCGCGCTGCGCCGAGCGCCTCGATCGCGGCGCCGTGTGCGGCGAGAACGTCCTGCGGCAAGTAGACGCGGTCGAGTCGGCGGTAGTCGGCGCCGCAATCCTGCAGGTGGTTGATCACCTGCAGCGCCGCGCACAGCGCGTCGGAGGCGGGCCAGAGCGCCTCGCGCTCGCCGTGGACGTCGAGAACGAAGCGGCCGACCGGCGCCGCCGAAAGGCGGCAATAGTCCATCAGCTCCGCCCAGTCGGCGTAGCGGCGCTTGTGGACATCGATGCGGAACGCCGCGAGCAGATCAAGGGCGTGGCGGGGACTTAGTCCGCGCTCGCGCAAGGCCAGGCGCAGCGGCTCGGCGTCGGGCTCGCGCCGCGCGTCGCCGCACAGCGCTTGGCCGAGCGCGTCGAGCGCGGCGAGCTTGCGATCAGGGGACAGCGTCGGATGGTCCGCGACGTCGTCGGCGGCGCGGGCGAAGCGATAGAACGCGAGAATCGGGTCGCGATGGCGCGCGTCCATCAGCCGCGAGGCGACCGGAAAGTTCTCGTCGCGATGGGTCTTGCCGGAAAGCGCCACGGTCGCCGTCGTCATGCGCGCACATTCTTTGGCGCTTGAATACGGCCCTTCCAATAGCCGCCGCACCCGCGCCAGTATAGCACGGCCGAAGCCGAGGTGAAGCCGAGGTACGCCAGCGCGATAGCGGGCAGGGCGAGGCCGCCGGCCAGCGGCCGACGGTAAAGCCTGAGCGTCGGCGCGAAGCTCGCCGCCATCGCCGCCCAGGCGAGCGCGCCGGCCCATCGCGCCCAGCCGTCGGCGAACAGCGCGAGCAGCGGCGGCGCGAGATAGGTCGCCGCCATGCCGACCATCGCGCCAGCCAGCCTGAGCGAGGAGTAGCCAAGCTCGGCGAAGGCCGAGCGCGCCACCATGGCGCCGAAGCTGACGAAGGTCGGGTACGGGCGCAGACTGACGGCGTTCTCGGTGAGGCCGAGCCAGATCGGACCTTGGCGCTTCATCAGCGCCCCGAGCGCGCAGTCGTCGATCAGCGCGCCGCGCACCGCCTCGAGGCCGCCGGCGGCGAACAGCGCCGTTCGTCGCGTCAGCATGCATCCGCCCGCCGCCGCGGCGACGCGGCGGCGGCGATCGGCGACCCAGGCGAACGGATAGAGCATCTGGAAGAAGAACACGAAAGCGGGGACGAGCCAGCGCTCGGCCGCGCTTTCGCAGCGAAGCTTTACCATGAGCGAGGCGAGCGAAGCGCCCTTCGCCTCGGCGATGGCGACGAGACGGGCGAGCGCGCGCGGCTCATAGGCGATGTCGGCGTCGCTGAACAGCACGAACTCCGGCGCCGCCGCGACTTTCTCCAGCGCAGTCAGCCCCTGGCGCATCGCCCACAGCTTGCCCGTCCAGCCCGGGGGCGGGTCGCCGCCAGCGACGACCGCGAGGCGCGTCGCGGCGCCGGCGGCTTCGGCGGCGGCGCGGGCAGCCTCCGCGGTGCCGTCCGAGCTCTGGTCGTCGACCACCAGCAGCGAAAGGCGTCCCGGATAGTCTTGCCGCAAGAGCGAGCCGACGCTTTCGCCGATCGTCCGGGCTTCGTCGCGCGCCGGGATCACGGCGACGATTTCCGGCCACGCGGCGGGGAACGCGGGCGGCGGCGGCGCGTCGTCGCGCTCGCGGCCGAGCCAGAACCCTCCGCGCCCGATGAGCAGGTAGCCCCAGACGGCGAGAGCGAACGGCGCGAGCGCTTCGACCATCATTCGCGGCCGACCGAAGGTTTCGCGCGGCGTCTCACCGGCGCGCCCCGAGGAGGTTGATCTCTTTGAGATAGCTCGCGAACATGGTGTAGTTTTCGGCAAGGCCGGCGACGATCTGCTCGAGGTCGTCGATGGTGTACTCGACCTGCTCGCCGCTGTCCTCGATGTAGGTTTCCGGGGCCGCGTCGGCGCCGCGCGACGGCTTGACGCTCGGCGGAACCCGAAGAATCCAGTTCGGCTGCACGCCGTCCGGCGCGGCGCCGCGGCGCCAGGCGCAGTGGCCGATGTCTTCGCGCAGCCGCGCCAGATTGTAGGGAATGACGAGATAACCGCGGATGCGGTCGAGCTCGTCCATCGGCGCCGCCCGATGACGAAGCAGATCGAGCAACGTCTGCCGCTTGCCGCTGAAGCTGTGGCTGCGCAAGAGCAGGATGACGGCGGGGAGATCGCAGCCGGCGACCGTCGCCATCGCCTGCTCCATCAACGTCTCGTAGCGCGCGAACCACTGCACCACGGCGCCGAAGAGCGCGAGATGCCGCGGGGTCAATGGGTCGAGGATTGCGTTGTTCATCGGACGATTCGCTCCCCGTTTGGCGCCGCCGCGGCGATCGTCGCCCGCGGCCGTCACGCGTTTCTAGTACACGCTCCGCGCGCCGTCACGCGGTCGCGGGGCGTCGCCCGGCGCTTGCGGTTGCGGCCGCGCGCGAGCGCCGCGGCATTGCTGCGTTGCGGCAAAAGCATTGCGGCGGCCGACGGTTTGTGGCATGAGCCGCGCGGCGAAACCGGTTCCAAGGAAAGCGATGTCGTTTTTGCATAGCAACAGTTTCCTCGATCGCCAGGCGGCGTCCGCCAAAGCCCGCAAAGAGTTGATCGAGAAGTTCCTCACCCGCCCGAAATACGATCCCAACGATCCCGCGGTCATCGAACGCGAAGCCAAGCGTCGCGCCATCCTCGGGGCGCGCGCCGAGCGCGAAGCGGACCGCCGGCGCCGCAAGGCGGAGGCCGAGGCCGCCCAGGCGGCGCGCCGCGCCGCCGAAGAGGCCGCTCGCAAAGAGGCCGAACGCCTCGCCGAGGTGGCGCGCCAAGCGGCCGAGCAGGCCCGTCGCGAGGAGGAGGCCCGCCTCGAGTACGAGCGCAAGCTCGACCGCGACGCCCGCTACGCCGCGCGCAAGGCGCGCAAGAAGAAAGCCAAGAGCGCGATCGAGCGCTACGGCTGAGTTTGCATTGATCGTCGGCCGCTAGTGGGGCAAATAGGGCTCCAGAGTCGGCGGACTCGGGTTCCGAGCCGGTCGATTCGCTTCTCTTGGCGGGATGACGATCGAATGCCGAAACCTTTTCGCGTCGGCCTTGCGGGCCTGGGCACCGTCGGCGGCGGGCTGGTCCGCCTGCTGCAAAGGCGGCGGGAGGACTTGGCGACGCGCGCCGGCCGCGAAATCGTCATCGTCGCGGCCAGCGCGCTCAGCCGAAGCGAGTTCGGCGCCGGCCTGGAGCAAGCCGCCTTTTTCGACAACCCGGCGACGCTCGCCGCCTCAGGCGAGATCGATGTGTTCGTCGAAGCGATGGGCGGCGCGGACGGGCCGGCCTACGCCGCCGCGCGCGCGGCGCTGTCGCGCGGCCTGCCGCTGGCGACCTCGAACAAGGCGATGATCGCCGCCCACGGCCTCGAGCTTGCGGCCATCGCCGAATCGCGCGGGACGACGCTCGCTTTCGAGGCGGCGGTCGCGGGCGGCATTCCGGTGCTCAAGACCCTGCGCGAAGGCT
>CAZKHF010000081.1:0-10597 GCA_964552445.1 uncultured Bradyrhizobium sp. | reverse complement strand
GATGCGGGGCGCCGGGAACGACGATGCGGGCGATGCGGCTCATGGGAAGAACATACCCCCGGCGCGGAAAAAAGGGAAATAGCTGCCTGTCACCGGTATGCTGTCACCGGTATGCGCAAGCGCGGCCCCGAGCCGTGATAAGGAGGCCGGCAGGCGGCGAATTTAGGACCTATGCAAGCGCTATCGCAATTCCAACGCAGCGTTGTGCGAAGCGCTCCTGCCGATTGTTTGACGACGAGTCATTCTTGGCCGATCCAAGAATCGACGTTCGTCTTGCAAAGGCCCGCGAATTCTGGAACAGCGCACTCGAAATGGCGATGCTCGAGGGCTCGATTGGAATATTTGGTCATCGCATCGACATGGCTTGCAAGCCGATCGTTCGCTGCGGCGGTCGTCCATGTCCTGATCGCCGTCGCCGTCACCGTTCACGCACTGATCAACAAGCGCGACGTCCCCGCCGCCATTGGGTGGATCGGAATGGCGTGGCTCGCGCCCGTTATCGGCGCGCTCCTGTATCTCGGCTTTGGGATTAATCGCGTAAAGCGCCGCGCGCGGCGATTGAAGGGATCGCTTCGGAATTTCGCTCCCCACAGGGCGAGCGGCGCGGCGCCCTCCGACCCGATCGAGCGTCTCAAGATTGCGATCACCAAGATCACCAGCCAGGACATTTCGACAGGCAAAGTGGCCGCTGCGCTCGCCTGCGGGGACGAGGCCTACCCGCGAATGCTCGCCGCCATCGAGGGCGCGAAAGTCAGCATCGCGCTCTCGACTTACATCTTCCGCACCGACGCCGTTGGACTGCGTTTCGTCGACGCCTTGGCCAGGGCGCATCGCCGGGGCGTGGCCACTCGCGTTCTGATCGACGGTTTCGGCGGAGGCTTCGTGCGCTCTTCCGCCTATCGTCGCCTGCGCAGGCAGGGCGTTCCCGTCGCGCGTTTCCTCCATTCGACGCTGCCCTGGAAGATGCCGTTCCTGGATTTGCGCCTGCACAAGAAGAGTCTGATTGTCGACGGCGTCTCGGCCTTCGTCGGCGGCCTCAATATCGGCGCGGAGAACCTGCTCGAATCGCAGCCGAAGGCGCCGGTCCGCGACATGCACTTTCTCGTCGAGGGCGCGGTGGTGCGGCAAATCGCGCAACAATTCGAGGACGACTGGTCCTTCACGACGGGCGCCGCTCAGACCGAGTCGAAGCCCTCGCCCGACGCGGCCTCGGGCGAAAAAGACGCGGCGCGGGCGATTGCGGCCGGTCCGGACCAAGAGGTCGACCAGTTGGTTATGGTCCTTTTGTCGGCAATCAATGCGGCGCAGCAATCGATCCGGATCGCGACGCCGTATTTCGTGCCCGAGGAGCAATTGCTGACCGCGCTGCAGCTCGCGGCCTTACGCGGAGTGGACGTCCAGCTCGTTCTGCCGGCGGCGAACAATCATCGGCTCGTCGCCTGGGCGGTCAGGACGCATGTCAGGCCCTTGCTGCAATCCGGTTGCCGTCTCTGGCGCGCTCCGCCGCCATTCGACCATTCGAAGTTGATGACCATCGACGGCAAGTGGAGTCTCATCGGCAGCGCCAATTGGGACATGCGCAGCCTCAGGCTCAATTTCGAGCTGACGCTCGAGAGCTACGATCCCGATTTCGCCAGCCGGTTGAGCGCGATCATCGACGCACGCCGCGCCCGTCCGGTCACTTTGGCGGAAATCGACGGCCGCTGGTTCGTCGTGAAGCTTCGCGACGCAGCGGCGCGGCTGACGATGCCCTATATCTGACGGAATCCGAACCGAGGTCATGATGAAGGTTGCATCCTACAATATCCACAAATGCAGGGGCGCGGATCGCAATGTCCGACCGGATCGGATCGTCGAGGTCATCGGCGAGATCGGCGCCGACGTCGTCGCCCTTCAGGAGGTCGATCGTCGCTTCGGCAAGAAAGGCGGCCTGCTCGATCCGGAGGCGATCCTGCGTCAGACGGGAATGCAACTCCTCGTGCAATCCGACGCGCCGCATCGCCACGGCTGGCGCGGCAACGCCTTGCTCGTGCGCGGAGAGCCGCAGGCCTACCGTCGCTCGCGCCTCAAGCTGCCGGGATTGGAGCCGCGCGGCGCGATCGTCGCCGAGATGGACCTCGGCGAGGGGAAGTTCCGCATCATCGCCGCTCATCTCGGGCTGCTTCGTCTCTCCCGCGTCGATCAGGCCGGCGCGCTCTTGGGGGCGTTCATGGACCTGCCGCCGATGCCGACCATCCTGCTCGGCGACTTCAACGAGTGGCGTCGTCGCCGTCGTTCGTCGCTCGACGTGCTCGAGCCGACCTTCGGCGCCGCTCCTTCAATCCTGAGTTTCCCGGCGCGGCGACCGATCTTCGCGCTGGATCGCATCCTCGGCTGGCCGAGCAGCCTGATCGGCGATCTCGCCGTTCACGACACGCCGCTCGCCCGACGAGCCTCCGATCATCTTCCGCTTTCCGCGACGGCGAACATGGAATTGGCGAACTCGCAGCCGCCGCTCGCCGCTTGAGCCGAATGGCTGGCGAATGCCGCGCCGGTTTGATTGCGCGACGCCTTCGTGCTCATCAGCCCCAACGCCCCGGTTCTCGATCAGCTGGCGGGCCTGGTTGAGGCGAGCAAGTTGCCCCTGGTTGGCGGCGAATTCGCGTTGCAGAATATCGCCGACGCGCATGCGCTGAGGGAGCCCGGTCGCGCTGTCTGTATTAAGGTGCCAGCGCATTATATTGCCATGAGCCAGCAAACTGCTGTCAGGGGAATGATGGACCGCCTCGCTCGCTTCGTTGTCCCCGGCTTGCCTCGCCACATCGCCGAGCGCGGCGATAAAACGCGCCGTAAGTCTCGCGACAAACCCACCGCGACCGCCGTGAGCCTGACATGAACTCTGTCGGAAATCCGGATGCGGGAAATCCGCGCGTCCGGTTTGATGAGCGGGGAAGGGAAACGGGGCCATTGGCCCAGCGCCTCAACGCCGCCGCGCCCTTCCTCGACTCTACGACGTCCGCCATGGCGCGGTGGACGCGCGCACGATCAGCTCGGTCGCCAGCCGCCGCTCGCCGGGCGCGCTCGGCGCCGTCAGCATTTCCACGGCGATCCGGCCTTTCTCCGCGTGCGGCTGGCGAATGGTGGTGAGAGGCAGGTCGGCGAGCGTTCCGCCGGCGCTGTCGTCGAAGCCGACGACCGACAAGTCCTCGGGGACCGCGAGGCCGGCTTCCCGCGCCGCCGCCACCGCCCCAAGCGCCAGCCGATCGCTCATCGCCAGGATCGCGGCGGGCCGCTTCGCGGGGTCGCCGGCGAGCAGCGGCGCCGTAAGGTCGCGCGCAAGCCGCTCGTCGCTCACCGCGCATTCCAGGACCGGCGCGGCCGCCGGGTTCAGGCCGGCGGCGGCGAACGCGGCGCGGTAGCCGCTGAGCCGCGCGAGGCTCACTTCGTAGGTCGCCGCCGCGATCCGCCTCTCCATCGCCAGCCCGCTTCGGCCGTCCGGCTTGAGATTGAGCGACAGCACGGCGAAGCGGCGGCGCCCCAACGCCAGAAGGTGCTCGGCCGCCTTCCGGGCGCCCCCGAAGTCGTCGACGCCGATGTGCGGCGCGCCGCTGAGCCGCGGCTGGTCGACGACCACCAGCGGCAGGCCGCGCGCGCGCACCGGCGCGATCACCGGGCTGTCGCGGGCCAGCGAATAGAGGATGAAACCGTCCACCGCCGCGTCGCGCACCGCTTGCGGCGAGGCGCCCGACGCCGGCTCCGCGCTTTCGCTCTCGGCGCGCGTCGCGATCAAGAGCAGGTTGGCGCGGCGCTCCCGGCACGCCTCAGCCACCCCTTGCAGGAACAGGATCGCCGTCGGATCGGCGAAGGCGTAGGGCAGATCCTCGCTGAACACCAGGCCAAGCGCGCCGTGATAGCCGGTGCGCAGCGAGCGGGCGGCCGGGTCGGGGCCGGCGTAGCCGAGCCCGCGCGCGGTCGCCAGCACGCGTTCGCGCAGCCCGGCGGAAAGCTGGTCGGGCCGGGAGAAGGCGTTGGACACCGTGGTGTGGGACACTCCGGCCGCCCGCGCCACGTCGCGCAGCGTCGCCCGCCGCCGTTCCTGGTCGCTCATGGCGCAGCCTTAGCTCGCGGGCCTTGACCGTTCAAGCCCCACGCGATAGAGTCACTTGAACGTTCAAGAACGGGAGAAGCGGCGATAATGTTTGACGACCCGCCGACCCTCGGCCTGCCAAGCGGGGCGCCGACCCGCCAAGCGGCGGGCGGCTTCCGGCGCGACCGCGCCACCTGGACGAGCTATCTCGCTCTCGCCCTGTTCTCGTATTTCCTCAGCATCCAGGGCAACATCCTGCCGTTCCTGCGCGACGAGCTCGGCTTGAGCTACGGGGCGGCGAGCCTGTGCCCCGCCGCGTTGGCGATCGGGCTGATCGTCTGCGGCCTGATCGGCGAGCGCGTCGTGGCCTGGCTCGGCCGCGGCGAGGCGCTGGCGCTCGGGCTGGTCGGGGCCTGCGCCGGGGCGGCGCTGCTCGGCCTGGCGACGACGGCCGCCGTCAGCGTCGCCGGCTGCCTGCTGATCGGCGCGCCGGGCGGGCTGGTTCTGGTGGTGACGCCGGCGGCGCTGGCGGAGCGGCGCGGCGCCGCCGACCGCGCCATCGCCTTCGGCGAGGCCAACGCCGCCTCGTACGCCGCCTCGCTGGTCGCCACGGTGGCGATGGGGTTGTTCGTCGCCAGCGGCGTGAGCTGGCGCGGCGGCCTGGCGCTCGGCGTCGAGCTCGCCGCGATCGTCCTGGCGCGCTGCGCCGGCGAGGCCTTCCCGCCGGCGCGGCGGCGCGGCGGGACCAGGCCCGCTCGCCTGCCGGCCGCCTACTGGGCGTACTGGGCGACGCTGGTCTGCGTCATCGCGCTGGAATACGGCGCGCTGCTGTGGTGTCCCGAAGTGCTGGAGCGCGTGCAGGGACTGTCGCGCGCCGGCGCGGCGATGGCCGCCGCCGCCTTTTCCGCCGCCATGCTGACCGGGCGGCTGTTCGCCGCGCCGCTGCTGCGGCGCGTCGCGGCGCAACGCCTGTTTCTCGCTTCGCTGGCGCTGACGCTGCCGGGGTTCCTGCTTTACTGGGGCGCGCGCCAGCCGGCGCTGAGCGTCGTCGGGCTGTTCGCGCTGGGGCTCGGGATCGCTCTGCTCTATCCGCTGACCCTCGGATTCGCCATCGGCGCGGCGGGCGAGCGCGAAGACGCGGCGAGCGCCCGCGCTTCGCTCGCCTCGGGCGTCGCGATCTTGTCGGCGCCGCTGGCGCTGGGCGCGCTGGCGGACGCGGCGGGGCTGCAGCGCGCGTGCCTGCTGCTGCCGGCGCTGGCGGCGGCGGCCAGCCTTTGCTTCGCGGCGGCGCGAACGCTGGAGCGCCGCGCGCGGGCGTAGCAAGGCGTGGGATCGCGGCGACAGCTTATGGCGCGGCGGCGCTTCGGCCGCCAGCGCCGTCAAAGCGCAAAAGAAAAAGGGCGGACGATTTCTGCGTCCGCCCATTCACCATATGCATTCGGCGCCGCAGACCCGTGCACGGCGTCTCGGTTCCGAAGCCTGGGCGGCTTATTGATTGAGCACGACCGCCTATGGACGCCACTTTGCACGCTTCGCGGCGCGACGTGTTGCGCAATGTCAAGCTTAGCGGCCTTGGGCGATTGCGCTTTGTCGTCGCGAAGGGGCCGCCGATCGGCGGCGGCGCGCCGGCGGAGCGGCCTCGATTGACGACATAGGGCGGGGGCGGTCTATTGGCTCCGCGCTGGTCATGTCGGAGGCGCGCGCCGTGAAACCGCGGTGGACGACGCTCTTTGCGGGCGGCGTTGTCGCGCTCGCCCTTCTCGGCGTCGCGGCGGCGGGGCCGCTTGAAGACGGCCGAGCGGCGTACCGGCGCGGCGACGACGCGACGGCGATGCGCCTGTTGCTCCCCTTGGCCGAAGCGGGCGACGCCGGCGCGCAGACGGACCTCGGCTGGATGTACGCCACTGGCCGCGGCGCGCCGCAAGATTACGCGCAAGCCGTCGCTTGGCGCCGCAGAGCCGCCGACCAAGGGAACGCCGCCGCAGAGTTCAGCCTCGGGATCATGCGCCAGCAAGGTCAAGGCGCGCCGCAGGACTTCGCCGAGGCCGCGAGGTGGATCCGCAAAGCCGCCGAACAAGGTCACGCCGGCGCGCAGCTCAGCCTCGGCCTCATCTACCGCGAAGGTCGGGGCGCGCCGCAAGATTACGCGCAGGCCTATATGTGGTTCAGCTTAGCCTCGCTCGCGTCGGACGCCGACATTCGCATACGGGGAAGCGAGAACCGCGACGCGTTGGCTGCGAGGATGACGCCCGCCGAGATCGCCGAGGCGCAGCGGATGGCGCGCGAGTGGAAGCCGAAGTGACGCGAGGTTACGATGACGGGGCGGACGGCGCGCTGGGCCCCGGCGGGGCGCTGTCCGCCCCATCGCCGTATTCGGCATTCCCGGTCTTATCAAGCCGCGCGAGGTTGACTTTGAAGCTTCACGCTTCGGCCTCGTTCGCGGCGAAGCCGCGTTTCAACGCCTCGCGCGCCTGCTTCACCGCCTTGCCGGCGCGACGCGACAGATCGATGCTGGGCCGCTCCACCACGGAACAGACGACCTGGGCCGCCGCGAGCGCCAGCAGGAGCTCGAGCCACTCCGGCGTATGCCAGCGCGCTTCGCAAAACCGCACGACGAACAGGTGCGTCAGGTACAGGCTGTACGATATGCGCCCAAGCCATTGCGCCACAGGCCCATTCAGGACGCTCAGGTCGAAATCGCATTCGGCGAAGAACGCCCCGACGACAAACAGCGCCGCATACAGAAAGCAATGATCGACGCAAAAGCCGACCATCGCCACCGCCGCCGCCGCAATCACACGAATTGACGATCGTCCGCACCAGACAATCAGAGGCATGAACAGCGCAGCCCACGCTTCGACGAACAACGACCACATCGCATCGTCGATTTGCAGCACTGCGGATTTATCGGGGTCATAAACGAACGGATACCAGAAGAAATAGGTCCACTCCGGCTGCACCCCCTTGAGCCACGCGCCAAACGCAAGGCACAGCGCAAACAGCGGCCAAAGCCGAACGAAACGTCGCGCCAGAAACGCCGGAAAGTCGCCGTCCCAGGCGCGAGTCAGCACGTAGCCCGAGATCGCGAAGAACGCCATCACCGCAAGCTGAGCGGGCGCGTCGGTATGCCCATGAAACACGCAACCGTGCGTGTGCTCGTACAACACGACCAGGGCGAGGACGCCCCGCAGGCCATCGATCGACGCTACCCGCTCGCCGGTCACTGGTCAGCTTCCCATGGCTTGCGCGCAGCCGCTTCAGCGCCCGCGCCTCACAAAGCGAACTTTCCCGGCGCCTTCAGCATGCGGCGCCTCTTTGCCGGTTTTTCAGCGGGCCGCGCCCGCCGCCGTCAGGCGTTGGCGACGACTTCGGCGCCTTGATCGCGGATGGCGATCTTCGCCTCCCGCAATCGGCGTCGGTCTTCACCGTACCCCTACGGGGATCCCATGAAGGAGAATGCGCCTTTCGCCGGGAAATGCGGTCCAAAAAGGACGATGAGGTAAACCGAACCTTGCCATCGTCGTTGGTCGTTGTTCGCCGCGAAGCGAGCGGGCGGAGGTCGTTCGCCGGCGGCGGTCGCGCGGGCCGGCGGGGCTGGCGTCGCGCGTCAGGCCGCCGCGCGGTCGGCCCGCTCGCGGCGCGCGGCCTGGTTCTGGGGCGTCGCCGCGAGGCTGAACGCGCCGACCAGCGCGTTCAGCCGCGCGGCCTCTTGCTCCAGCGAACGGACCGCGGCGCTCGATTGCTCGGCCATGGCGGCGTTCTGCTGCGTCGTCTGGTCCATCACGGCGATGGCGGCGCTGATCTCGCCGAGGCTCGACGCCTGTTCGTTGGCGCTGGAGTCGACTCCGGCGAACGCGCTGTTGATGCGGCCGATCTCGGTCATCATCTGTTCCAGCGAGCGGCCGGTCTCGCCGACCAGCCGCACGCCTTGCTCGACGGCCGACGCCGAGGTCGTGGTGAGCGCCTTGATCTGCTTGGCGGCCTCGGCGGAGCGCTGGGCGAGCGCGCGCACCTCCGAGGCGACGACGGCGAAGCCGCGGCCGGCTTCGCCCGCCCGCGCCGCCTCGACGCCGGCGTTGAGCGCCAAGAGGTTGGTCTGGAAGGCGATCTCGTCGATGACGCCGATGACGCGGCCGATCTCCTTCGCCGACGCCGCGACGGCGTCGATCGCGCCGACCGTGTCGCGCACCACGCTGGCGTTCTTGCTCGCGATCTGGTTGGCGCCCGCCGCGAGCGCGCGCGCCTGGCCGGCGCCCTCGGCGGACTGCCGAACGGCGGCGCTGATCTCCTGCAACGCCGCCGCGGTCTGTTCGAGGCTCGCCGCCTGCCGCTCGGTGCGCAGCGCCATGTCTTCGGAGGCGGCCGACATCTCCCGCGCGCCGGTATGGACGCCGCCGGCGGCGGCGGCGACGCCGAGCATCGCCTCCTGAAGCTGGGCGATCGCCGAATTGAAATCGCGCTGCAGCTGGCGGTAGGCCTCCGGCATCTCGACCTCGAGGCGATAGCCGAGGTCCTTCGCCGCGAGCTTGGCGAGGCCGACGCCGATCGACTGGGCGACGATTTCCCGCTCGCGCGCGACCGCTTCCTGACGGGCCTCTTCGCCGCGTTGGCGCTGGCGCTCGATCTCGGCGCGCTGCGCCTCCGACTGGCGCTCCAGGCGGCGCTGCTCGATCGCGGCGTCGCGGAACACCGCCACTGCGCGAGCCATGTCGCCGATCTCATTGCCAAGGTCGGCGTTGGGGATAGACGCCTCGAGCTCGCCTTCGGCGAGCGCCGCCATCGTCCGCGTCAGGCCCGCCAGCGGCCGCTTGACGCTGCGCGAAATCGCGAAGGCGAGCGCCGCGCCGAGCGCCAGGCTCGCCAGCGCCAGGCCGGCGGCGACCGTCTCGACCGTCGCCGCCATGCCGGTCGCCTCCGCCTGCGCTTGCGCCGTCGCGCGGCGAAAGTCGTCGGCCAGCGCGTCCGCGAAATCGCGGATGTCGGCGACCTGCTTGGCCGCGGCGGCGGCGAGCGCCTTAGCCTCGTCGCTCTGCAGCGCGTCGGCGCGCCCCTCGAAGCGCGTGAAACCGCCAGCCAGCTTCTCGTAGTCGGCGATCATCGCCGCGAGCTGGGCGACCTTGACTTTACGGCTGGGGGTCTTGGTCGACTTGGCGAGCGCGTCGACCTGATCGTCGACGCTCTTCATCGCCCGTTCGGCCGCGCGCCAGCGCTCGGAGTCGCCAGCGGCGAGCGCCATCCAGGTCGCCTCGCCCGCTTCGGCGAGGCTCTTCTGCACGCGTAGGTCGAACGACTCGTTGACGTCGTGGCGGATGACGTCGGCGAGGACGGCGCCGAATTTGACGTCGAAGAATAGAGAAATGCTGGAAACAACCACCAGCAGCAGAATCAGCGAGCCAAAGCCGATGAACAGTTTGGCGGCGATCCTCAAGCGAGCGAAACCGAACATGACGACGCTCCCCAGCCCATGCGGAACGTTCGTCGTCGACGCCGATCGGCTGCTTGGCGACGACCCGATGTCCTTCCAGGCGACGTGCAGTCGTCGCCACCTGTAACGGAAAAGACTGAAACGAAAGTTACGAAGACTTGTTGTCGATGCGGCTCGACCGCCGACGGATCGCCGGTCCGCCGCGGAAGCGTGAGCGCTCGCGTCCCCGCCGCGGCGGCCACGACCGCGCTACCGCCGCCGGCCGGGCCTCCCTCCGCCCTTCGGCCGCGCCTCGCCGCCGCCCCAGTTGTGCGGACCCATGTCGGAATCGGCCGGCTGGTGGGCGCGGCTCGGCGCCGCGGCGGGGCGGCCGGACCGTCGGCCGCTCGCTTCGCCGCCGCCCGCCGCCGCGACCGCCTCCTGGCGCGCCAGCGGGTCGTCGCCGACCGCGAGGTCGACCGCTTGCAGGCGGCGGATCTCGTCGCGCAGCCGCGCCGCCTCCTCGAACTCGAGGTCGCCCGCCGCCTGCTTCATCCGCTTCTCGAGGTCGGCGATGGTCGCCTGGAAATTGTGGCCGATGGTCGCTTCGCCCGCGACGCCGAGGTCGACGGTGACGTGGTCGGCCTCGTAGACCGAGCCGAGGATGTTCTGGATGCCGCGCTTGATCGTCTCCGGCGTGACGCCGTTTTCCTGGTTGTAGGCCTGCTGCTTGGCGCGCCGCCGGTCGGTCTCGTCGATCGCGCGCTTCATCGAGCCGGTGACGACGTCGCCGTAGAGGATCACCTTGCCGTCGACGTTGCGCGCGGCGCGGCCGATCGTCTGCACCAGCGAGGTCTCGGAGCGCAGGAAGCCCTCCTTGTCGGCGTCGAGGATCGCCACCAGCGCGCATTCGGGAATGTCGAGGCCCTCGCGCAACAGGTTGATGCCGACCAGCACGTCGAAGGCGCCGAGCCTGAGGTCGCGGATGATCTCGATGCGCTCCAGCGTCTCGATGTCCGAGTGCATGTAGCGCACGCGCACGCCGTTCTCGTGCAGGTACTCGGTCAGATCCTCGGCCATGCGCTTGGTCAGGGTGGTGACCAGCGCGCGATAGCCGCGCTTGGCGA
>CAZKHF010000080.1:0-10611 GCA_964552445.1 uncultured Bradyrhizobium sp. | reverse complement strand
AGGGGCCGATCATCGAGCAGGACGTCGAGCGCATCAGCCACCGCGACACGCCCGAGGACCTCGCGCGCAAGGGGCGCGACATCGAGCGGCGCGTGCTCGCGCGCGCGCTCGCCTACTGCCTCGAGGACCGGGTGCTGCTCAACGGCAAGAAGACGGTGGTGTTCCCGGGGTAGCGCGCTTCATTTGGCGCGCCGCCGCAGCGCCGCGATCCAGGCGAAGACGGCGTTCTTCGCTTGCGCGGCCGGCGGATCGGCGACGATCTCCGGCGGGCCGCCGGCGCGGCAGCCCGCCGCAAGGCGGACGACGGCGATGTCGCCGTCGGTGAAATAGGGGTCTCCGCCGCCGTTGCGCGCGAACGCCGTGGGCCCGATGCCGCTCACGCGATAGAGCGTCGTCGCCACGCCAGCGGCGGAAAGGCCTTGGACGATGAGGTCGCGCTCGGCGTCGACGTCGGGTCCGATGTGGTGCGTCACCTGGCCGGTGTAATG
Source organism: uncultured Bradyrhizobium sp. (assembly GCA_964552445.1). Classification (GTDB taxonomy): domain Bacteria; phylum Pseudomonadota; class Alphaproteobacteria; order Rhizobiales; family Beijerinckiaceae; genus Roseiarcus. The sequence continues at coordinate 10,123 of CAZKHF010000080.1, read as the reverse complement.
GCTGACGCCGACGCTGCGGTCGAAGGTCGCCGCGCCGAGCCATACCGGCTCGCCGTCGTCGCCGGCGTCGAGGACCTTCCAGAAGCGAACGTGATGGCGCTCGCTCGGGCTGACGCCCGCGGGCTTCTGGAACGCGAGGTCCTGCCGGCGCCCGTCGTAGAAAAGATCGCTGACCGGGGCGGTGGGGTAGGCGCGGCGCAACAGCACGCTCGAAACGATGCGCGCGCCGGAGCGGAAGGTGACGGGATCGGCGGGCCGCCAGCCCGCCGCCCGCATCGCGCACAGCGCGTCGTCGCGAGAGCCCTCCAGGCCGACGTTGAGCGCGTCGCCGGGAAGGCCGAGCGCGGTCGTCGTCGTCATTGGCTTGTCGGCGAGCCGGTTCTGGCGCTCGTAATGGCGCCACAGGGCGGGCGCGAGCCCGTAGGCGAACGATAGATAAAGGAGCGCGACGACGGCGAACGTGGCGAGCGCCCGACGCGCCGCGGACCGCGGGGCGCGATCGGGCGTCATGGCCGATGATTCTGCCGGTCGCTGCGCCTAAATGCAATCGGCGCGCTTCGCCCGCCGCCGCGCCGTAACAACGGGCGTCGCTGGCGCGAACAGCGGGCGACAACAGGATTCGGAGGCCCGTCGATGAAGCAGGACCCTTTCCCCTTCACCCGCGCCGACGCCGAGTGGCGCGCGGCGCTGACGCCCGAGCAATACGCGGTGATGCGCGAGCACGCCACCGAGCCGCCGGGAAGCTGCGCGCTGCTCGCCGAGAAGCGGGCCGGCGTCTTCGCCTGCGCCGGCTGCGGCCAGCCGCTGTTCGAGACGAACACCAAGTTCGAGAGCGGCACCGGCTGGCCGAGCTTCACCGAGCCGGTTCCCGGCTCGATCGCCACCACGACCGACCGCAGCTACGGCATGGTCCGCACCGAGGTCCATTGCGCGCGCTGCGGCTCGCATCTCGGCCACGTCTTCCCCGACGGCCCGCCGCCGACCGGCCTGCGCTACTGCATCAACGGCGTGGCGACGAACTTCACGCCGGCGGCGTAGCCAAGATTCGGACAGACCCTGGTCTCGCCGGACGCCCCTCGCCTTGACGCCGCTCGCCGCCCCGCCGACAAAGCGGCGATGGACGCTCCCAACGCCGCCGCCTCGTTCCGTCCGCCGGACCATCCCCCGGTCCACAGCGGCCGCGTCGGCGTGCTGCTCGTCAATCTCGGCACGCCGGAGGCGACCGACTATTGGTCGATGCGGCGCTATCTCGCCGAGTTCCTTTCCGACCGGCGCGTGATCGAGACGCCGCGCTGGCTGTGGTGGTTGATCCTCAACCTGTTCATCCTGTCGCGCCGCCCCGCCGCCAAGGGTCGCGACTACGATTCGATCTGGAATCGCGAGCGCAACGAGAGCCCGCTCAAGACCTTCACCCGCGGCCAGGCCGAGAAGCTGGCGCTGGCGCTCGGCGGCGACGGGCGAATCGAAGTCGACTGGGCCATGCGCTACGGCCAGCCGGCGATCGCCGCGCGCCTCGCCGCGCTGCAGGCCAAGGGCTGCGACCGCATCCTGCTCGTGCCGCTCTATCCGCAATATTGCGCGGCGACGACGGCGACGGTCGCCGACAAGGCGTTCGAAGCGTTGCAGGCGGTGCGCTGGCAGCCGACGCTGCGCGTCGCCGCACCCTGGTACGACGATCCCGTCTATGTCGACGCACTGGCGCGCTCGACCCGCGCTTCGCTCGCCGCGCTCGACTTCGCGCCCGAAGTCCTGCTCGCCTCGTTCCACGGCGTCCCGCGCGCCTATTTCGACAAGGGCGATCCTTACTATTGCCATTGCGCCAAGACGACGCGGCTGCTGCGCGCCGCGCTGGGTCTCAGCGAAGAGCGGTTGCGCATGACCTTCCAGTCGCGCTTCGGCCGCGCCGAATGGCTGCAGCCCTACACCGCCGAAACGGTCAAGGCGCTGGCCAGCCAAGGCGTCAAGCGCATCGCCGTGCTGACTCCGGGCTTCGCCGCCGACTGCCTGGAGACGCTGGAGGAGATCGGCGTCGAGAACGCCGGCTACTTCAAGGCCGCCGGCGGCGAGAGATTCGCCGCGCTGCCCTGCCTCAACGACGGCGAGGACGGCCTGCGGGTCCTCGAAGCGATCGCGCGGCGCGAGCTTGCGGGATGGCTGTAAGCGATCGCCGCCTACGGCCGCGCCGCCTCGATCTCGCTCGGGACTGCCGGGGCGGGCGTCTTCTTGGTGGCGATGCGGATCGAATCGCCGGCGATCGTCGCCTCGCCGTCCCAGCGGTCGCCGAGGACGACGCTGCGCAGCATGGTGAGGCAGACCCGCTCGTAGACCTTGCCGTCGCTGTCGAAGGCGCGCGCGAGCTTCGCCTCGAGCACGTGCAGCGTGTTGAACGCGCCGGAGCCGCCGCCGCTATAATAGGCGATCACCACCAGCAGGCCGCTCTTGGTCGCGCCGATGAAACGGTAGCCGGTCTCCTCGACGCCGGCGAGCGTCTTGTCGGCGGGATGGCTCTGGGCGATCCACCCGGCGCGGCGGACGATCGGGTCGCCATATCGGTTGGAGCCGATCGCCGCGCGCGCGTCGACCGTCACCAGGACCGGTTCGGAATCGGCGAGGTCGGCGTCGCCCATATCGCGGAAGATCTCCGGCGGGATCGGCTTGCCGTCGAGCGTGAACGAGCGCTTGAGCTCGTCGAGCGGGCTTCCCGCGAGGGCCGGCGCGACGAGGGCGAAGAGAGCGGCGGCGACGAGCGGCAGGCGGCGCATGGTTTTGGCTCCGTTCACGGCGCGCGCAACGCGTGTTCGAGCATGTCGCGCAGCGACCAGGGGGTCGTCCCGGCGACGCCGGCGACCTCGTCGATGCGCCAACGTCCCGCCTGGCGCAACAGCGCGTAGCGGATGCGGTTCTCCTGCGGCGAGGCGCGAATCCAGTCGCCCGGGTCGATCGTGGCGACGACGCTCGCCCGCGCGGCGTCGCGCCGCTCGACCTTCAGCGCGTAGGACTTGATTTCAGCGCCCTGCGAATTGGTGACGACGTCGAAATCCACGACGGCGTCGCCGTTTCGGCGCGCCGCCGCTTCGGCTTTCGTCCACAACGCGGCGAGGCTGCGGGTCAGCGCCGCCGCGCGCCGGGAGGGTTCGGCGAGCGCGGGCCGGCCGGCCTTCTCGGCGGCGTAGAGCGCGGCGACCGGCGCGGCCGGGTCGGACGACGCCGGGCCAGCGGCCAAAGCCGGCGCGGCGAGGACGGCCGCAGTCAGGGCGGCGGCGAGGCGATGAAAGCGCGACGGCACGCGAAATCCTTCCGGTCGAACGACTTCACAGCTCCTTGATACGATCCGACGACGGCCGCGAAAAGGTGTAAGTCGCCGCGTTGGGTCCGAACGCGGCCGGCGCCTCTACCCATCGCCGCCTCGGCGACCTATATCCAAGGCGTTATAAAATTTCCCCATCCCGTCTGGAGGTAGCGCGCTTGACCGCCATGACCGACTCCGCTCGCGAAAGAATCCCCGTCACCGTCCTCACCGGCTATCTCGGCGCCGGCAAGACGACGTTGTTGAACCGCATTCTCTCCGAGCCGCACGGGCGCAAATACGCGGTCATCGTCAATGAGTTCGGCGAAATCGGGATCGACAACGAGCTGGTCGTCGGCGCCGACGAGGAGGTGTTCGAGATGAACAACGGGTGCATCTGCTGCACCGTGCGCGGCGACCTCATCCGCATCATCGAAGGGTTGATGAAGCGCAAGGGCCGGTTCGACGCCATCATCGTCGAGACCACCGGCCTCGCCGACCCGGCCCCGGTCGCCCAGACCTTCTTCGTCGACGAGGACGTGCGCGAGGCGGCGCGGCTTGACGCAGTCGTCGCCATCGCCGACGCCAAATGGCTGTCGGCGCGGCTGCGCGACGCGCCGGAGGCGAAGAACCAGATCGCCTTCGCCGACGTGATCATCGTCAACAAGACCGACCTGGCGACGCCCGCCGAGCTGCGCGAGGTCGACGCGCGCATCCGCGCCATCAACCCTTACGCCAAGCTGCATCACGCCGAGCGCTGCGACGTTAAGCTCGCCGACGTGCTCGAGCGGCGCGCCTTCGATCTCGATCGCATCCTCGACATCGAGCCCGCCTTTCTCGACGCGGGGGACGACGACGATCACGACCACGATCACGTCCACGACCATCATCGCCATCATCACGGCGGCCTCAAGCACTTTCACGACGAGGACATGCAGTCGATCGCGGCGCGGCTCGAGGGCGACCTCGATCCCAACAAGTTCCTGCCGTGGATCAATCAGCTCACCCAGACGCGCGGGCCGAACATTCTGCGCTGCAAGGGCATCGTCGCCTTCAAGGACGACCCCAACCGCTTCGTCTTCCAGGGCGTGCACATGATGCTCGACGGCGAGCCGCAGCGCGAATGGAAGCCGGGCGAGAAGCGCGAGTCGAAGGTCATCTTCATCGGCCGCGACCTCGACGAGGCGGCGATCCGCGAGGGTTTCCTCGCCTGCGCCGCCTGAACGCCCGAGCGCCGGGCGCCGCATCATGGTCGAACCGACCTCCTCGCTGACCGCTCACCTGCGACCGCTCGCCGCCGGCGCGCCGGCGGTCGCCGCCGCCTTCATCGGCGGCGAACCGGTCTTGGCGCTCGCTGACGGAACCGTCGTCATCGGCGATCCCGGCGCCGAGCGGCGCGTCGTCGCCCACCCGGACGGCGCGATCCTCGTCGCCGCGCGCGACGGCGACACGCTGCTGACCGGCGGCGACGACGGCCGCGTCGTCAGGACCTCCGCCGACGGCGGGCTCGAGGCGATCGCCGAGGAAAAGGGGCGCTGGATCGACGCGCTGACCGCGCAGGCCGGCGCGATCGCCTGGGCGGCCGGCAAGCAGGCGCGCGCCCGCGACGCCGCCGGCGCGGTGAAATCCTGGGCCGCGCCGACCACCGTGCGCGGCCTCGCCTTCCTGCCCAAGGGCTATCGGCTGGCGCTCGCCCATTACAATGGCGCGTCGCTGTGGTTTCCCAACGCCGCCGCCGAGCCGACCATGCTCGAATGGAAGGGCTCGCACCTCGACGTCACCGCCTCGCCCGACGGGCGCTTCCTCGTCACCTCGATGCAGGAGAACGCGCTGCACGGCTGGCGGATCGCCGACGCGCGCAACATGCGCATGACCGGCTATCCCGGCAAGACGCGCGCCCTGTCGTGGTCGCACGACGGCCACTGGCTCGCCACCTCCGGCGCCGACGCCTGCGTCGTCTGGCCGTTCCGCGACAAGGACGGACCGATGGGCAAGGCGCCGCGCGAATGCGGCGTGCGGCCGGCGCGCGTCACCCAGGTCGCCTTCCATCCGTGCGCCCTGGTCGTCGCCATCGGCTACGCCGACGGCATGGCGCTGCTCTGTCGCCTCGGCGACGGCGCGGAGATTCTCGCGCGCGCGCCGGGCGACGGCGCGATCACCGCGCTGCGCTGGGACGCGAGCGGTGCCCGGCTCCTCTTCGGCCTCGACAGCGGCGTCGCCGGCCTGCTGACGCTGCCCGCCTGAAACCTCGGCGGCGCCCTCGCTGGGGAAACGCTCTTGCGACGACGCGCCGTTCTACTATCCGGCGCTGCGCAAGCGCCGCTCCGGCGCCTGCGTCGTCAGCGACGGCTGCGCCCGCGCGCTGGCGATCGAGACGCTCGTCGCCATGACGAAGAACGGAGCGGCGAGGCGACCCCGGCTAAATGGCTTCGCTTGGGCTCGCAACCACGGCGCGGGCGCTTCTCGAAGCTAGCGCCATCCGCCCCAGCGGCGCGCCAGGGCGCTCAGCGACACGACGGGCGCGCGCCCATTCCCCTCGGCCGCCAGCGCCTCTTCGTCGACCGACATCACGTTGCCGCGCCAGACGAAGCGCTCCTTGTTCCAGCCCTGAATCCATACGATGGGCAGGAGCAGGTCGCGGATGAGCCAGGCGGGAAGCGATCGCCAGACCAGCGGCCAGCCGGCGATGAGGGCGAGCGCCGCTTCCGCGCCGTACCAGATCAGCGCGGCGAGCAGCACCGCGACCGGCGCGGGCAGGCCGAACTCCGGCGCGCCGAGCCACGCGGCGATCAGCGTGAACAGGCTGGTGGTCAGCGCTTCCGGCGCGAAATGCGCCGGGAAGGTGGCGCGCCTGAGCCGCGCCCAGCGCACCTGCCGGCCGAACATTTCGCGCCAATGCTTCGCGCCGAGCGGCTGCAGCGACGGCCGCGCGCCGAGATGGGCGCGCAGCCCGAGGCGATGGACGACCTTGGTCGAGGCCGCGTCCTCAGCGATCTCCGCGCCGAGCGCTTCGACCCCGCCGCCCGCCTCGAGCACGTCGCGCCGCCACAGCATCGTCTTGCCCTGGGCGAAGCCGAAGCCGAGCGCCTCGGCGGCATATTGCCAGCGCGCCTGGTAGGTGTTGAGGAACGCGCATTCGATCTCGGCGGCGAAGCTTTCGGGGCGCGCGCCGAGCGGCGGGGCGCAGACGACGCCGGTGTCGGCGCGCCAGCGCTTCATCAGCCGCTGGATGTAGTCGCGCGGCATGAGCACGTTGGAATCGGCCATGATCACCCACTCGCTCCGCGCCGCCTTCCAGCCCTTGACGATGTTGTTGAGCTTGGGATTGGCGCTGACGCGGTCGTCGCCGATCAGCAGGCGCGAGGGAATCTCGGGATGGGCGGCCATCGCCCGGCGCACGATCGGCGCGACCGGATCGGCGGCGTCGGCGACGCAAAAGACGATCTCGTAATCAGGATAGTCGAGGGCGAAGATCGAGGCGAGCGTCTCCTTCGAGAACGCTTCGACCCCGCACAGCGGCTGGACGATGGCGACCGGCGGCGCGTCGGCGGGCGCGGCAAGCGGCCTGCCGCCACGGCGGCAGCGGACCGCGGCGATGGCGGCGCTGAAGACATGCAGCGCAAGGCCGCCGCCAGCCACGCCGGCGGCCAGGGCGGAGATCGTCATCGGGGTCCCCAGACGGTTTCGCGCCGCGAATCGGCGGTCGGGCGATATTGCCGGGTCTTGGCGACGCTTCTATGAAGGCGCATGGCCGCTCGCCCCACCGTCCGCTTCGCCCCCTCGCCGACCGGGTTCATCCACATCGGCAACGCGCGTACTGCGCTGATCAACTGGCTGTTCGCCTTGCGCGCCGGCGGGCGCTTCATCCTGCGCTTCGACGACACCGACCGCGAGCGGTCGCGGCGCGAATACGCCGACGCGATCGAGGCCGACCTCGCCTGGCTCGGAATCGTCCCCGACCTGACATGCCGCCAGTCGGAGCGGATGGCGCTCTACGAGGCGGCGGCGGAAAAGCTGAAACGGGCGGGCCGGCTCTATCCCGCTTACGAGACGGCCGAGGAGCTCGACCGCCGGCGCAAGCGCCAGCAGGCGCTCGGCCGTCCGCCGATCTACGACCGCGCCGCGTTGGGGCTCAGCGACGCCGACCGCGCCGCGCTCGAAGCCGAGGGGCGGCGCCCGCACTGGCGCTTCCGCCTCGAGCCGACGGTGGCGCGCTGGGACGATCTGGTGCGCGGGCCGTGCCACATCGACTGCGCCTCGCTCTCCGACCCGGTGCTCAAGCGCGAGGACGGCGGCTATCTCTACACGCTGCCTTCGGTGGCCGACGACATCGATCTCGGCGTCACCCACGTCATCCGCGGCGAGGACCATGTCACCAACACCGCGGTGCAGATCCAGCTCTTCGCCGCGCTGGGGGCCGACGCGCCGACCTTCGCCCACCACAACCTGCTGGTCGACGCGAGCGGCGAGGGGCTCTCCAAGCGCTCCGGCTCGCTGTCCATCGCCTCGCTGCGCGAGAGCGGGGTCGAGCCGCTGGCGCTGGCGGCGCTGGCGGTGCTGGTCGGCTCGGCGGAGGCGGTGCGCCCGGTCGCTTCGCTCGAGGAGCTCGCGACGGGGCTCGACCTCAAGCGCCTGTCGCGCGCGGCGGCTCGTTTCGACGAGGCCGAGCTGCGCGCGCTGTCGGCGCGCACGCTGCATCACATGAGCTTCGCGGCGGCGCGCGATCGGCTCGCCGCGTTGGCGATCGACGGCCCGCTCGCCGAGCCGTTCTGGGCGGCGGCGCGCGGCAATCTCGCGCGCTTCGAGGAGGCGCGCGACTGGTGGACGGTGGTTTGCGGGACGATCGCGCCGGTGGTCGAGGACCGAGCTTTTCTCGCCGAGGCGGCGACCAGCCTGCCGCCCGAGCCGTGGGGCGGGGCGACCTGGGGCGCGTGGACCGAGCGCCTCAAGGCGGCGACCGGCCGCAAGGGCCGCGCGCTTTATCATCCGCTGCGGCTCGCCCTCACCGGGCGCGAGACCGGGCCGGAGCTGGCGGCGCTGTTGCCGCTGATCGGCCGGGTCAGAGCGTTGGATCGATTATCCGCACGCGGCGCTTGACGCCGTCGGGGCCGACCGACTCCACCGTCTGGCCCTGGCCTTCCTCGTAGCGCGCGCCGGTCTGCGCTTCGCCGCTGGCGATGCCCGACGCCTCGCGGCTGATGGTCGCCGCCTGCTGGCTGAGCGCGGGGTCGACGCTCGGATCGACGCTCGGGGTCGCGGCGGCGTTCGGGGCGGCCGCGCCGGGCGCGGTCTTCGCGGCGGCGCTCGGCGACGGCGAGGGCGACGCGGCGGGCGTGGGCTTCGCCAGCTTCGCCTTGGGGTCGATGCGCGGCCGCGACATCTCGGCCGACTTCTCCGGGGTGACGTAGATGTCGCCTTTCGACTCGCGGCCGAGCTTGGCCTCGGCGCCGGCGAGCGCGTCGGCCCAGCTCTCGCCGCGCCGCCGGCAGGAGCAGTTGGGGTCGAGGCTCTGCCGGTACTTCAGCGCCGTGGGGCTGTCCAGGTAGCGCGCGCCGCTGACCGAAACCGCCTGTTCGATGTCGCCCGAAGCGGGGTAGGTGTAGAGGGAGACGTCGGCGTTGGGGCAGAGCGCGCGGCACATGTCCTCGAGGCCGTCCAGGCGGCCCTGCGTCGCCGAGTAGGAGACGGGGAAGAAGCTGCCGTCGCAGGTGCGCACGCATACCGCTTTCGAACCCGCCTGCGGCTGTCCTGGCTCGCCGCCGAGCGGCGCCTCCGTCCCGGCGTCCGGGTTCAGCGGCATGGTGTCGACCTGATTCGACGCGGGGCGGCCGCCGCCGAACAACGCTTCGAAGAGGTTCCTCGGCTGGGCCGGCGCGTTGGCGCATTGCGCGGTGTAGCGCGCGACCAGATCGGCGCGCGGGCCGACGCCGCCGGCGCGCGCCTGCAGCTCGTCGAGGTTGGCGCGCATACGCGCGATCTGGGCGTTGATCTGGCCGCACTGAACTGGCGGCGCCGAGCCGAAGAACAGGAACTGCTTGCGGTCGCAGCCGATCGAGCGCGCGTAGGCCGAGGTGCGGTCGAGCTCGGCGCGCTGGCGGTCGGCCGCCGCCTGGTATTGCGCGGTCTGGTCGTTGCGCGACGCGTCGGCGATCGCCTGGCGCAGGCGCTCGCAATCAACGCTTTGCGGGAGGGCGACGTCGGCGGCGGCGGTCGCGGCGAGGAAGGCGACGGCGAGCCCGAGGGCGACGCGCCTGGCGGTTCGGTAGGTCATGCGCTGGTCGTCATCGCTTCGCTTGCGCCCGCTCGCCTCCCGCCGCCGTCGGCTGCGGCTTCGAGCGCCCGGGCGAGCTATGGCGGGACAAGAGGGCGAGATCAAGGCCGGCGCGACGGGAGGGCGCGCGAGAGGCGCCGGTCCCGCGCCGCGTCGGCGCCGCCGGCGAGATTTGCGATCGCCGTCGAATCGCGGTTGGCGCGCCGCCAACGCCGCGCTGGCCCCGACGCGGCGCTTCCGGCATATTCGCTCGATGGCCGATTCCGCTGTTCCGCAAGCCAACACGCCCGAATTCACGGTGAGCGAGCTTTCCGGCGCGCTCAAGCGCGCCGTCGAGGACCGCTTCGGCTACGTCCGGGTGCGCGGCGAAGTCTCCGGCTACCGCGGCCCGCATTCTTCTGGGCACGTCTATTTCTCGCTCAAGGACGCCGGCGCGCGGCTGGACGCGGTGATCTGGAAAGGCGTCTTCGCCCGCATGCGGGTGAAGCCGGAGGAGGGGCTGGAGGTCGTCGTCTCCGGCAAGATCACCACCTTCCCCGGCAAGTCGGCCTATCAGATCATCGTCG
>CAZKHF010000079.1:0-10614 GCA_964552445.1 uncultured Bradyrhizobium sp. | reverse complement strand
TGCTCGACGGCCGCCGCGCCGAGGACGTCGGCAAGGCGCTCGACGAAGAAGGCATTGCGGTGCGCGCCGGCCACCATTGCGCCCAGCCGATCCTGCGCCGCTTCGGCGTCGAAGCGACGGTCAGGCCGTCGTTCGCGCTCTACAACACGCGCGAGGACGTCGAGGCGCTGGTCGCCGCGACGTGCCGCATCGCCGTGCGCGCGCACGCCGGCTCGCGTTGACTTGGGCGGCGTGGGGGGGAACCCGCGACGACCGGGCGCTCAGCGCCGGTCGCGGCGTCTCAGCCGGACGTAAAGCGCGCCGGCGCCGCCGTGGCCGGGGCCCGCCTCCTCGAAGCCGAGCACCGCCGAACGCAATTCGGGCGCGCGCAGCCAATGGGGGACGAGGCGGCGCAGCACGCCGGGCTCGTCGCCGAATTCCGCGGCGTCGAGCCGCGGCCGGCCGCCGCCCTTGCCGGTGACGACGATCGCCAGACGCACGCCGCCCGCCTGCGCGCCGAAAAGGAAGGCGCGCAGCGCGTGATGCGCCTCCGCCTGCGTCATGCCGTGCAGATCGAGCGCGGCGTCGACCTCGAGGCGGCCGCGGGCGAGCGCGCGTTTCAGCCGGCGCTCGATCGGCGCGAGCGGCGGCGGGCGCGGCGCTTCCGCGCGCCGGAAGCGGGCTTCGACGTCGCGCGGCGCCGGCGGCGCCGATGACGGGTCGAGCGGTTCGGGCGGGCGCGGCGCGGCGAGCGTCGGCAGGGTCGCGCCGCGGCGGCGAACCACGGTCTTGGCCACCTCGATCCACAACGCGATCTCTTCGTCGCTGAGCCGGCGCCGGCGCGCCGAGCGCGGCCTTTCGACGATCTCCTTCATCGCTCGTCCCCGCGCGGCAGCAGCGCGACGAAGCCGCCGCGGCAGCGGACGGCGCCGGCGCGCGCGCCCGCTGTCTCGCCGCCGCCGAAAAAAATATCGGCGCGCGCCGCGCCGACGATCGCCGAGCCGGTGTCCTGGGCGATGGTCAGGCGACGGAACGGCGTCGGCGCCTCCCCCTCCCACGGCGGCTCGGCGTCGATGAAGAACGGCGTCCCGTAAGCCCAGATCGAACGGTCGACCGCGATCGAGCGCAACGGCGTCAGCGCGACGCCCGCGCCGGCGACCGGCCCCAACGCCGGATCGAAGTCCGCTTCGAGCTTGAAGAACACGTAAGAACGATTGCGCCGCATCAGCGCGCGGCCCTCCTCGCCCGGCGCGAGGCCGTGGTCGCGCAGCCAGCCCTTCAGCCGTCGAAGCGACATCTCGCCCTCGGGGATCTCGCCCGCCTCGATCAGCAGGCGGCCGATCGACGCATAGGGCTGGCCGTTGCGGCCGTCGTAGGCGAGGCGGACCTCGCGCCCGTCCGGCAGCCGCACCCGCGCCGAGCCCTGCACCTGGGCGAAGTAGACCTCGACCGCGTCCTCGAGCCACGCGACCGCTTCGCCGCCGCGCGCCTCGATCTCGGTGCGGTCGGGGTAGGGGCGGCGCCTTTCGAGATCGCGCGGCCGCGCGAGGACCGGCGCGCGAAAACGCGGCGTCGGCGTCAGGGAGCCGTCGACGAACGGCTCGTAATAGCCGGTGAAGAAGGCGCGGCCGTCCGTTTCCTCGGAGACGACGCGGAACGGCGCGAAGCGCTCGACGAAAAAATCGCGCGCCGCCGCGGCGTCGCCGATCTCGGCGGCGAGCGCCTGGCGGGCGATCGCGGCCAGGCCGGGCGAAGCCGGCCGCGCCGGGCGGGGCGGCGCTTTTCCCTCGCAAAACGCGCGCGCCGAACGGCGGAAGGCGGCGAAGGCGGCGAGGCAATCGTCGCCGGCGAAGCCCAAGAGATCGTCGAAACGCGCCGGCGCGAGCCGCGGCGCCGCCGCGCTATCCCGGAGAATCGCCGACGAGCCCACCTTTCGTCGGCTCCGCTCAGTTGACGGTCTGGGTCGCCGCGAGCTGCCAGTTGGGATCGCTCGAGCGGACGTCGCGCGCGAAGGTCCAGAGGTCGAGATGGTCGGCGGGCTCTTCGCTGGTTCCGTCGACCAGCGCGCCGGTCTCGTCGCGCGTCGCCGAGGCGAGCTTGGCGGCGAAGCGCACGGTCAGCGCCGCGAGCGAGCCGTTGAGCCGCGCTTCGACGATCTCGGCGTTGTCGAGCGAGACGAGCGTCGTCGTCATCGTCCGCCGCGCTGCGCGGCGCGCCTCGATCGCGCCCTGGAAGTTGGCGAGCACGTCGGGGGCGACCAGCCGGCGCAAGGTCCCCGTATCCCCCGCGGCGAACGCCGTCACCACCATCTCATAAGCCGAGCGGGCGCCGGCGAGGAAACGGTCGGGAGCGAAGTCGCGATCGGCGGCGGCGATGGCGTCGAACCCGGCGGCGAGCGGAGAGCCGGGCTCGGCGAAGCCCTTCCAACGATCGGCGGGAACCGGAGGAGGCTCCGGCGGCGCGCCGGTCCGCGCGTTCTGGCCGAATGGGATGATCCTGCCGCCGGGCGGAAAGCCGAAGCCCCTGCGCGCGGTTGGCGGCGGGGCCGCGGGGTCGATCGGCGGACGCTCCGCGCCGGTGCGCGTGCCGAGCACCGAACGCAGCTTGAGGACGACGAAAATCGCGACGACGGCGAAGACGATCGTCGAGACGTCGATGTTGCCCATGACCGGTCCCTCGCGCAGGCGGCGAAGCCGCCAGAACCCTAGTTAGGCCGCTGCGCCCGATTTGGCTAGGACCCGCGCGCGGGCGGAGTTGCGCCGGCGGCGAATCGATGTTTTGAACGCGGCCGGCGGCCGGGGGGCCGAAAGGAGCGGGGGCGTGGAGCAGTTCGCCAGCATCGGCGTCGCAGGGGCGGGCGCGTGGGGCCTCGCGCTCGCCAACGCCGCGACCAGCGCCGGACGCGCCGTCGTCGTCTGGGACCGCGACGCCGGCGCGCGCGCGTCGCTCGAGCGGACGCGGACCAGTCCACACCTGCCGGGGGTCGCGCTGGCGTCCGCCGCCAGCGTCGTCGGCGACGTCGGCGGGCTTGCGGCCGCGGACGCCGTCCTGCTGGTCGTTCCCGCTCAAGCGACGCGCGACGCCGCGGCGCGGCTCGCCGCATCGCTCGCGCCGCGGCCGCTGATCGTCTGCGCCAAAGGGATTGAGCGCGGTTCGGGCCGCTTCATGACCGAGGTCGTCGCCGAGGCGGCGCCGCGCTGGCCGGCGGCGATCCTCTCCGGCCCGAGCTTCGCCGCCGACGTCGCCGCCGGCCTGCCGACCGCGGTGACGCTCGCCGCCGCCGACGATGCGCTGGCGCAAGCGCTTTGCGCGGCGCTGCGCGGGCCGAACCTCAGGCTCTATCATTCGACCGACGCGCGCGGCGTCGAGATCGGCGGCGCGGCGAAGAACGTGCTCGCCATCGCCTGCGGCGTGACCGCGGGCCTCGGGCTGGGGGCGAGCGCCGTCGCGGCGCTGATCGCGCGCGGCTTCGCCGAGCTGAGGCGCTTCGGCGAGGCTTATGGCGCGCGGGCGAGCACGCTGATGGGCCTCTCCGGGCTCGGCGACCTGGTGCTCACCTGCTCCTCGGCGCAGTCGCGCAACTTCGCCTTCGGCTTCGCGCTCGGCCAAGGGCGGAGCGTCGCCGAGGCGGGCGCCGGCAAGCTGGTCGAAGGCGCCTTCACCGCCGCGGCGCTGATGGGCATGGCGCGCGCGCGCGGCGTCGACATGCCGATCTCCGCCGCGGTCGAAGCGCTGCTCGACGGCGCGATCGACCCGCAGGCCGCGGTGAGCGGCCTGCTCGATCGGCCGCCGAAGGGGGAGGAATAGCGAAGCGGCGATTCCTGCCGCGCTTCGCCTTTTTTCAATGGCCTGCGGGGCGGAAAGTTTCCTCCTCGCTTTCCTCCGGCGCCGGCCGCGCCATGAGGAACGCGCCGTGGCGCGCGCCGGGTTACGGGCGAAAGCGCCTTGCGCCCGATTGACATAAGATACGTAACGTGTCTAATCGCAACCAGCGGCAGGTTGAGCGACGTGGCAAGGGAAGTGAAGAGCCGTAGACGCGGCAAGGTCTTGGAGGCGGCGATCTTCGAGGTCGTGCTGCAGGAGCTCGTTGACGCGGGGTACGTCAACTTCTCGATCGAGAGAGTGGCGGCCGGGGCGGGCACGAGCAAGCCGGTGATCTACCGGCGCTGGCCCACACGCGCCCGGCTTGTGCGCGCCGCATTGAGAGCAGACCGACCTGTTCTTTCGTCCGAGGCGCCGGACACCGGGACCGTCCGGGGCGATGTCTTTGCCGTTGTGCGCCGCTTCTCAGAAATGGCGGCTGAGTTAAGCCCAGAAGTCGTCTTTGGCCTGGTTTCAGAGCTTCTCCACGAGGGCGATTCATCGCTCTTTGCCGAAGTGCACGAACGCAGCGTCAAAATAATGATGGAAATTCTGACCCGCGGGGCGGGACGCGGCGAAATCGCCGCTGAGAAGCTTACGCCTCGCTTGGCGGCGCTGCCGATCGACCTCGCGCGCCATCAGCTCGTGCTGCTGCTGCAACCGCTGTCGGCGCAGGACATCGAAGAAATCGTCGATCGGATTTTTCTCCCTCTGGTCCGCGCCGATCGAGCGGGAGGCGCCGAATTGGACAGAAGGCGCCAATGCGACGGGCGCCGGTCGCACACGACGCTCGTGCGCTCAGCATTGATGAGAATGGAGGACTCGAACATGAGGTCTGATGAGCCCAGCCGCACAGCCCTGATTCCCGCCCGACAGCGGGCTGCTCACCAGCTGCTCGATCATGGCTCAATCCTCGATGACCCGTTCGCCATGAAGATTCTGGACGAAGACGAAAAGGACGTTCTGCAATTTGCCAACCAACACCCCTTGGCCAGCATCGGACGTCTGCTCGCCGTCGCACGCGGCCGGATTGCCGAAGATGCTTTGTCAGGCGCTGTCGAAAGAGGAATTCGGCAGATCGTGATTCTTGGCGCCGGACTCGACACCTTCGCTCTCCGCAATCCCCACGCCGCACGACAGGTACGTGTTTTCGAGGTGGACCACCCCGCCACGCAGGCATGGAAGCGCCAGCGCCTGGCGGAAGCTCAACTGGCGCTTCCGTCATGGCTCGTCTTCGCGCCGGTGGATTTCGAACGGGATAACTTACGGGAGAAGCTAAGCGGCGCAGGCTTTCAGCAGAACTCGGCGGCATTTTTCACTTGGCTCGGCGTCGTGCCCTATCTGACACAGGACGCTATCGACAGCACTCTGGACTACATGGCGTCAATCCAGAACTCGGAGGTGGTGTTTGACTACATGGAACCTCCCGAGGCATTTCCCGAAGAGATGAGGGAGATCGCGAAGGAGCGGGCCGCACAGCTCGAGAAAACCGATGAACGCTGGGTCAGCCGTTTCGCGCCGGCCGGCATTGCGGCGATCCTTCGCTCGCACGGATTTTGCGACATCGAGGACATCAATTTCCAGCAGATCGCGTCCAGGTTCGGCGGCGCCATTCAAGGGCTCGCGCCCGAACAGGCTGGCGTTCATGTTGTCCACGCAAAGCGCTAGCCAGCTACCAAGGGGCGCTTGTGGCGCTTACGGAACAAGATCAGCCGTTAGGACACGAGCCGACACGGGGTGGTGTCTCAGTTTGAAAACTTGCCGGATTGACAAGCGGGCGCGCCGCTCCCGTGTCCCGTGGCCCGCTTGGCGGGAAGCATGAGTTCCCCCGCAAAGGGGGCAAGGGAACGCGGGACCTGTCGGCGCAAAGCGCCATCGACCTCTTGGAGAGCAGAATTTCCGATCGTTTGGGCCTGTCAAGGACGACCCCGGCGCCCGTCGCGAGCGACGGGCGCCGGGATCGCCGCGAAGCGGCCTGCGGTCCTTGACAGGCCCAAACGATCGGAAAGAAGAGGCTCTCCAAGAGGTCGACGGCGAGATCCATGGCTGCTCGGGATCTTGGGGCCGGCGGCGCTCATGCGAACCCGCAACCCTGCCAAATCTGCAGGGCGGCCTCCGCTCTTTACGCCCCGCGCGCGATCGCTTAGGCCTTCGTCTCTCGCAAGAAGGGGAAAGACATGCTGTTCGTCGCCACCTGCATCGACAAGCCGGAGAGCGCGGCTGCGCGGCAGGAGAATCGTCCCGCGCACCTCGCCTATCTCGCCTCGCTTGGCGCCAAGGTGCGGGCGGCGGGCGCGCTGCTGGCGGACGATCATCGTTCCGCGGTCGGCTCGATGCTGATCTTCGAGGCCGCGGACGAAGCCGAGGTCGCGCTTCTGCTCGCCGGCGACCCCTACGCCAAGGCGGGGTTGTTCTCGACCGTCGGCGTCAAGCCGTGGCGCCAGGCGGTCGGCGTCCCGCTCGCGGGATGACCGCCATGGCCCACTGGCTGTTGAAGAGCGAGCCCTCGACGTGGTCGTTCGCTGAGCAGCTCGCCGAGGGCGAGAAGGGGACGGCGTGGAGCGGCGTGCGCAACCACGCCGCCAAGCTGAACCTGATGGCGATGACGGTCGGCGAACAGGCCTTCTTCTACCACTCCAACGAAGGCAAGGAGATCGTCGGCATCGTCGAGGCGATCAAGGCCTATTATCCCGACCCGAGCGACGACAGCGGCAAGTTCGGCATGGTCGACGTCAAGGCGGTTCGCGCGCTGCCGCGGCCAGTGACGCTCGCCGCGATCAAGGCGGACAAGCGCCTCGCCAAGATGGCGCTGGTCGCCCAGCCGCGCCTTTCGGTTCAGCCGGTGACCGACGAGGAGTGGCGGATCGTCTGCGCCATGGGCGGGCTTTGAGGCGGCTCCTTAGAGCGCGTTGCAGCGCCATGGAAGCGGAGCGCGTCCGCCGGCGCGCCTCGGTCACCCTTCGTTAATCAATTCGGGTTCAGGCTTATGGCGCGCCATGAGTCAAGGATTCGATCATGACCGTTTCCGCCATCGCTTCGGTCGGGGTGCAAGCGGCCGTGGGTTACGTGCGGGTCGCGCCGGTGGCGAAACTCAAGGCGGTCAAGCGCGGCTCGGCTGCGAAGAACGCCGAGAAGCGCGAGATCGGCGCGCCGACCGCGGTCGCTCCGCGGATCGGCCGGTCGCGTTCGCCGGCCGCGCGCAGTTCTGACGCCGTCCAGGCCGCGTTGAGCACGTTGCCGTTCGGCGGCTGACGGCGTCGGGGCGCCGCAGACGCGACCTGGCTTTCCGCGTCGGCATGGGAAACGGCGCCCTCTACTCCCCCGCCGCGACGATCGCCGGCGCCAAATTCGCCTGCTTGGCGGGCAGGCGGACGCCGAGAAGGTAGAGCTGCGGGCCGTCGGGCGAGTCGACGATCTTCGCCATGCCGGAGATCGGCGCGGCGTTCTTCTTGAGCAGGCTGGAGGTTCCGAGCCCATCGCTGTTGGCCGGCGTGACGAACTCGACCAGGCGCTGGGCCTTGTAAGTGAGCTTGTCCGCGGGGTAGGGGCCGGCGGGGAAGCTGTCCTTCGGCTCGATCCCTTCGGCGATCACGCCGGCGATGAAGGCCTGGTAGAGCTGGGGAAAGAGCCGCGCGGCGTAGCGCGCGACGTCGAACCTTCCCGAGGCGCCGCCGTCGTCATAGGTGAGCACGACCGCGTCTCCCGTCAGCGGCGCTTGCGCTTCGAGCGCCTTGCTCGGGTCGGTCGCCGCGATCGCCAGGATCGCGCCGCTCGAACCGTAGAAGAAGAAGCACTTCCATCCTCTGGGGGCGAGCGCGCCGAGGTCCTGGTCGGTGGCGTAGTAGGCGAGCTGGCTCGCCGCCGCCGCGTCGATCGCGACGGCCTTGGCGGCGCCCTTGGGAGCGGCGACCGGACCGGTCTGCCCGTCGCCGGCGCAGCCGACGAAGGGGACCGACTGCTCGGCGGCGAACGCCGGGACGGCGGCGAGGAGCGTGAGCGCGGCGGCGGCCGCGAAGCGTGACGAGGAGGCGCGCATGGCGGGGCTTTCCCTGTCGTAGTCGCGCGGGAAGGCGCGGCGGCGCGGCCATCTAAGCCGGCGCCGCGGCGGCGCGCAACGACGCCCGCGTCGCAGGGAAGCCGGCCCGCGCGGCGGGCCCTTCGCCTAAGACCAAAGCATCACGGGGGTCCGCTTTCGCGCGCCTCGCCGCTAGGGCATAGTGCGGACGGAAAAAACGCGCCGCCACGAGCGCGCCGGGAGAAAGACGATGTCCGAGAAGGCCTACGACCCGCCGGTGGAATGGGCTGAGCGCGCCTGGGTCGACGACGCCCGCTACCAGGAGATGTACGCGCGCTCGATCACCGATCCGCAAGGGTTCTGGGGCGAGCACGGCAAGCGCATCGACTGGTTCAAGCCCTTCACGAAGGTCAAGGACACCTCCTACGACCCCCATCACGTGTCGATCAAATGGTACGAGGACGGCGTCACCAACGTCGCCTACAATTGCATCGACCGCCACCTCGCCAAGCGCGCGCGCCAGACCGCGATCATCTGGGAGGGCGACGAGCCTGGCGTCTGCAAGCATATAAGCTACGCCGAGCTGTTCGATCGCGTCTGCCATTTCGCCAACGTCCTGAAGTGGCACGGCGTCAAGAAGGGCGATCGCGTCACCATCTATCTGCCGATGATTCCCGAGGCGGCTTACGCGATGCTCGCCTGCGCGCGCATCGGCGCGATCCATTCCGTCGTCTTCGGCGGCTTCTCGCCCGACGCGCTGGCGGGGCGGATCGAGGACTGCGGCTCGCGGGTGGTGATCACCGCCGACGAAGGCAAGCGCGGCGGGCGCAGGACGCCGCTGAAAGCCAACGTCGACGCGGCGCTCGACAAGCTTCCCGGCGTCGTCGAACGCGTCGTCGTCGTGCGCCACAGCGGCGGCGAGGTCGGCTGGAGGCCCGGCCGCGACGTCTGGCTGCACGAGGCGATGGAGAACGTCTCGGCGCATTGTCCGCCCGAGGCGCTGGGCGCCGAGGACCCGCTGTTCATCCTCTACACCTCCGGCTCGACCGGCGCGCCGAAGGGCGTGCTGCACACCACAGGCGGCTATCTCGTGTTCGCCGCGATGACCCACCAGTACGTGTTCGACTACCATGACGGCGACGTCTACTGGTGCACCGCCGACGTCGGCTGGGTGACCGGCCACAGCTACATTCTCTACGGCCCGCTCGCCAACGGCGCGACGACGCTGATGTTCGAGGGCGTGCCGAACTATCCGAGCGTCAGCCGCTTCTGGGAGATCATCGACAAATACAAGGTCAACATCTTCTACACCGCGCCGACCGCGATCCGCTCGCTGATGAGCGCCGGCGAAGCGCCGGTGAAGAAGACGAGCCGCGCCTCGCTCAGGCTGCTCGGCTCGGTCGGCGAGCCGATCAATCCCGAGGCCTGGGAATGGTATCACCGGGTCGTCGGCGACGGCCGCTGCCCGATCGTCGACACCTGGTGGCAGACCGAGACCGGCGGCATCCTGATCACGCCCTTGCCCGGCGCGATCGCGCAAAAGCCCGGCTCGGCGACGCGGCCGTTCTTCGGCGTGCTGCCGGAGATCGTCGGCCCGACCGGCGTGGTGCTCGAAGGCGCCTGCGAAGGCAATCTCGTCATCGCCGATTCCTGGCCCGGCCAGGCGCGCACCGTCTACGGCGACCACGGGCGCTTCGTGAAGACCTACTTCACCGCCTATCCCGGCAAGTACTTCACCGGCGACGGCTGCCGGCGCGACGCCGACGGCTATTATTGGATCACCGGCCGCGTCGACGACGTCATCAACGTCTCCGGCCACCGCATGGGCACGGCGGAGGTGGAGAGCGCGCTGGTCGCCCATCCCAAGGTCTCCGAGGCGGCGGTGGTCGGCTATCCGCACGACATCAAGGGGCAGGGCATCTACGCCTATGTCACGCTGATGTCGGGGGCGGCGCCGAGCGAGGACCTGCGCGACGAGCTGATCGACTGGGTGCGCAAGGAGATCGGGCCGTTCGCCTCGCCCGACCTGATCCAGTTCTCGCCCGGACTGCCGAAGACGCGCTCCGGCAAGATCATGCGCCGCATCCTGCGCAAGATCGCCGAGAACGAATACGGCGCGCTCGGCGACACCTCCACCCTCGCCGACCCGAGCGTGGTGCGCGAGCTCATCGACAACCGGCAGAACCGGGGGCGGGCCTGACGGTCGGCCCGCGCTTTCGAGCATTCTGCGCTTGGGCCGAGGCGCAAGGCCCCCTCTCCCCGCCTTGGCGCTAAGGCATGCACACATCTACCTGTCTGCTTGTACTTGTCTTCTTGCGCGGCAGAGATCCTGCCTGCCTGATCCGTGCTCGGCGTCAAGCTCAAGCCGGGTTCGCCGGTTGCTCGCTTCGCTCGCACAGCTTGACCCCTGTGCGCGGATCAGGCGTTTCGCCACCGTGAGTTTTGCTGAGACCGCCGGCCCGAAGGGCCGGCTTGGCTCAGCAAAACTCATGGTGGCCAATGGCCTCGTCGGAACGGCGGAGTCACCCGAAGGGCCGGAGCGAAGCGGAGGAGCCGCCCTGCCGGGCGGCTTAACGCCGCCGGGCCGACGTGGCCCGCTCGACGTCGGAAGTTATGTGACGTCCTTGGCGCCTTGGCGGGGAGAAGGGACGACGCGCCGCCGCGTCGACGCGAAGCAGAGCCCTCTACTGCCCCGGGGCGAGCTCCTGCATCTTCTCGATCTTGGCGGCGAGGATCACCGCCTGGGTGCGGCTCTCGAC
>CAZKHF010000078.1:0-10716 GCA_964552445.1 uncultured Bradyrhizobium sp. | reverse complement strand
CTCGACTTCGCCTGCTTCGCCAACGCCGCCGGCCAGGTGTGCCAGCTCAACTTCGGAGACGTGGCGTGAGCGAGGAGGCTTTCGAGATCGCGCTCGCCGGCCGCCGCTGGACGCTGCCGCATCTGCCGTTTCGCGCCATCAAGGCGATCCAGCCGGCGTTGTTCCAGGTCTACGCCGAGGCGGGCGGCGCGGCGGCCTCCGCGACCAGCGTCGCCGGCCTTGGCGAAGCCGAACTCGATCGGCTCGCCGAAGCCACCTGGCGGGCGATCGCGGTGGTCGAGCCCACGCTCGGCTACGACGAGTTCCTCGACCTGCCGTTTTCGGTCGGCGAGCTGATCCAGGCGTTTCCCGCTGTCGCCCAGGCGGCGGGCCTGCGCGCCGTCGCGGCGGCCGAGGCGACGCGGGAGGCGTCGCCGCCGGCGGGAAAATCGACTTCGACCGCCTGATCGCCGAGGTGGTCGCCAACACCGGCTGGACCTGGGACGAGGCGCTCGACGGCCTCACCACCCCGCGCTACCTCGCCCTGGTCGCGGAGTGGCGCGCCCATCCGCCCGCGCATTGGCTGATCGCCGCGGCGCTGAAATACCGCCCGCCGGCGCCGCAGAAGGCGACGCCGGCGCGCCAGCCGACCATCGCCGAACTGCGCGCCGCATTCCCCAACGGCAAGCTCTGAACCCGCAAGTCGTGAAGCTCCAGGAGTCGCCCCATGGCCGACGCGACCGTCGCCGTCTCCTTCACCGCCGACGTCGGCGATCTCGTCGCCGGCGTCGGCGAAGCGCGCGAGGCGATCGCCAGCTTGGCGCCGTCGTTCGCCGAACTCGACGGCCAGTCCGCCGCGCTCGGCGCGGCGATGGCCGAGACCTTCAGCCCGTCGCGCCTTCAGCCTTACGACGACGCGCTCATGACCTCGGCGGCGATCGAGCGCTCGCTCGCCGCCGCGCACGCCGAGACCGCCGCGGCGATCAAGGCGGCGAACGACGACGCTTCGGCCGACGCGCTGCGCGCCGCCCGCCTCGCCGTCACCGGCGAGATCCAGGCGATCGCCGACGGGACCCGCCAGAAGCTCGCGCTCTACGCCGAGGAGGCGCGCGAGCAGGAGATCACCGTCGCGCAGAAGCTCGCCCTGTCGCGCCAGGCGCTCGCCGAGGAGCTCGCCGACCAGAGCGCCGCGCTCGGCCAGCAAGCGGCGCTCGGCGCGCAGTCGCTGGCGCAGAAGACGCGCGTCGACGAACAGATTCTTTCCGCCGAGCGGCGCAACCAGGACCAACTGATCGCGCTGACGCGCAGGTCGGTCGACCAGCAGGCCCAGCAGTATCAATCGCTCGCCAACACGGCGACGCAGGCCTTCAATTCGCAGCTGCACGGCCTGCTGTCGGGAACCGAGAGCTGGCGAACCGCGTTCAAGAACGTGCTCGAGGACCTGCTGATCAAGTTCATCGAGTGGGGCGAGGAGACGGTGGTGCGCCAGGCGGCGACCGAGGCGGCCAAGACCGCCGCGACGACCGCGGGCGTGACGGCGCGCGCCGGCGTGGAGCAGGCCGGCGCGGCGGCGTCGCTGGCGACGCAGGGCGCGACGATGGTGCGCTCGATTCTTTCCTCGGCGGCGGAGGCTTTCGCCGGCGTGTTCGGCTTCCTGGCGCCGATCATGGGCCCGTTCGCCGCCGGCCCCGCCGCGGCGGCGCAAGCGACGGTGGCGAGCATGGCCGGCGCGGTCGCCGCGGCCGACATCGGCGTGTGGCGCGTCCCCGAAGACATGCTGACGCTGGTGCATCACAACGAGCTCGTCATGCCCGCCGCCGAAGCGGGCGCGTTCCGCAATCTTCTGTCGGGCGACGCGCAGATGAGCGACGGCGCGCCCAACAGCGCGGTGCACATTCATCCCACCACCAATTTCCACGTCTCGGCGGTCGACTCCGGCTCGGTCGCGCAGTGGATGAAATCGAATAGCGCGACGATGATGAAGGCGATCGACGAAGCGGTGCGGCACGGCGCGCATCTCGGCCTGCGCCGGCTCGGCGGCTGAGCGCGCCCCGATGGCGAGCGCGCTCGGCGTCCATCTGCTGCCGGCGACCGGCGAATTCGCCTACGACGTCGTCGCCCATCAAGGGGCGGTCGCGGGCGGCGCGCTGACCGGCCTCAACACGTTCTTCGCGCCGGGCGGAACGAAGACCGACTATGCTTATGCGATCGACCAGCTCCAGGCCGCGCATCCCGAATGCGCGACCGTGTCGGTCGTTTGCGCGTGGTTCGCCGACTCGCTCGAGGCGGCGAGCTGCCGCGTCTTTCCCGCGACCAATTTCGCCGGCGGGTCGTTCGCGCAATGGTCGGGCTCGGCGTGGGTCGCCGACGACTGGCGCGTCTCCGGCCTGACGCAGAATTCGAGCGGGCTCGTCGCGCTGCCGACGCTATCGAGCGGCGGCGCCGCCTACGGCGGCACGCCCTCCGACGCGAGCCTCGTGCGCTGCCTCCGCGACTTGAAGGCGCGCGGGTTCAAAGTGGCGTTCTATCCGTTGCTGCTGATGACCGCGAGCGGCTACCCGTGGCGAGGCCTGATCATCCATTCGCCCGATGTCAGCGCGGCGGCGACGAGCGCAGTCGACGCCTTCCTCGGCTCGGCTTCGCCGTCGCAGTTCACGCCCGACGACGTCAAGCTGACCGTCGCCTATTCCGGCTCGCCGACCGATTACACCTACCGCCGGATGATCCTGCACTACGCCTGGCTGTGCGTGGCGGCGGGCGGCGTCGACCTGTTCGCGCTCGGCTCGGAGCTGCGCGGCCTGGAGACGATCCGCGGGCCGGCGTGGACAAACGCCGGAACGACCGACGCCTCCGGCTGTGCGGCATGGGACTATCCGTTCGTCGCTGGCCTGACGCAGCTCGCCGCCGACGTGCGTTCGATCTTCGACGGCCAGGGTCTCGCGCGCGGCGGGACGGGGACGAAGAACCTCATCGCCTATTCGGCCGACTGGTCGGACTGGATGGGCTATCAGCACGCCGGCGCCAACGGCCAATGGCCGCATCTCGACGCGCTGTGGGCGAGCGCCGACATCGACCGCGTCTGCTTCGACAACTACCTGCCGCTGTCCGACTGGACGACCGGCGACGGCGGCCTCGACGCGGCGAGCTGGCTTGAGCCGGCGCCTTCGGCCGCGTGGCCGCCGCCGGCGGCGACGATGAACGGCCTCGGGCTTTCCGGCGCGCCGACGATCTATTCGCTGCCCTACCTCAAGGCCAACATCGAGGGCGGCGAGAAGTTCGCCTGGTGGTACGGCGACGGGAGCAATGACGGGCGCGGCCTCGACCCCAATGGCTCCGACCTGACGGTGTCGCTGCCCGGGGGCGACCGCCTCGCGCAAACCCGCAGCCCCTACTACGCGGACCAGCAGCCGCTCGCCAACAAGCAGTTGCGCTGGTGGTGGAGCAACCCGCATCAGGCGATCTACGACGACGGCGACGGGACCGGCTGGTCGCCGCACGGGCCGCCGACGCCGTGGGTCGCGCAGTCGAAGCCGATCTCTTTTCTCGAATACGGATTCCCCGCCTGCGACAAAGCGACCAACCAGCCCAACGTGTTCTTCGACCCGAAGTCGAGCGACAGCGGCACGCCCTACTGGTCGGTGTGGGACGCCGTCGACGGCGGCGGCTTCGCGCCGAAGCGCGACGGCACGATCGCCGAGCTCGCGCTGCAGGCGATCTACGAATACTGGAACGTCGACGGCCATAACGCGGCGTCGGCCACCGGCGTCGCCATGGTCGACTTCGCCTTCTCCTGCGTCTGGGCGTGGGACGCGCGGCCGTTTCCGGCCTTTCCCTTGCTTTCGAGCCAATGGGCCGACGCGGGCGACTGGGCGACGGGAAACTGGCTCAACGGCCGCGGGCCGGCGCTGCCGCCGGTCGCGCCCTCGCCGGCGCCGACGCCCGGCGCTTATGCGAGCTTCCCGACGCTGACGACGCTCGGCTGGTCGACGCACGCAAAGCCGCGCTTCGCCACCGACGTCGCCGACCACGCGTGCGGCCGCGAGACGCGGAGGTCGCGTCGCGCCGCCGCGCTCTACGACGTCGAGCTGACCTATGAGCTGTTGCGCGCCGACGCGCTCGCCGCCGAGCTACAGGCGATCGCCGGCTTCTTCGCCGAAGTCGGCGGCGCGGCGACGCCGTTCTGGCTGGCGCCGCCAGGGCTGTCGAGCGTCGCCGGGCAGGTTCTCGGCGTCGGCGACGGCGCGACGACGATCTTTCCGCTCGTCCGCTCCTTCGCAAGCTACGTCGAGCCGGTCGCGGGAACGAGCGGCGTCTCGGCGGTCGCCGTCGACGGCGCCCAGCTTTCCGCCTCCGCCTGGTCGGCGACCAGCGGCTACGCGCCGTCGATCGTTTTCGCGACCGCTCCCGCCGCGGGCGCGACCGTCACCGCCGATTTCGGCGTCTTGTGGCTCTGCCGCTTCGCCGACGACGTCGTCGATTTCGAGGAGTTCATGGCGATGCTGTTCGCGCTGAGGACCATCAAACTTCAGACGGCGCGGCCATGACCGCCCCGCCCTTTTTCCCCGCCCTGCCCGGCCAAGGCTGGAGCGTTCACAAGAAGCCGACCTTTGCGACCATCGTCGCCGGCCACGCCTCCGGCCGCGAGGTGCGCGACGCGCTCTACGTCAACCCGATCTGGCGGTTCGAGCTGACCTTCGACGGGCTCGCCTCCGACGCGGCGAGCTACCCCGGCCTCGGCGCGCAATCGCTGCAAGCGCTGATGGGGCTGTTCCTGCAATGCCAGGGACAGTTCGGGACGTTTCTCTACGCCGACCCGACCGACAATGCGGCGGCGAACCAGGTCGTCGCCGTCGGCGACGGATCAACGACGAACTTCGCCTTCGCGCGCGCGCTCGGCGGTTTTTTCGAACCGGTCGGCTGGGTGACGAACGTCAGCCAAGTGACGGTCGGCGGCGTCCCGCAGGCTTCGGGCTGGTCGCTCGACGCGCCCAACAGCCTCGTCTTCACCAGCGCGCCGGCGAGCGGCGCGGCGATCGCCGCCTCGTTCTCCTACGCGTTCCAATGCCGTTTCGACGACGACGACGCGGATTTCGAGCAGGTCATGCAAAACCTCTGGACGCTGCAAAGCCTCAAGTTCCGTTCGGTGCGCGCATCATGAAGGCCGCATCGAGCGCGCTCGTCGCCTTCCTCAACGCTGCGCGCGCCAACCCCGACGCTCCGATCGCCTTCGCCGAGTGCTTCGCCTTCACGCTGGCGACCGGGACTGCGCTCGCTTACACGAACGTCGATCAGCCGGTGGTCTACAATGGCGTGACATTCGCCGCGAACGGCCCGCTGGTCCAGGGCCTGAAGTATCGCTGCGCGGTCGGCCTGGAGGTCGACAAGCAGCAGATCTCGATCGCCGCGCGGCCGACCGACCTGGTCGACGGCGCGCCGTTGCTCGAGGCGCTGCGCGACGGCGCTTTCGACGGCGCGAGCGTCAAGCGCGACCGCGTGTTCATGACCGCGCTCGGCGGAACGGTGGTCGGCGGCGCGACCCTGTTCAAGGGCCGCGTGTCGACGGTCGACTGGGTCGGGCGCACGGCGGCGCAGATCACCGTCGCCAGCGATTTGGTGATCCTCGACTACGACATGCCGCGCAACCTCTATTCGCCGACCTGCCTGCACGCGCTCTACGACTCGGGCTGCGGCGTGCCGCGCGGAACCTACGCGGCGAGCGGAACGGCGGGCGCGGGCTCTACGGCGAGCGCGATCGCATTCGCCGGCGCGCTCGCTTCCCACGCCCAGGGCTCGCTCGTCTTCACCTCGGGCGTCAACGCCAACGTGCGCGCGACGGTGAAGAGCGCCGTCGCCGGCGCGTCGCTGACGCTGATCTATCCGTTGCCGGCCGCGCCGGCGGCGGGAGACGCGTTCACCGTCTACGCCGGCTGCGACCACACGCCGGCGACCTGCAAGGCGCGGTTCTCGAACCTCGCCGACTTCCGCGGCTTCCCTTACGTGCCGCCGCCGCAGATCGCGTATTGAGCGGCGTCGCCCCGCGATCCGTCTCCGTCGTCGAAATCGGAATTCGCCATGCCGCTCCA
Organism: uncultured Bradyrhizobium sp.; assembly: GCA_964552445.1. Classification (GTDB taxonomy): domain Bacteria; phylum Pseudomonadota; class Alphaproteobacteria; order Rhizobiales; family Beijerinckiaceae; genus Roseiarcus. The sequence continues at coordinate 4,654 of CAZKHF010000078.1, read as the reverse complement.
AGAACTGGAGAAGGCGTGGGCGGCGCGCGCGCCGTTCGCGCCGCTCTTCGTCGCCCCGACGTTCGTCGGCGACAAGCTTACGCTCGGCGCCGAGACCGTGATCGCGATCGCCGGCCAGCAGGGCGCGCTCGACGAAGCGCGCATGGCCGTGCTCATCGCGGCGTTTTATCGCGCGCCAGCGTCGGAGCGAACGCTCCGTCATCTTCAAAAGGCGCTTGAAAGGCGCGCCGAGGGCGACGCGCTCAGCGCCGCGACGCATCTGGCGCTGGCGGGGTTCTGGCCGTCGCGCGAGCCGCTGGCCGCTGCGCGCCGCGCCTTCCTTTGCGACGGCCTGCTGAAGGAGGGCGCGCCGCCCAGGCAGATTCTCGCAGCGATCGGCTTCGCGGCGCCGCCGCTCGGCAAGTACAACCCGAACATCGACGAAGAGCTGCGCGTGCCCAGGCACAGCGCCGGCGCCGGCCAGTGGACGCGCGGCGGCGGCACCGACGCCGCCGTGAGCGGCGCCGTCCCCAAAGGCGCCGCGGCCGACGAAGCGCCGCTCACGGAAGACGCCTGGTCCTTCGCGGGCGAATTGCCGCAGGCGACCGTCCGCGCGCTCCTGCGTCTCTTCGCCCGCAGCAGCGTCGCGACCATTCTTTTTGACACCTTGTTCGTTCCCGATTCCGGCCACAGCGCCGTCGTCGAGGGCGGCGTCCAGGGCCGGGACGACCTGCGATATACGTGGGACAAGCCGGTCGGCCGGCTTTCCTTTCGCGCTTTCATCGGCGGCCGTTGGGTGACGCTGACCGGCAGGACGATCAATCCCCTCGACCAGATCTTCTACGACGCCGACGGCAATCCGATCGCCCGCATCGTCGGCGACGCAGGAATTGTCGCCGATCTTCGCGCTCTGGACCGCGCGCGAGAGACGCTCACCGGCGGAAAGGGCGATCAGCCGCCATCGAGTCGCTCGTCGAACGACAGCGGCCGACCGAGACTATGTCCGGATCCAACTCCCGAGAACACGCGCGGCCGTTCGTCCCTTTCCCTCCTGTATCAGGAGTACGTCAGCGGTCTCCCTGCCGGACTGGACATAAAGGTCGGAACTGTGCGTTTCGACGGGTGCAAACGCACAAACGGCTTCCTGCTTGAAGCGAAGGCGAATTACGTTCGATTTCTTGACTCCGACGGCCAGTGGAAGACGTTCTTCTTGAAGAAAGGCGTGGCGCAGCTCGAGAAGCAGCTTAAGCGACAGTCCGCCGCGGCGGCGCTTGTCGGACGCGAAGTCGAATGGCATATCTTGCAGAAACCAGTCGCGGACAAACTCCGCCAGATGGTCAAAAAGCTAGGAATTGAAAACATCGAAGTTATTTTCGACCCGGGGCCGTGGCGATGACCAAAGAATCGTATGAGATGAACCTCTGGTGGGGCGCGCGCCAAGAATCCGTCGAGCAATGCGCGCCGCGCTTCATGCGGTTTCTCAACGGCCTAGCGACGACTGACGCCACTTTCTCCGATTGGCGAAAAGGCGGATCGGGAAGGAAGGGAATCTACCGCCCTTACTGCGCGCTGCCGCTGACGATCGAAGAAGCGACTCGGCTGCTCGACAAGGGCCGCGAATACTACGACACCACGCCGCGCCAAGTGTGGCCCGAGATGGGATTTGGAACCGCCGCTTGGAACGGTCGCGACGACGATTACTACGCCGGGTTCAGCGTCCTCGCCGGCGCGTACGTCAACAAGAACCCGCACTGGAATCACGTCAGCGTCGACATTTCCCGCCGCCGCCGTCGCGACGACGCGCCGTGGTCGGCGGCCGCGTTGCGCACGCTGCTGGCGTTCGCGATCGCCGTCTGGAAACCGCGCGAGGCGAGCATCGACTGCTATCGCTACGAGGATTTCAGGGCGACCGCGCCGGACCCGAACTACAAGCCGCGGACGGAGCCGCTGCCGCCCGGCGCCGTCCTGCTGACGACCGGCGACAAGCTCCTTTTTCCTTGGGTCGGCTGGCTGACCTATCTGCCCGCCGACCTCGCCGCCAAGGTGACGATCCCGCCCGGCATCGCCGTCGAGCAGTTCGCCGATGGCGGCATCATCGCCACGCTGTGCGAAGAGCCGTTCACCATCGACAACCCCCTCCACATGGCGCGCGCCAAGGCGATGGAGGCGGCGATCCGGCCGGTCCAGTCGTAAGACCGCGGTGCGCTCTTTCCGTCGGCTGGGTCGGCGCGCCACGGTTTCATCGGCCAGGTAATCCGATAGGCTGACGTCGCGGCGCTTGATGGCCGGTGAGTCGTCTGGCAGGTTGGTGGGATGCGCTCCGCCGCGGCGCTTGAGCAAGCGAGCGAGGAATTGGGGAGAGTCGACTTGAGGGGCGTTTGCGGCCGAGGGGCGGGCTCGCGGCGATGAGCGAGGAACGCTACGAACTTCGCGCCTGGTGGAACAGCCGCCCGCTCGACGTCGCGCAATGCGCCAAGCAGTTTCGCGCCTTCGTCGACACGCTCGCCGAATTCGATCCGATCTTCTCGTCCTGGCTGAGAAGCTCCGCGCCGTCCGCCCACCCGTGGTTCGCGGTTCCGCTCGGCGCCGACGAGGCGCTGCAATTCGCGACCAAGGCGCGGGCGCGCTACGATTCTCCGCCCGACCGACTGTGGCCGGAGATGGGCTACCGCGTATTCGGCTGGAACGGCGGTCCGCCGGAATATCGCGGCCGCAAGGCGTTCATGGCGAGCGCGAGCCTCCAGGTCGGCGCGTTCGGCCGCGACCAGGCCCACCGCAACTACATCATTCTCAACCTCAGCCAGACGCGCATCGCGACCAACGCCCCTTGGACCGCGGGCGACCTCCGGGCGCTGATGAAGCTCGTGCTGAGGATATGGGCGCCGCGCGAGCTCAGCGTCGACTGCCAGCGCTACGACGCGTTCGTTCCCGAGATCGAGGACAAGACGAACGCGACGGGAAGCCGGCGGCTCCTGCCCTGGGTCGGCTGGCTCACCTACTTGCCCGCCGACCTCGCCGCGAAGGTGGCCATTCCGCCGGAGATCGGCGTCGAGCGACTCGACGACGGCGGGCTGATCGCCACGCTCAGCGAGGAGCCGTTCACCGTCGACGACCCCGTCCACATGGCGCGCGCCCGGGCGATGGAGGCGGCGATCCGGCCCGTGCAGTCGTAAGGCCGCGGCCGTCTAAAGATGTCCGTAGACGATGACGACCTCGCAGCCGAGGATCGACGCGAGCCGTGCGGCGATCTCCCGCTCGCCGGCGCAGACGTCAGCGCTCCATCGCTCGTGTCTCGCCCGCCATTCCGCTCCGTCGGCGCGAACCCAGGCGAGGTCGCGCACCATCTCCTCAACTGGACCGTGCGACGGCAACGTCTCCGAGAATTTCCAGCTCGGATTCCTGACTCGGAGACCGAAGCGGGCGAACGCGAATCGGGGCTCGCTGGTCAACGCATTCAACGAGACGGGAGCGCCGCAGCACGCCATCGCGCGGGGCGCGAGACGGAAGCCGCTGGCCGCGTCTCCGTCGGAATTCAGCCAGTCGACGATCGCCTCTTCGCTCAGCTCGGCGCCGCAACGCGGGCAGCGCGCCGCGAGACCTCCGCTGGGCGAAAAGAAGAACGTGACGGCTTCGCCATCTTGAGCGGCGACCTCGTTCGATGAGGCGAGCTCGTCGCGCAGGAAAGCCAAGGCCTGCTCTATGCGCGCCGGCTCGGGACGGAACCAGGGATCGGCGCTGACGAAGTCGGTCCAGCTATCGCTCAAGTCGGCGCCCTCCCCCTCGAACGGCGCGTCTTGCCCATCATCCGCCGGCGTCGCGCCGCTGTCGAGACGCGACGGCGTCGCAACCCAACCGGAGCCGCCATGGACGAACTCGCCTCCCGCGCCCGCGTCGTCGCCGCGGCGCGCGACTGGATCGGCACGCCCTATCACCACATGGCCGACTTGCGCGGCGTCGGCTGCGACTGCGCCATGCTGCTGGTGCGCGTCTATTGCGACCTCGGCCTAGTCGAGCCGTTCGACCCGCGCCCCTACACGCGCGACTGGCACCTCCATCGCGGCGAGGAGCGCTACCTGAAGTTCCTGCTCGCCCGCGCGCGCGAGGTCCCGGCGCCGCAAGCCGCCGACGTGATGCTGTTCCGCTACGGCCGCTGCTTCTCGCACGGCGCGATCGTTACGCGGACTGCGCCGCTGACTGTCGTCCACGCCTTCGCGTCGGCGCGCTGCGTCGTCGAGGAGGAGCTCGCCCACAACGTCGAGCTTTTCGAGCGCGCTGGCGAGGCGCGTTTCGCCAGCTATTGGGGGCGGTGAAATGGGCTGGTTCCGGCAGAAGAAGGCCTCGGGCGTCAAGCCCGACTACACCGGCCTGCAGCTCCAGACCTCGGTCAGCGCGCTGCCGATTCCGATCGTCTGGGGCAAGACCAAGGCCGCGGCCAACGTGGTCTGGTACGCCAACTTCCAGACCCACGGCGACGGCGGCGGCGGCAAGGGCGGCCTGTTCGCGTCCCCGACCGGATACTCCTACACCGCCGACCTGGTCATGGCGCTCAGCGAAGGGCCGATCTCGGGCGTCGGCCGCATCTGGCGCGACCAGTCGACCTACACGCTCGCCGATCTCGGCCTCAGCTTCTTCAACGGCGCGACGCCGCAGACGACCTGGGGCTATCTCGCCGCCA
>CAZKHF010000077.1:0-10732 GCA_964552445.1 uncultured Bradyrhizobium sp. | reverse complement strand
TTGGCGCCCGCCTTGACCAGCTTGTCGCGGCGCATCGGCTCGCCGCGGATGAACGCCTCCCGCGCCAGCGAGCCTTTGACGTCCTCCATCGCGTTGGGGCCGCTCGATTTGGCGATCATCAATTCGGACACCGCCGCCTTCGGCCACACCTGCCAGGCGATCGAGGCGTCGGTGATCGGCGCGCCCATCCCGATCTCCTGCGCGGCGACGAGAACCTGGTCGGTCTCGATCTTCGGCGCCGCGGCGTGAGGCGGGGGCGACGGCGGCGACGCGCTGTTGAACAGCACGTAGGCCGCGCCAAAGGCGACGACTGTGACGCCGAGAACCGCAATTTGCATTCGATTCATGCGCTTGATGTCCCTGGCGCGCCGCATCGCGCTGCCGTAACGGAATAAGAGCAGGCAATCGTCAAATTACGGTTAATTACGCGTATCCAAGTCGTTAGAGCATTCTTGGCTCAGGCGTCTGAATATCCACAGTTCCCGAGGCAATTGCCGCGTTGGCGAGACGGTCGCCGGCGCGCCGACGACCGCCGACGTCGGGGCGGCGGGCGACGAAGCCGCGGCGGCTTCGAAGACGCGAACCTCGCGCAACGCGACTGAGGACTCTCGGGCGCGCGGTCCGCGGCGTCGCTCAACTCATTTGCGACAGCGTCGGCCGCGCCATGTCCGGTCGGTTCGCCTGGGCGGCGGTCGGTCTTTCCTCCTGATCGAGCTTCTGCAGGAGCGCAAGCGCCTCGGCGAGCGCGCCGCCGATTTGCGGCGCGGGCTTGGGCACCGCGATCGACTTCGTCGCTTCGATCCCCGGTTCGAAATCCGAGTATTCGGGCGCGCGGCGCGCCAATCGAGCGCGTTTGACGCCGGACTTGACGAATTCCTCGATATGCGCCGGAACCAGTTGGAGCTGGCTGAATTCCCGGGCGAGAACCATCTGGAGACGTCGCCGCGTCAGCTTGTCGGCGACGCTGAAGCGGTCGAGATAGAGCTCGAGGACGCGCTGCTTCTCGTCGTCGGTCGGATAGCCCATGCGGACGTGCGCGTCGAACCGTCCGGCGCGTCGGGACAGCGCTACGTCAATCGCTTCGAAATAGTTGGTGGTGGCGATGGTGACGACGTCGGGGTAGGCGGAGGCGCCGGACAGCACCTGCAACAACTCGCCGGTCAGATCGTCCTTGACGGTCATTCCATTCGGGTTCTGGCGCGACCGCGTTATCAGGTCGAGGTCTTCCAGGATCACCACCGCCGGCGCCAGCGTCTGCGCCAACTGGTAGATGGCGCGAATGCGATCGACGACCTCGACGATGATGATCGTCGCCTCGCCGGCGATGTCGTTGGCGAAGCATTCGATCGCCGTCGATTTGCCGTCCCCCGGCGGCCCGGACAACAACAGGCCGCGCTTGATCGACAGCCCTTCGGCCTTCAGCATTTCCCGATTGCGGATCGAGGCGGCGATGAAGTCCAGCTCCTCTTTGGCCCGCGCGTTGGGGATAACGTCGTTCCAGGAGCGGTCGGAAATGCGCGAGCGCACGGTCCAGAGACCGCGGTTGACCAGCACGACGCGATTCTTGAATGGGTCGGCCTCCTGCAACAGACGGCGCGTCAGCGCCACCACCTCCGCTTCGTCGGCTTCGCGATAGACGAGGCCGACGCTGTCGAGAACGACGCCGTGCGGCGGCTCGACGCGGCGCGACCCCTGCAAGATCAACATGAACCGGCCGCCGCCCGGCGCGACGCCGCGAAAGACGGTGCGCGGCTGCAGCACCTGTAGGTCGCCGTCGAGGTCCAGCGTCACCTTTCCGGGCGTGACGCGCGGGTTGATCGCCTGCTGGTCGGCGACGCCAAGGCCCTCGAGCTCGCTCAACCACAGCCAGCCCGGCAGCTCGCAGAGTCGTCGGCTGAGCAGCGCGAGCGTCGCGTCGTTGGCGGCGAGGCTCAACATGCCCGGCTCTTCGTCGCCGCAAAAGATTCGGAACAGAGTCGCATAGTTGATCCGAGGAGCGCCGGAGCGTTTCGCCTGCTTGTGCTGGCTGGCGATGTAGCCGAGCGACGCCGCCAGCGAGGCGAAGCCGCGAATCGAGTCTTCGGGTATATCGGCGATCAACTGGTCCTTCAGCGAAAGCGAAGCGGCGGCCGATTCGGCGAACAGGCGCTTGATGACGGGGCTGCTGGCCTCGCCGGCGCCGTCGGAAGCTTCGCAAACGCCGTAGACGAACTCGCCCTGTTCGTCGGCGCCGTAAACCGTCGCGGTCACGTTCAGGCTGGCGGCGAGCATCTCCCCGGCGCGACGCGCGGCGGCGGCGCCGATGACCGAGCGTTCCTCCGTCACCTTCTGGCCGGCGGTCTCCGAAGCGCAGCGCACGACGAACTTCTGGCCCTCGGACCGGCGCTTGCCTTCGACCTTGACCCACATTTCGACTTACCCCCTCGGCGATCACGCTGAAGCGCCGTTCGGCGAGCCGAAATCGCGACAATGCGCGGCGCTTTCGCTCTTTACTAGACGGGATGTGGCAAGATTACCTTAGGGCAGATCGGCGATCTTTAGCGATCATGGTTAACGGCGCGCCGCCGGCCCGACATCGCTTCGCGCGTCGTTCAACAAACATTGGCGAGCCCGCCGCGATCGCGCCCGAATCGGCGGACGCGTCGCCGCGCCCTAATCCGCGTCGCGCTCGCCGCCCGCCGCGACCGCGCGGACGGTCGTTTGTTAGCCCGGCCGGCAAGTTGCGAGCGGCCTTTGACGTTCCGTTAGGGTTGACGTCCTACACTACGACAGACGCGAGCGTAGATCGGCGTTGTCATGTCGCTGTTTCCTGATTCGAGTGCCGTTCGGAGTTGGCTGAGCAGCGTCGCCCTCGTCGTCACCCTCGCCGCCGCCGGGACGTCGCTCGGCGGGTGCGAGGACGTGTTCGACGCCACGCGGTCGATCGCCGGGCCCGCGCAGGACATGCCGACCGGCGGCGCCGAGTTGCGCGCCTACGCTGACGACTGGGGCAAGCGATACGACAGCGATCCCGGCGAAAAGACCGCCTCGATCAATTACGCGCGGGCGTTGCGCGCGCTTGGGCGCTACGGCGAAGCGGCCGCGGTGATGCAGGGGGCGGCGGTCAGGGCGCCGAACGACTACGAGGTGCTCGGCGCCTACGGCAAGGCGCTCGCCGACTCCGGGCGGCTCGCTCAGGCCAAGGAGGTCTTGGCGCACGCCTATTCCCCCGACCGGCCGGACTGGACGATCATGTCCGTGCAGGGGGCGGTCGCCGACGAGCTCGGAGACCACCCGGGAGCGCGGGCGTTCTACCGCGACGCGCTGACCATCGCGCCCGGCGAACCTTCGATTCTCAACAATCTCGGCCTGTCTTACGTGCTGACCAAGCAACTGCCCCAGGCCGAGGCCGCTCTGCGCGAGGCGAACGCGAACCCGCGAGCCGACGCTCGCGTGCGCGACAATCTCGCGCTGGTCCTGGCGCTCGAAGGCAAGACCGCCAAGGCGAGAGCGGTCAGCGGCAAGGACGCGTCGGCGCAAGCGCCAGCCGTCGACGCGCGCGCGGCCCGGCGAACCGTTGAACAATCCGCGCAATCGTCATCAGCCGAGCCGACGAACGCCTTGGCCTTTACGCGCGAGTAGGGCGGTCGACGAGCGGATGGCGGCCGGCATGACAATCGAGAGCGAAATGTCTTCATCGCCGCCTGTGCCCCAGGCGCTTCTGGCTTGGGCCGAATTCTGGCAGCCGATAAGCTGGAAATGCCTGCTGATCGCCGGCGCGATCACCGCGATCGGAGCCTGCGTCACGATTGCGTTTCTCGTCTTGCAGTGGCGCGCGACAAGCATCCGCGAGACGCAGGCCGAATGGCGCCGATCGACCTTGGAATATCAGCTCGCCGAAGCGAAGAAGGAAGCGACCGACGAAACGGCGCGGGCCGCCGCGCTGAATACCGAAGCGACCGATTTGACCCAGAAGAATCTATCTCTGGAGCAAGAGAACCTGTCTCTCGAGCAAGTGGCGCAGCCAAGGCAATTGTCAAACGCGCAAATTCACGACGTTATCGGGGCGTGGAAAGCGTATTCGGGCCGTTCGGTGACCCTCTGGTCCTATGGCGCGGACATTGAGGGCGGCGCGCTTGCGGAGCAGATCAAGAATTGCCTGATTGGCGCGCGCGTCGTCGTCGTCAACAACATCGGGCGCATGAATGCGTCCGCGCCGCCGCGCGAGGGCGTTCAGGTCGCGGGCGCCGACAAGCGTCTGGTCGCGGCGATATACGACGGCCTTCACAGGATCGGCGGACTGGACGCCGTCGAGATCGAAGTCCCTCGCAGCGACGCGGCGGACGCCGTCCCGACCGAGATCCTGGTCGGAACGAAGCCTCCGGCGCGACAGAAATAGCCGTTCGGCGGTCGCCTCGCCTTGGCGATCGGCTTTCGCTTCGCCCTGGCGCTTCACAGGCCGGTCGCCGCCCGCCAGATCTCGCTATGGGGATAGGCCATCAGCCCCGCGGCGGCGAGCGCCACGCCATAGGGAACGCCGCTTTTCGCGTCGTGCAGACGGGCGATCCAGGCTTGGCGCGCGAGAAAGGCCGGCAGGACGAACTGGCGGGCGGCGAGAATGACGATGGTCAGCGCGCCGCCGTAGATCGCCGCCCGCGCGAAATAGTCGAACATCATCCCCCAGCCGAGCCACAGCGCGGTCGCCGCGGCGAGCTTGGCGTCGCCGCCGCCGATCCAGCCGAGCGAGAACATGGCGAACGTCGCCGCCAGCACCGCGGCGGCGCAGGAGAAATTGACGGCGATGACGCCCGGCGGAACCCCGAGGGCGAGCGCCAGGGCGAAATAGCCGATCGCCACCACGACGCAGATTCGATTGGGGATGGTCATGGTGACGACGTCCATCGACGCCGCCAGCGCCATCGCGGCGGGAAAGAAGATGAAAACCGCGGAAACGAGGATCGCAGCAACCATGGTCCGCCGGTCGATGGCCAGGGATTCGGGAGTTCGAACGCTAGCGGCGAAATGTTGCCCGGCCGTTACCTTCCGGTCGGCGCGGGCGGGAACTTACGTCGGCGCGAGGTCGAGCCAAGAGCGACCCGCGCGGTCCTCGACCTCGATCAGCCAGAGGTCGGAGTCGAAAGCGATCTCGCGCGCGACGCGCGCCTCGATCGCGGCGGCGTCGACCCACTCCTCCTTATGGGCGCGCGCCCATAGGCGCTCGACGCCAAGTTCGGCGACCTCGGTCTGCGGCGCGGGCCCGAACAGCGCGGCGCGGCCATCGAGCCGATCGACCTTGACGAAAATCGCGCCCGCTTCCGCGGCGCCGCGGCGGCGCAAGGCGGCGAACGCGCCCTCGATCTCGACGCGTCTGAGATAAGCGGCGACCCAGATATCGGAGCGCAGACGCGCCATCGCTCAGCGCGCCGCGGCGACGGCCGTCAGCTGCTTGAGCAGACGCGCCGTAATGTCGTTCGACAGAGGAAGCGAATGGACGCGCTCGAAGTCGCGCAGCGCGGCGGTTGTCGCCGGGCTCGGCGCGCCGTCCGCCTTCAGTGGATAGCCGAGCTTGATCAAGGCGTTCTGCGCCGCAAGAAGCGTTTTCTGGGCGTCCTTGTCGGCCTCGGCGCGCAGCAGGTCGCCGATCGCGTCGCCGGCGCGCGGGGTCGCCGTGGCGTCGTTTCCGCCGGCGAGATCGGTCGGACGGGCCGGCGGCGGCGGCGCGGGCTGGACGCGCGCCGCGGCGGCCGGGGCGGGGGCCGGCGTCGCCGTCGCCGCGACCGGCGGGCGCGGCGCGAAGAACGGCGCCGGGTGGCGAACATGCTGGAGCGTCAAGGCGTTGACGACGATGCCGACCAGCACGGCGGTCAACGCCGCGCCGGCGTAGCCGCGCGCCGGCGTAGCCCGCAGGCGGCGAAAGGCGGCGGCGAGCAGACCGGCGCGTTCGCCCCGCGGCGCGCGCGCCGGCGCGGAGAGAACGGAATCATGGCGCATGCGCGCCGCGGCCTCAGGCAATCTTTTTCTCCAGCGTCGAGCCCGGCGCGCAGGAGGCACCGCGGCTGTCGAAACAAGACGTCGTCTCGAGAGGCGCCGCCGCGCCCTCGACAACGGCTTCCTCGCAGTTGAGAGGCAGGCAGGCCGTCACCCGCGTCCCCACCCCCGGGGCGCTTTCGACCCGCAGCCGGCCGCCGTGCAGTCCGACCAGCCCGCGAACCAGCGACAGCCCCAGCCCCGCGCCTTCGTAGTCGCGGTCGTAGTCGGCCCGCAATTGCACGAACGGCGCGCCAATTCGCGACAGGCCCTCGGGGGGGATGCCGATCCCCGTGTCGGATACGGTGAAATGCATCGTCTCGCCGACGACCTCGACGCCGACGACCACCTGACCGCTTGCACCGGTGAATTTCACCGCATTGGCGATGAGGTTAAGCAGGATTTGCCGGCAGGCGCGCTTGTCGGCGACGATCTCGCCGACGCCCGCGAGCGACGCAACGACCAGCTCGACGCCGCGCGCTTCCGCCTTCAGCCGCAGCATGTCGCAGCATTCGGCGATCAGCGGCGCGACGGCGAACGGCTCGGGCGCGATGCGGAATGTGCCGGCGGCGATCTTCGACGAATCGAGGATCAGGTCGACCACCGACAGCAGATGCTCCGCCGAGGCGTGGATGATCCGCGCGTACTCGCGCCGCTTGGCCGGGTCGCTCGGCGCGAGCGCCGGGTCGCCCAACATTTCGGAAAATCCGAGGATGGCGTTGAGCGGCGTGCGCAGCTCGTGACCGACATTGGCGAGCAGCCGGTCCTTCCAAGCGTTGGCGAGTTCGGCCTCGGCGCGCGCGGTTTCGACTTTCGCTTCGGCGACCTTGGCCTGGGTGACGTCGCGCGCCACCGACATCGCCACCGCCGCGTCGCCGCGCCTGCGCGCGTCGGGAGCGAAACGGCGGAAGCGGATCTCGGTCCAGGCGTAGCTCGGCTCGCCGCCCGCCGACGCGCCGGCGGCGAGCCGCGCCGTCACGGTGGTCGTCGCGTCGTTGTGGATCGCCGCATGAAAGGCGGCGAGGTAGGCGGGACGGTCGGCGACGTGGATGCGGTCGAAGAAGCCGCGGCCGAACAGGCTTTCGGCCTTGAGACCGAACAACCCGCCCGTGTCGCCGCTCGCCGCGACGACGTCGCCGTTGGCGTCGTGGCGCATCAGCAAGTCGCCGATCGTGTTGGAGAGAACTAGGTAGCGCTGCGAATTGGCGGCGTCGGCGCGCTGACGGCGCTTGCGCCGCAGGCGCTCGCCCCACAGGTGCAGCGCCGCATAGGCGCCGAACGGCGCGCCGAGCGTCGCCACCGCGCCGGGGCTCATCGTCGGCGCGCCGCCGAGCCAGCCGGCGCTCTGCGCCGCCGCGAGCGCGAGCATCAAGGCGATGGCGAGCAGGCTGGCGAAGCGCAGCATCGACGAGGAGCCGGAGATCGCCGCTTCGAGCGGCAGCAGCATCAGCCAGCCGAGGCTGAGCTCGGGGGACAGCCCCGCGCCGACGGTGACGATGAGCGCCAGCACCGCCAGCCCGAACAGCGAAATCAGCTGCGCCTCGACGAGATCGCCGGTGCGCGCGAGATGGGCGATCGCGGCGAGCGGCAGGACCAGCCACGCGAGAGCGCCGAAGCGCCAGACCGCGCTCGCTCCCGCGAAGTCGAGATAGCGCGGCACGAAGATCGCGACGAACACCAGCGTGGCGAGGCGCGCGATGACGAACAGCTCGCAACCCGCGCGTTGAGCCTCAGGCGCGCGCCCGTCCCGATGGACGAGCGCGGCGATGCGTCGGCGCGCGATGGGCATGGAGAACACGAACCTCGGCCTCCGCGATCTCGGAGTCGATCGACGACGAAGGAACGATCCCGCCGCGGGCTTAAATCAAACCTAAGAGCGGCGGCGCGGGCCATCCTGCTTTGCCGGTTTGACTGCGGCGACGCGCAACTGCCTGCGCGCATGGTTGACGAAATCTTTCCGACGCTCGCTCTAACCTTGCCGGAGGGTTAAGACCGCCGCTCGAAAACGTCGAAATTCCCGTACGAGCCGTCAAAGCGAACGCGCTAAGGTGAAGCTGCTCGCCGGAGTTTTCGCCGGCGAAGGCCTGCTGATTCCAAGGGCGCTCATGCGGTTCCTGCTGCGATCCGCCTTCTGGCTGGGGCTGACGTTCCACGCGATGCCGTGGGACGGGGCGCAGCTCGCCAGTGTCGCGCCGGACCCGCGCGCCGCGATCGCCAGCCTGACCGCCGAGGATCATGACGGCGCGGCGGCTAAGGCCGTCGTCGGCGCTGTCCTTCGCGGCGCTTTCGATTCGGCGACGACGCCCGACCCCGCGCCCGCGCGCGCCATCTCCTCCGCCAAGCCGACGCGGCCGTCCGTCGACACGCTCACCGCCGCCGACCGCCTGCCGAGCTGGCGCGGCTTCGCTCTCCGCTCGACGATCTGAGCGAAGCGCGCCCTCGAGGCTGGCCCTCGGCGGCGAGCAAGGTCTATAAGCGGAACGACTTGATCTTCACGCGAGCGGCCCATTGCCCTTTATTGACGTCATTCGCGCCGATTTCGCGCTTCTCGACGACTGGGAGGATCGCTACCGCTATGTCATCGAGCTTGGCCGATCGCTCGAGGCCCTGAGCCCCGAGGCGCACAACGCCGCCAACAAGGTCCGCGGCTGCGTCAGCCAGGTGTGGATCGAGCGCGAGGTGCGCCGCGACGCCGACGGGCGAACGACGCTGCATTTTCGCGGCGACAGCGACTCGCATCTGGTGCGCGGCCTCATCGCCATCGCGCTGGCGCTCTATTCCGACCGGACGCCCGAGGAGATCCTGGCGATCGACGCCCTCGCGACCTTCCGCGAGCTCGGGCTGGAGCAGCACCTGACGCCGCAGCGCTCCAACGGCGTGCGCTCGATGATCGAGCGCATCCGCGCCGACGCGCTCGCGCCAGCTTGATCGCCGGCCGCATTTCCGCCGCGAGAATCGCCCGCCGGCGTCCCAATTGGTCAACGCTCCGTTAATCGCCGAGCGAGAAACTGGCGCGACGCAGTTGTTTGCGGAACGCCGCCATGACCGAGCCCGTAGAGCCGACCTTCGATCCCCCCGCCGCCGCCGACCCCCCCGCCGCCGAGGCGAGCGGCGGCCAGGCGCCCGCCGCTTCCCCCGAGACCACCGCTTCCGCCACGCCGCCGCCGACCGGCGGCGCCGATGCGACGCCGAAGATCGAGCCCGAGCCGAGCGCTTCGGCCGACGCCGCGCCAAAGGTCGAGCCGCCGCGCGGCGATCTCATTCCCTACCGCGTCGCGCCGCGCGCGCGAGCGGCGGGTCTCTCGTCGACGGCGAAATGGGCCGCCGCGGTCGCCGCTGGCCTGGCGCTGGTCGCCGGCGTCGCGGCCGCCGGACTTTACGACCACACCCGGCAAGCGAACGCCCTCGCCGCCGAAGCGCGCGACGGCCGGGCTCTCGCCCAGACCGTGAAGTCCTTGAAAGAGCGCCTCGACGCGGTCGAGGCGGCTCGCGCCCACGACGAATCGGCCGACTTGCGCAAGGCGCTCGCCGAGCTGAAGGCGCAGAGCGGCGCGGCGCGCGATCTCAACGGCGCGCTCGGGCAACTTTCCGCCCGCGTCGATCGCATCGAGCATGACCAGGGCGGGCGTCTCGACAAGCTCGGCGACCGCCTCGACCACGAGACCAACGCACGCGTCGCCGACCTCGCCCAGCGCGTCGACAAGCTGGAGAAGCGCCCTTCCGTCCCGGTCGTCGCCGCGGCCCCCGCCCCCACGCCGAAACCGACGCCGGCGGCGACGCCCGCGCCGAGGCCTGTCGCCGCCGCGGCGAAGCCTGAGCCCGGCGTCTCCGATGAAGTCACCGGCTCGATCGCCGACCGGCGACAGCCGCTGCTGCGCGGCTACTGGCTGCTTGACGTCGAGAACGGTTACGCCCTCGTCGGCGGGCGCGACGGCCCGCGGCAGATCGCGCCGGGCGACTTCCTGCCGGGCGCCGGCCGGGTCGAAGGCATCGAACGGCGCGGGCGCCAATGGGTGGTGGTGACCAGCGCCGGGATAATCGCCGGCGATCAGGCGCCGTTCTAAGCGACCGGAACGGCCTCGCCCTCGCCGAGGCGGCGGATGCGCACGACGATGTCGACGCGCGTCACCTCGCAGCCGTCGGGCACCGCCGGCCACTGCGTCAACGTGACGCCGCCGACGGGGATGTCGACCAGCGCCCCCGTCTCCTCGATGAAGAAGTGGTAGTGGGGGATCGGATTGGTGTCGAAATAGGTGCGCGGCCCTTCGATGGCGATCTCGCTCAACAGCCCGACGCCGGTGAATTGGTGGAGGCTGTTGTAGACCGTGGCCAGCGACACCGGGATTTTGGCGGCCTTCGCTTCCTCGTAGAGGCCTTCGGCGGTCAAATGGCGGCTGCCTTTGCCGAACAGGAGCCAGCCGAGCGCCACGCGCTGGCGGGTGGGGCGCAGGCGGGCCTGTCGCAGCTTGTCGCGCAGGAGATGGACCGGGCACCCTTCCATGAACGCGCCGCGCGCGCTCGTCCGGGCGGGCTTCGCAGAAGAAATCGCGGTGGCATGCACTGGGAGACGCTTCCTTCGTGTTTCGCGCGTCGACTCGTCAGCGCCTCCATATCACAATGATTCCTTGCCGTCAGCAACCGTCGCGGCGTTCGTTTCGACGGCGTTGACGCGCCAGGGCTCCGAATCCGGGTTAACGCGTTAGGGCGCCGAGGCGGTCGGCGAGGT
>CAZKHF010000076.1:0-10785 GCA_964552445.1 uncultured Bradyrhizobium sp. | reverse complement strand
TCCAGACCGCGCACGGCTCGATCGAGGCGGTGATCTCGGCGATGCGCGCCGGCGCGCTCGACTTCGTGGTCAAGCCGGTCGGCGCCGAGCGGCTGCAGGTGTCGATCAAGAACGCGCTGCGCGTCGACGCGCTGGAAGACGAGTTGCGGCGCGCCACCCGCCGCAGCGCCGGCGAACTGAGTTTTCGCGACATCGTCACCCGGGTCGACAGCATGGCGCGGACGATTCGCCTGGCCGAGCGCGCCGCCAAGTCGAACATCCCGGTGCTGATCGAAGGCGAGTCGGGCGTCGGCAAGGAGCTGATGGCGCGCGCCATCCAGGGCGGCTCCGATCGCCGCGGCAAGCCGTTCGTCACCGTCAATTGCGGCGCGCTGCCGGAGAACCTGGTCGAATCGATCCTGTTCGGCCACGAGAAGGGCGCCTTCACCGGCGCCACCGAAAAACACGTCGGCAAGTTCGTCGAAGCGAACAGCGGCACGCTGTTCCTCGACGAGATCGGCGAGCTGCCCCCCGACGCCCAGGTGAAGGTCTTGCGCGCGCTGCAGGACGGCGAGATCGATCCGGTCGGCGCGCGCCGACCGACCAAGGTCGACTTCCGCCTGGTGTCGGCGACCAATCAGAACCTCATCGAGCTGGTCAAGCGCGGCCGCTTCCGCGAAGACTTGTTCTACCGCCTCAACGTCTTCCCGATCTCCATCCCCCCCTTGCGCGCCCGCGCCGCCGACATTCCCGATCTGGCGCGCAGCTTCCTCGCCCGCTTCAGCGTCGAGGAGGGCAAGCGCATCCGCGGCATCGCCAAAGACGCCTACGAGCTGCTCGCCGCCTACGACTGGCCCGGCAACGTGCGCCAGCTCGAAAACGCGGTGTTCCGCGCCGTGGTGCTCGCCGACGGCGACGAGCTGACGGTCGCCGAATTTCCGCAGATCGCGGCGCAGGTCACAGGCTTCGACGTGCGCATCCCCCCGGCGCCGCCGCCGCGCCCCGAAAGCGCGCCCGCCCTAGCCGAAAGCCTGGAGACGCCGAGCTTCGACCCGCGCGATCCCCACATCCTGCGGCTGATCGACGACAGCGGCGACGTGCGCAAGATCGACGACGTCGAGGCGGAGGCGATCCGCTTCGCCTTCGCCCATTACCACGGCCAGATTTCGCTGATGGCGCGCAAGCTCGGCATTGGCCGCTCGACGCTCTACCGGAAGATGAAGGAGATCGGCATCGCCGCAGAGGTCGCCGGCGAGGCGGCGGCCTGAAAGGCTCGCGCGCCGCGGCGAATCGCGTCTAGGATGGTTTTCCATGGCTCGTTCAGACGGGAGGACGAACCGGATGAATTCTCGCCGCCTGGTCGGCGCGTCGCGCGCCGACGCCGCGACGCCGCGGCCGCTGCTCTTCGCACTCGCGGCGGCGATCGGGCTCGCCGCGCCCGCCGCCGGCGCGCCGTTGGTCGAGCCGGCCGCGCCCGCCTTCGGCGAATTTCCCGCCGCGCTGCGACTGGCCGCGCCCGCGTCGCGCCTCGACCCCCTCGAAGCGGCGCGCCGCGCGCTTCAATCCGGCCTCTCGCCCGCGAGCCTGATCGAGCCCTCCGAGGCCGTCCCGCCGGCGCCCGCGCCGCTTCCCGCCGTCGCGCCGACGCCGGCGGCGGTCGAGAAGGCGCTCGCCGCCCTCCTCGCCGAGCGCGACCGCGCCAATCCGATCGGCGCCGGCGACTGGCGCGCGGCGCGCCAGGCGATCCAGGCGTTCTATGCGGCGCGCGACTATGCGTCGATCTGGACCGACGCGGGCGGCCTGACCGCGCGCGCCGAAGCGGTCCTCGCCCGCCTCGCGCGCGCCGGCGAGGACGGGCTCGACCTTTCCGGCTTCGCCCTTCCCGCTTCGCCGCTCGCCGGCCTCGCGCCCGAGCGCCTCGCCGAGGCCGAGACGACGATCTCCGCCGCGATCGTCGCCTATGCGATGCAGGCGAGCGGGTCGCGCGTCGACCCCTCGCGGATCTCGCCCCTGATCGGCGATCGGCCGGAGGTGGCCGACCCCGGCTTCGCGCTCGCGGCGCTCGCCGGCGCCGACGACCCGGACGCGACGCTTCAGGGGTTCAATCCACAGCAAAAAGGCTACCGCGACCTACGCGACCAATTGTCGCGCGCGCGCGCGGAGACGGCGGCGGTGGACCCACGGCCGGCGCCGCGCCCGCCGCTTTCCCGCGCGGCGATCATTCCCGGCGGCCCGAGCCTCGGCCTCGGCATGGTCGACGCGCGCGTGCCGACGGTGCGCGCGCGCCTCGGCCTCGACCCCAACGCGCCCAACGCCGACCTTTACGACCTGCCGATCGCGGCGGCGGTGCAGGCTTTCCAGCGCGCCCACGGCCTGCCGCCCAACGGCGCGTTGACGCCCGCGACCGCCGCGGCGCTCTCGGGCGACGTCGCTTCCGTTGCGGAAGCCGCAGCGCCGACGCCGGCGGCCGCGCCCGCCCGCCGCGTGGCGATGATCCTCGCCAACATGGAGATGTGGCGCTGGGAGCCGCGCGCGATGGGCGACCAGCGGATCGAGATCAACATCCCCGACTATTCGCTGAGGGTGATGAGCGGCGACGATCTCATCCATCGGGCGCGCGTCATCGTCGGCAAACCGGACACCCCGACGCCAATTTTCTCCAACGAAATGCGCTACATCCTGGTCAATCCGATCTGGCGCGTGCCGGATTCGATCGTGCGCAAGGAGCTTGCGCCCCGCCTCGCCCAGGACCCCGACTATCTCGCGCGGCTCGGCTACCAGGCGACTCGCGTCGGCGATCGCCTGGTGGTGAATCAGCCGCCGGGGGAAGGCAACGCGCTCGGGCGCCTGATCTTCATGTTCCCCAACCCATACGCCGTCTACCTTCACGACACGCCGGCGCGCGGCTTGTTCGCCGCGCCGCGGCGCGCGTTCAGCCACGGCTGCGTGCGCCTCGAGGCGCCGATGCGGCTCGCCGAGCTGGTGATGGGCGGGGCCGCCTCGGGCTGGACGGCGGCGCGGCTGCAATCCCTGTTCGGCGGCGCCGAGCGGACCATCCCGCTGCCGCGCGCCATCCCCATCCATCTCGAGTACTTCACCGAGTTCGTCGACGAGAGCGGCGCGTTGCAAGACCGGGAGGACGTCTATGGCATCGCCCGGCGCGTCGCAGGCACGTTCGCGCGCACGAGTCAAGATTGATACGGTACGGTTAAGCGGTTATAGACGCGAGCATATCTTTTCTCGCGATCTGTGCCCATCGAGACACAGAGATGACGCCACAACGCGAGAAATCCCCGAAGCGGCCGCCTTGTGGGAGCGCCGCTTTCGGCGGGGGGATTGGGCTGGCGACGCGGAGGGGAAGGGTCGGTTGCCGTCTGATCGCGCCAGCGGCGGTCCCAAGAGGCGCAGGAGAGCGCTGACTCGCGCGCTCGCTCCGGTTGCGCTCGTCGGCTTCGGCCTCGCGGCGGTCCCCAACTCGACCGAATCGGCGATCGCCAACGGCGACACGCGCACCATCGTCCTTTGCAACGGCCACACCAACGAGTCCGGCTCGTTCACCTACATGGTCGACGGCGTCTACGACCCGCCGACGCTCGAGAAGCTCAACTGGTTCCTGCGCGACTGGCGGCTCAACGAGCCGACCAAGATGGACCCGAAGCTGTTCGACATCGTCTGGGAGGTGTATCGCGAATCGGGCTCGACCCAGCCGATTGACGTGCTCTCGGGCTATCGCTCGCCGCACACCAACGCCATGCTGCGCCGCCGCTCGCGGCAAGTCGCCAAATACTCCCAGCATATGGAAGGCAAGGCGATCGACGCCCATTTCCTCGATGTCGACACCGCCACCATCCGCGACGTCGCCATGCGCATGCAGGCCGGCGGCGTCGGCTTCTACCCGAGCGGGCTCACGCCCTGGGTGCACATCGACAGCGGCGACGTGCGCTATTGGCCGCGCATGAGCCGCGTGGCGCTGACGCGGCTGTTCCCCGACGGCAAGACGGTGTTCATCCCCGCCGACGGCCAGCCGATGCCGGGATTCGAGCAGGCGCGCGCCGAGATCGAGGCGCGCGGCGGCGAAGTGCGGGTCGCCAGCGCGGACAACGCCAAGCCCGGTTTCTTCGCCTGGCTGTTCGGCGACCGCGGCGGCGGCGCCGACGACGCCGAGGAAGCCGACGGCGCGGAGGCCGCGCCGCCGCCCGGGCGGGGCGGCGCCAGGCTGGCCCTCGCCGCCGCGGCGCCGGCGCCGCAGCCGACGCCGCAGGTCGTCGCCTCCGCCGATTCGGCGACCAAGACCGACGCGAGCCCGGCGGCCGCGTCCGACGACGCCGCCGCGGACGAGTTCATCGCCCCGCTGCCGCCGCGCAAGCCCGCCGATATCCTCGCCGCGCAGCTGGCGCTGTTCGACGCGCCGACGCCGCCGCCGCGGCCGGCCGAGTTCGCCATCGCGGCGCAGGCTGCCGCGGACGCCGACCAGAGCGACTTGATCGCGGCGCTGATCCGGCGCGGCCGCCTGCCCGGAGCGATCACCCGCGGCCTCGCCGAGACGCCGCCGGAAGCGCTGGCGCTCGCCGATCCGGTCGCGCCGCCCGAGCCGCCGGAAAGGACGGCGGCGCTCGCCCGCGCCGCCCAGCTCGCGGCGTCGCTGCCGCCGCTGCCGCCCGCGCGACCAATGGCCGCGGTCGTCGCCGCCGCCGACGGACGGTCGACGGCGACGCGCACGAACGCGGTCGCCGCTGCCGCCGCGGCGGCGCCCGTCGTCGCGCCGAAGGCGGTTTTCCGCGTCGCCTCGCTGCTGACCGCGCCCGACCTGTGGCGCGACTCGCCCAACCCTTACGGCGACCTGGTCTACGACGCCTTCTTGCCCGGCGCGCCGCCCGCGCCGGCCGGCGGCCTCGCCGCGTTGCGCGGGCCGACGCCGTAGAGGCTCGCCGGCGCGGATTTGCAGGCGCGGTCGTCGACCCGCGCCTGACGCGGCGATCGACCGCGTCTGCAGCGCGCCCTCGCCCGCCGGCTTGTCAGAACGCCAAATCCACGTCAGATGTTCGCTCCCGTCGACGGCGATGGGGAGAACGTCGGTCGACGCCTCATGAAAGAGAGCGCCCTTGTCTCTGATAAAGCCCTTTCGCGCCTTGCGGCCCGCGCCGGGACGCGCGGCCGAGGTTCTCGCCCCCCCCTACGACGTGCTTTCGAGCCCGGAGGCGCGCGATCGCGCGAAGGGCAAGCCGTGGAGCTTCCTGCACGTCTCCAAGGCCGAGATCGATCTTGATCCCGCGATCGATCCTTACGACGCCGCGGTCTACGCCAAGGCCGGCGAGAATTTTCGCCGCATGATCGCCGCC
Source organism: uncultured Bradyrhizobium sp. (assembly GCA_964552445.1). GTDB lineage: Bacteria > Pseudomonadota > Alphaproteobacteria > Rhizobiales > Beijerinckiaceae > Roseiarcus. Next base: position 5,467 of record CAZKHF010000076.1, on the reverse strand, counting down.
GGCGCGCTCGCGCGCGATTCCAAGCCCTGCTACTACGCCTACCGCCTCACCTGGCGCGGCCGCGTCGAGACCGGCCTCGCGGCGGTGGCCTCGATCGCCGCCTACGCCGAAAATCGCATCCGCAAGCACGAGCTGACGACGACGGCGAAGGAAGACGACCGCGTGCGCCAGATCGCGGCGGTCGACGCGCAGACCGGCTCGGCCATGCTCGCCTATCGCGACGCCCCCGAGATCGACGCCCTGCTCGCGCGCGCGGCCGCGCAAACGCCGGCGGTCGACGTCGCCGACGACGACGGCGTGCGCCACCAGCTTTGGGCGATCGACGACGACGCGACCATCGCCGCGCTCACGCGCGCGTTCGAAGCGCTCCCGGCGCTCTATATCGCCGACGGCCACCACCGCACCGCCGCGGCGTTGCGCGTCGCCGAGGCGCGCGGCGACAGGAACGGCTATTTCCTCGCCGTGCTGCTGCCCGCCCGCGAGATGACGATTCTCGATTACAACCGCGCGCTGCGCGACTTGAACGGCAAGACGCCGGACGAGGTTCTGCGCGAGATCGGGCGCCGCTACGCGATCGAGCCCTCCGACCAGCCGGCGCGCCCGACGCGCGCCGACGAGGTCGGCATGTATCTCGACGGGCGCTGGCGCCGTCTCGCGCTCAAGCCCGAGATCGCCGCCGAAGCCGCGCAGAGCGCCGACCCGACGGCGCGGCTGCCGGTGACGCTGCTGGCCAAGAACGTCATCGAGCCGGTGTTCGGCGTCGTCGATCCGCGTCGCGACAAGCGCATCGACTTCGTCGGCGGCGGCCGGGGCTTAAGCGAGCTGGAGCGGCTGGTCGACTCCGGCGCTTTCGCCGTCGCCTTCGCGCTCTACCCGACCGAGATGAGCGACCTGATGGCGGTCGCCGACGCCGGCGCGATCATGCCGCCGAAATCGACCTGGTTCGAGCCGAAGCTCGCCGACGGCCTGGTCAGCCACCTGCTGGATTGAAGCGCGCCGGAGCGTCGCGGCGAACGCCGGACGGGGAATGCGGGATGATTCGCGCGCTTCTCATCGCCGGCCCGACCGCGAGCGGCAAGTCCGCGGTCGCGCTCGCGCTCGCCGAACGGCATGGCGGGACGATCGTCAACGCCGACGCGATGCAGGTCTACCGCGACCTGCGCGTCTTGACCGCGCGCCCGAGCGAGGCCGACGAACGGCGCGCGCCGCAGCTTCTGTTCGGCGAGGTCGACGCGGCGGAGAATTTTTCCGTCGGGCGCTGGCTCGCGCGCGCGCGCCAAATCCTCGCCGAGACGCCCGAAGGCGCCGGGCCGCTCCTGTTCGTCGGCGGCACCGGCCTCTACTTTCGCGCCCTCACCGACGGCCTTTCCGACATCCCGCGGGTCGCCGACGACGTCCGCCAGCGCGTGCGCGGCGAAGCCCAGGGGCGGCCGACGCCGGAGCTGCACGCCGCGCTCGCCCGCGACGATCCGCTGACGGCGGCGCGCCTGCGCCCAAGCGACCGCCAGCGCGTGCTGCGGGCGCTGGAGGTGCTCGCCGCGACCGGGCGCCCGTTCGCCGCCTTCCACGGCGCGCGCGAGGCGCCGGCGCTTGCGTCGGGCGAATGGGCCGGCCTGTTCGTCGCGCCGGAGCGCGACGCCCTCAACGCGCGGATCGACGCGCGCTTCGAGGCGATGCTCGAAGCGGGCGCGCTCACGGAAGCCGCCGCGCTGATGCGGCGCGGCCTCGATCCGGCGCTGCCGGCGATGCGCGCCCTCGGCGCGCCGCCGCTGATGGCGCACCTGCGCGGCGCGCTGACGCTCGCCGAAGCGGCCGAGATCGCCAAGCGCGACACCCGCCGCTACGCCAAGCGGCAGTTCACCTGGGGACGGCATCAAATGCCGGGCTTCCGCTGGGTCGCGCCGGAGGAGGCGGAGAAGGCGGGAGAGGAGGCGCTCGGCGTGAGCTGAGGGGGGGCTGGCGGCTGGCGTTCGCGGGAACGGGGAGAAGCGACGCGTAGGCGACCTTCCGCGGTTTGGCGACGACCGCAAGCGCCGAGACTTCGCCGACAGACGCCCGCGTCCCAGCGCGAGGTCGGCCAATCCTGGGACGCGGGAGAGGGAAATCAGGGGCTTGCGCGCCAGATTGTTTCCCTCTTGCGCGGGCGGGCGACGCGCCCGCGGCCAAGGCGAAGGCGGGCGGCCGAATTGGGGAATTCGCATCCCGGCGCCGTACTCCAAACGGCGGTCGCGCCTGCGCGCCAAGCGCGTGAGTAGATTCCGGCCCTATCAAAACCTCATCGTCCCGCTAACATCAAAGGGGAGAGACAATCATGGCGACAGGCGCCGATGCCCGCATCCCGCTGCGGAAAGCGCATGTTCGGGCCGCCAGTCGCCACGTCGCCGCCGAACATCATCGCCACCAAGCCGCCCACGAGCGCAATCAAGGCAATCGCGACGAGGCGAAGGAACAGGTCGCGGCGGCCGACAACCATAGCAAGGAAGCGCGCAAGCTCACGGCCGAAGCGGCCAAACATTCTCAAAGGACGGGGTAGAATTTCGCGTTAGCGACGGTTCTTGGGGTTTACCGAAAACCGCCGAACATCATGAACCTGCTTGGGAGACGAGCCATGTTTCTGCCGCCACAATACGCGTGGTTTGAGCCCGTGCTCATCGCAACCATCGTGGTATTCATCATTGATCTAGTTGGGAACTCGATTGGTTTTGGCAACCGCTTCTTCAGCGCCTTGATGAGCGCCATCGTATTTGCCGTCGTATTCGGAGCGCTTGTCTATTTCGGTTACGGCAATGTCTCAATGTCCGTGACGACGACGCAGAGCGCCACCGCCCCTTCGCAAGCGCAGAGCGCCACCGCCCCTTCGCAAGCGCAGAGCGCCACCGCCCCTTCACAAGCGCAAAAGTAGATCCGCCGACCAGAATCGCGCGCTCGCCGCCGCGGCTGCTCGCCGCTTAAATTCTGTCGTTTTCATTGGTGTGAATTTTCCGACGGCGAATTGCACGGAAAGCGGATCGCCTCGCTGCGCGAGGGCGGGTTGGGCGTGCGGCGTGCGGCTTCGCTGGCGGCATCGGCGATCGGATCGTCTTTGGCGCAAGCCCGGCGCTGAAGGCCAAGCGCGCCATCAAGCCGGTCAACCGCCTGCTGAGCGGCCCGGGCGTCGATCTGGGCCGGCCTGTTCGCGCCGTGGGCTCGTCAGACCATCGCCGAGCGTCGGGACATCGTCGTCGCCATGGGGACGGCGCCGACTTCGACGCCGATGACCACTCAACCCTGGCGTTGAGCCTGGTCACGACCTACGGGCGGGTCATGCCCTTGCTGTGGCTGACGGTTCGCCAAGCCGAACTCGTCGCGGGGCGGCGCAAGGACTGCGCCCCTAAGATCGCGGCGCCGACGCCGATGGCGTCGGCGCCGGGGAAGCAGTCGATCGTTGCGGAAGTGGATTTGGAGATCGCCATGACGACATCCGCCGACTCGCCCTCGATGGGGGAGGCGCCGCCCGCCAAAGACCGCGGCGCCCGAGCCGCGCCGCCGCCCCTCGCCGACCTCTATCATTCGGTGTTGGCTTTGCGAGACGAGGTCGTGTCGGCGGGCGCCGCCACGATGGCCCTGTGGAAGGATTCCATCCACAGGGATGAATTTCGCCCGGGCGCCGAGAATCTCGCTAACTATCTCGCGCTGCGTCACCACGATCTGACCGAGCTGCAGGCCGGTCTGTCCGCCTATGGACTGTCGTCGCTCGGCCGCAGCGAGGCGCGCGTCCGCACGGCCCTCGATACGTTGCTCGCCACGCTGGCGAGACTCTCGGGGCTCGCCAAGCCGGAATATCCGCCGCTGCTGCGGGTCAGCGACGGCGAGCGAGCCCTCAGGGAGGAACAGGATCGTATCTTGGGGCATGACCCGGGAGGCGCCAAAAGCCTCATCATGGTTACGCTTCCCACAGAGGCCGCGTGCGATCGGGAGCTGCTTCGCCGGCTCATGATCGCCGGCGCCAATTGCGTGCGGATCAATTGCGCGCATGACAACGCGAAAATCTGGGCCGATATGATTGCGCGCGTGCGGTCCGTCGCCAGCGAACTCGAACGCGACTGCCGCGTCCTCATGGACATCGCCGGCCCAAAATGTCGAATAGAGTCGCTCCTCGGTCCCGAGAAGATTCGCCTGCGCCGCGGCGACGCGTTCGCGCTCGTGAAAGAGGCCCGCAAGAGCGACAAAGACGACGAAATCCTTGCGACCATCACATTCCCGGAGATTCTCGACAGCCTGGAGGTTGGCGCCGAGGTTTCGATCGACGATGGCAAGATTGGCGCCCGAGTCGTCTCGGCGAAGCCGGGAGAGGTGAAATTGACTGTCCATCGCGTTCCGGCCGGGGGCGCGCGATTGAAGCCTGAGAAGGGCGTCAATTTTCCGAAAACGGAACTCCATCTCCCTCCGCTCACCAAGGACGACTTGCTCGCCCTCGACTTTGTCGCCGAGCACGCCGATCTGGTTGGCTTCTCCTTCGTGCAGCGCTCCTCGGACGTGGCGCTGCTCGACCGCGAACTGATCCGCCGACGCCCTGACGGTCCCCTGCTGCCAATCATGCTGAAGATCGAGACGCGGCTTGGCGTCCGCAACCTGCCGCAGTTGATCGTCGAAGCGGCGGGCCGCCGTCCGCTCGCCGTGATGATCGCGCGCGGCGATCTCGCGGTGGAGCTCGGCTTCGGGCGCATGTCCGAAATGCAGGAAGAAATTCTCTGGCTTTGCGACGCCGCGCATGTGCCGGTCATTTGGGCGACGCAAGTCCTGGACAATTTCGTGAGGGACGGCGCGCCGACCCGCGCCGAAGCGACCGACGCCGCGATGTCGCAGCGGGCCGAATGCGTCATGCTTAACAAGGGACTCTACCTCGTCGACGCGGTCGTCTTCCTGAAGGACGTCCTGAATCGCATGGAACGCCATCAATCCAAGGAGACGGCTCTTCTCGGGCTTCTTCACTCGTGGGGCGATCTCGCGATCAAGTCGGATGGGGCGCGCCTCTAACGCCAACGCCTATCGTCGCCGACCGTCGTCATGGCCGTTGGCGATCCGATCCGCCCAACCCGTTTGCAACGACAAAGTCGCGGCGTCGCCCGGCCCCGCCTGGACGTTCGCGATGGCGAGTCCGAAGCTGTCCTGCGACGCGACCGTCAGCGTCTCGTCGTTCGAGAACAGGCTGTTGGCGACGATGTCGTTGAAGCCGCGCTGCGACGCCACATTCGCCGCGTCGTTCGCGGCGACTTGACTATTGCCGATGGCGTCGCCGAGCGCGCCGGCGCCAATCCGGGTCGCGTTGAGACCGTCCCCGTCGCCTAGCTGGACGCTGAATGCTTGGTTGCGGCCGCTGTTCTGGACCACGCTGAGGGTCGGACGATCGCCGACCTGACGCGACGCGACATTGTCGCCGCCGAACTGGATCGCCGACGCGCTGTTCACCGCGCCGCCGTCCTGGCTG
>CAZKHF010000075.1:0-11184 GCA_964552445.1 uncultured Bradyrhizobium sp. | reverse complement strand
ATTTCGCCCGCGACATGGTGCTGCTCGAGCAATCCGGCGTCAACCCGGTGGTGGTCCACGGCGGCGGGCCGCAGATCGGCGCGATGCTCAAGAAGCTCGGCATCGAGTCGCGCTTCTCCGGCGGCCTGCGCGTCACCGACAAGGCGACGATGGAGATCGTCGAGATGGTGCTCGCCGGCGCGATCAACAAAGAGCTCGTCGGCGCAATCAACGCGCAGGGCGGGCGCGCCATCGGCCTGTGCGGCAAGGACGGCAACTTGTTGATCGCGCGCAAGGTGTCGCGCGCCGCGACCCCCGGCGACGTCGGCGACGTCGTCGATCTCGGCTTCGTCGGCGAGCCCGACAAGGTCGACACCACCGTGCTCGAGCAGGTGCTCGGCCGCGAGCTCATTCCCGTCCTCGCCCCCGTCGCCCAGGGCGACGACGGCGAGAGCTACAACGTCAACGCCGACACCTTCGCCGGCGCCATCGCCGGAGCGCTCGACGCCAAGCGCCTCCTGCTCCTCACCGACGTGCCGGGCGTGCTGGACAAGGACCAAAAGCTGATCAAGGAGCTGAAGGTCGACGAGATTCGCGGCCTGATCGCCGACGGCGTCATCACCGGCGGCATGATCCCCAAGGTCGAGACCTGCATCTACGCCATCGAGCGGGGGGTCGAGGGCGTCGTCATCCTCGACGGCAAGATTCCCCACGCGGTGCTGATCGAGCTGCTCACCGATTACGGCGCGGGAACCCTGATCACCCGGTGACAAGAGGCAAGCGAGGCGCGCCTGGGGGGGCGGCGACGGCAATGCGAATCTTGGCGATCGACACGTCAAACGGGGCGGCCTCGAGCGCGGTGGTCGACGCTTTGTCGGGCGAGGCCCTGGCGGCGCGGTGCGAGCCGATGGCGCACGGCCACGCCGAGGCGCTGGGGCCGATCGTCGAGCAGGTGATCGGCGAGGTCGACGGCGGCTTCGCCTCGATCGGCGTCATCGCCGTCGCCGTCGGCCCCGGCTCGTTCACCGGCATTCGCGTCGGGCTGGCGATGGCGCGCGCGCTGGCGCTGGCGCTCGAGCTGCCGATCGTCGGCGTGTCGAGCCTGGAGGCGTTCGCCGAACCGCTGTTCGACGCAGCGCGCGCGGGCGTCGTTCTCGCGGCGATCGACGCCAAGCATGGCGGCTTCTATCTGCAGGCGTTCGAACCGGCCGGCCGGCCGCTCTACCCGCCGCGCCTCGTCAACCTGCGCGAGGCGATCGCCGCGGTCGGGCCGGGGCCGACGCGCGTCGTCGGCGACTGCGCCGAAGCGCTGGCGAGCGCGGCCCGCCGCGACGGCGTCGCCTGCGAGAGCGCGGCCGCCGCCCACCCCGACATCGTGGCCGTCGCGCGGGTCGGCGCCAGGCTCGATCCTCGCCAGAATCCGCCGCGGCCGCTCTACGTAAAGCCGCCCGACGCGCGGCCGAAGGCGGTCGAGGCGATCGCCCGCGCGGAGCGGTGAACGGAATACGCGCTATGATCTTCTGGTTACGCCGCGCGGCGCCGTCGGTTGTCCGCCCGCTGCCCTCCGACCGCGCCGACGAATGCGCCGCCATCCACCGCGGCGCTTACGGGCGCCAATGGTCGGCGGCGGAGTTCGCCGCCTTGCTGGCGAGCGGCTCGACGCTCGCCTCGGCGGCGCTCGATCCGGCGAACGGGCGCATGCGCGGCTTCGTCCTCTCCCGCCTCGCCGCCGACGAGGCGGAGATCCTGACGATCATCGTCGACCGCGCCTGGCGCGGCCGCGGCGTCGGGCGCGACCTCATGCGCGAGCACCTGCGACGCGCGGCCCTCAGCGGCGCGCGGGCGATGTTCCTCGAGGTCGATCCGATGAACGCCCCCGCGATCGCGCTTTACCGCCGCTTCGGCTTCCGCGAGGTCGGCCGGCGCGAGGGCTATTACCGCGGCCCCGACGGCCAGATCGCCGCCGCCATGGTGATGCGAGCGGACCTTGCCTGAGCGGCGGCCTCGCCGGCGACGCGCCCGATCCAAATCGCCTATTCTCGCGGCGCCCGGATCGGCGTAAAAGCGGGCGTTCCATCGGAGACGCTGATTGAACAAAGCGAAGTCGATAAAAGCAGACGCTGCGCCGCGGTCGACGAAAGGCGCCGAGCAAGTCCGGCGCGTGTTCGTCAAGTCCTACGGTTGCCAGATGAACGTCTACGACTCGCAGCGGATCGCCGACTTGGCGGGCGGGGTGGGTTACGTAGAGACGAACAGCGTCGAGAACGCCGATCTCGTCGTCCTCAACACCTGCCACATCCGTGAGCGCGCCTCCGAAAAGATTTTCTCCGAGCTCGGTAAGATCAGCCAGCGCAAGGAAGCGCGCGCCCGGGCCGGGCGCGAGACGACGATCGTGGTGGCGGGCTGCGTCGCCCAGGCGGAGGGAGCGGAGATCGTCCGCCGCCAGCCGGCGGTCGACGTCGTCGTCGGGCCGCAAAACTACCACCGCCTGCCGCAGCTCATCGCCGAGCGCCGCCGCGCCGGCGCGGCGGCGGTCGACACCGAGTTCCCCCTCGAGGACAAGTTCGCGCATCTGCCGGCAAGCGCGCCGGAGGCGATCCGCGCCCGCGGCCCCGCCGCTTTCGTCGCCGTGCAGGAAGGCTGCGACAAGTTCTGCAGCTTCTGCGTCGTGCCTTACACGCGCGGCGGCGAGACGTCGCGCCCGCTCGCCAAGGTCCTCGCCGAGATCGAAGGCCTCGCCCAGGCGGGGGTGGTCGAGATCACCCTGATCGGCCAGAACGTCAACGCCTATCACGGCGCCAGGCCGGACGGCGGCGAGGCGAGCCTGGCCGAGCTGATCGCCGTCGCGGCGAAGGTCCCCGGCGTGCGGCGGCTGCGCTACGCGACCTCGTATCCCAACGACATGACCGACGCGCTGATCGACGCCCACCGCGACGTCGAGGCGCTCGCGCCTTATCTTCATTTGCCGATCCAGTCGGGCTCCGACCGCGTGCTGGCGGCGATGCGCCGCCGCCACGACGCGCGCCGCTATCTCGACCTCGTCCGGCGCGCGCGGCGCGCCCGCCCCGACATCGCTCTGTCGTCGGACTTCATCGTCGGCTTTCCCGGCGAGAGCGAGGCCGACTTCGAGGAGACGCTGGCGGTGGCGCGCGAGGTCGAGTTCGCCTCGTTCTACGCGTTCAAGTATTCGCCGCGCCCCGGCACGCCGGCGGCCGAAATGGGGGGGCAGGTCGACGAGGAGACGAAGACGGAGCGCCTAGCGCGGCTGCAAGCGCTGCTTGAGGCGCAGCGCTTCGCCTTCAACCGTCGCCAGGTCGGCCGCCGGTTCGAGGTCCTGTTCGACCGACCGGGCCGGCGCCCCGGTCAAATCCTCGGCCGCTCGCCCTATATGCAGTCGGTGTTCGCCGCGGGCGCTCCCGGACTCATCGGCGCCATGGCGACGGTCGAGATCACCGGGGCGGGGCCGATTTCGCTCACCGGCCGGCTTGTCGCGCCAGCGTCACGCGAAAACAGTCTGATGGATCGATTCGGAGGGAGATCGCCGATTTGAAAGCACAGGACCAGACGTTGACGACCATTCCGTTCGCCGCCGCCGCCGCCGAAGCCCCTGACGAACGGGAAGACCAACCGACGGAAATCGCGCTCGCTTTCGACGACAATGGCCTCGCCTCGATCGTTTTCGGCCACTACGACCAGAACATCGCCCGCATCGAACGCCGGCTCGGCGTCACCGCCAACGCCAACGGCAACCAGATCGTCATCCGCGGCCCGAGGGAGGCGAGCGAGCAGGCGCGCCGGGTGTTCGAGCTGCTCTACGAGCGCGCCAAGCAGGGCCAGCCCGCCAGCGACGGCGACGTCGAAGGCGTCATCGAGGAGACCGCCTATCAAGGGACGCTGTTTCCCGGCGAGTTCGACCGCGGCGGCGACGCCTTCGGCTGCGTCAAGACGCGCCGGCGCGGCGTCGTGCGCGCGCGCAACGCCGCGCAGGACCGTTATCTCGCGGCGCTGCGCAAGTACGAGCTGGTCTTCGCCGAAGGGCCGGCGGGAACCGGCAAGACCTGGCTCGCGGTCGGCCACGCGGTGTGGCTGCTCGAGCAGGGGCTGGTCGAGCGGCTGGTGCTCACCCGTCCCGCGGTCGAGGCGGGCGAGCGGCTCGGTTTCCTGCCCGGCGACATGCGCGACAAGATCGATCCCTATCTGCGGCCGATCTACGACGCCCTCTACGACTTCATGGACGGCCGCATGGTCGAGCGCGGCATCCAGACCGGCATGATCGAGATCGCGCCGCTCGCCTTCATGCGCGGCCGCACCTTGTCGAAGGCGGCGATCCTGCTCGACGAGGCGCAGAACGCCACGGCGATGCAGATGAAGATGTTCCTCACCCGGCTCGGCGAGGGCTCGCGCATGATGGTCAACGGCGATCCGTCGCAGACCGACCTCGCGCCGGGGCAGAGGTCGGGCCTGAGCGACGCGATCGGCATCCTGCGTCGGCTCGACCGCGTCGCTCACGTGCGCTTCCGCCAGGGCGATGTGGTGCGCCACGACCTGGTGCGCCAGATCGTCGAAGCCTACGAACGCGCCAGGCCGGCGCCGCCGGACGCCGAAAGATGAGGCCGCGCGTCGAATTCGTCGCGACTTGCCCGCTGTGGCGCGGCGCGCTGGCGGCGCGGACGCTGGCGCGCCAAGCGATCGCGGCGAGCCTCGGCGAGTGCGGCGTCGCGCTGCGCCCCGGCGCGGAGCTGTGCGTCCATCTCGCCGACGACGCGCGCGCGCGCGCGCTGAACGCGCGCTGGCGCGGCGTCGACGCGCCGACCAACGTGCTCTCCTTCCCGGCGGTCGAGCCCGCGCAAGTGAGCGACGCGCGCCTGCTCGGCGACATTGTGCTCGCCTTCGAAACGGTCGCGCGCGAGGCCGCCGAGGAGAATAAGCCGCTCGCCGACCATTATCGCCATCTCGTGATCCACGGCTTCCTTCACCTGCTCGGCTTCGATCACCAGAACGACGCCGAGGCGCGACGGATGGAGGCGCTGGAGACGCGCATCCTGGCGCGCGTCGGCGTCGCCGACCCGCATTGGGAGGCGGACGAACTGGAGGTCGCCGAGCCGTGAGCGACGCCGAAAACGGCGAACGTCGGGAGGAGGCGCCGCAGCCCGCCCCTGCGGACGAGCGCGAGGCGCAGCCGAGGCTGTTCGAGCGGCTGCGCGCGCTGTTCGGTCTCGCGCCGGCCTCCGTGCGCGACGACATCGAGGACGCCCTCGAAGGCGCCGACACCGCCGCCGAATTCACGCCGCAGGAGCGGGCGCTGCTCAAGAACGTGCTCGACCTGCGCGACGTGCGGGTCGCCGACGTGATGGTGCCGCGCGCCGACATCGCCGCAATTCCCGCCGACGCGACGCTGAGCGAGGTGCTGGCGCTGTTCCGCACCGCGGGCCACTCGCGCCTGCCGGTCTACGGCGACACGCTCGACGACCCGCGCGGCATGGTTCACATCCGCGATTTCGTCGATTTCGTCGCCTCCGAGCCGCGCTTCGGCCTGGTCGAGCCGGCCGCGCCGGACAACGCCGCCTCGGCGAGCGTCCCGCCCGAGCGCAAGGCGATCGGCGAGCTCGGCATGGCCGCTGCGCTCGCCGACGCGAACATCCTGCGCCCGGTGCTGTTCGTGCCGCCGTCGATGCCGGCGCTCGATCTCCTGGTGCGCATGCAGGCCTCGCGCACCCACATGGCGCTGGTGATCGACGAATATGGCGGCACCGACGGTCTCGTGTCGATGGAGGACGTGGTCGAGAAAATCGTCGGCGACATCGAAGACGAGCACGACGAGGCCGAGCGGCCGGACATCGCCGCCAGCGGCGACGGCGCCTTCGTCGTCGCGGCGCGGGCGAGCCTCGAGGACGTCTCCAAGGCGATCGGCTTCGACTTTTCGGGCCTCGCCGACGCCGAGGACGTCGACACCATCGGCGGCCTGCTCACCGCCGCGGCCGGGCGGGTGCCGGGGCGCGGCGAGATCGTCGCCGGGCCGGGCGGCTTCGAGTACGAGGTGCTCGACGCCGATCCGCGGCGCGTCAAGCGACTGAAAATCCACCCGCGCGCCGCGCCGCGCCGGCTGGTCGCGGCGGGGCGGGCGCGCGAGCGCGGCGGCGAGAAGGCTGAGCCCGAGACGCCGCCAGCGGCCGAGCCATGAGCGCAAAGGGCGCGGATTCAAGTCGCCGCCCATCCGCGCTATGGTGGCCGAGCCCCGATTCGCCGTGACCGGAAAGCCGGCCTTGTCCCTTAAGGAATCGACGTCGTCGCCCAGCGAGGGCCTTTTTCGCCTCTTCGCTCGAAACGCCATCCTCGCCTGGGGCTGGCCGCGGCGCGCCATCGCCTTTCTCGCCGGCGCGACCGGCGCGCTGGCCCTGCCGCCGCTCGGCTTCGTCCCGGCGTTGATCGCGCCGATGACGCTCGCGGTGTGGCTGATCGACGGCTCGGTCGACCGCGGCGCGCGCGAGACGACGCGCTGGGCCTCCGTCAGCGCGGCGTTCGGCGTGGGGTGGTGGTGGGGTTTCGGCTATTTCGTCGCCGGCCTGTGGTGGCTCGGCGCGGCCTTTCTCGTCGAGCCGGACAAGTTCGCCTGGGCGCTGCCGCTCGGCGTGCTCGGCCTGCCGGCCGGGCTGGCGCTCTTCCCGGCCCTGGGCTTCGCGCTGGCGCGCCTGTTGTGGCGCCCCGACGCCTGGCGCGTTCTCGCGCTCGCGTTCGGCCTGTCGGCGAGCGAATGGCTGCGCTGCGTCGCTCTCACCGGTTTCCCGTGGAACGAATACGGCATGGCGCTGGGCGCGAACCTCGCGCTGGCGCAGATCGCCTCGGTGGTCGGCCTGCATGGGCTGACGCTCGCGGCGGTCGCGATCTTCGCCGCGCCGGCGACGCTGTGGACCGAGGGCGGCGAGCGCGGCCGTTGGCTGCCGACCGCGGCGGCGGCGGTCGCCCTGGCGCTGATCTTCGCCTTCGGCCTCGCCCGTCTCGCGGGGCCGCAGAGCGCCGCGGTCGAAGGCGTGAGGCTGCGCCTGATGCAGCCGAACATCGCCCAAGGCGCGGACTTCGCGCCCGACAACGGCATGGCGATCGTGCGTGAATACCTCGCCCTGTCCGATCGCGCGACTTCGCCTCAGACGTCGGGCGTCGCCGACGTCACCCACCTGATCTGGCCGGAGTCCGCCTTCCCCTTCATCCTCGCGCGCAACGCGCCGGCGTTGGTCGCGATCGCGGACTTCCTGCGCGGCGGCGCGATCCTGGTCACCGGCGCGGCGCGGATGGAGGAGGACGGGGCGGACGGGCCGCGCCGCTACTACAACGCCATCCAGCTCCTCGACCGTCATGGCCTCATGCCGGAGCGTTACGACAAGCGCCACCTGGTGCCGTTCGGCGAATACCTGCCGTTCTCGGCTCTGCTGCGTCGCCTCGGCGTCACGCAGTTCGTCCAGGCGCCGGGCGGTTTCGAGGCGGGCGACGGGCCGAACGTGATCCACATCCCCGGGCTGCCGCCCGCCGTCGCGTTGATCTGCTACGAGGCGATTTTCCCCAACGAGCTCGGCGAAACGTTCGACGCGCCGGGCGAACGGCCGCGCTGGCTCTTGAACGTCACCGACGACGCCTGGTTCGGCGCAACCTCGGGGCCCTACCAGCATTTCGCCGAGGCGCGGCTGCGCGCGATCGAACTCGGCCTGCCGCTGGCGCGCGCGGCCAACACCGGAATCTCCGCGGTGGTCGACGGCTTCGGGCGAATCCTGGTCTCGGCGCCGTTGGGAATGGAGGCCGTGCTCGACAGCGCGCTGCCCGAGCCGCTCGCCCCGACCTGGCAATATCGCTGGGGCTCGGCGACCGCCGCAGCGATCGCGCTCGCCTTTCTCGTTCTCTGCTTCGCCGCGCGACGGCGCAGATGAACCCTCGGCGATTCAAATGTTGCATAACCGGGCGCATTTGTGCAAGTTGCGCGCAATGCGCGCATCAGATAAACCTTCCCTAACGTCATTCAGCCCCGCGGAGAGATCGGCCGCCGCCGACCCCTCGTTTTCGCGAATATCACAGGTTCGTATGGTTAAAATTCCCAATCCGATCGACAAACACGTTGGCGCTCGGCTGCGAATGCGACGAATGATGGTCGGCATGAGCCAGGGCAAGCTCGGCGCGGCGCTCGACGTCACCTTCCAGCAGATTCAGAAGTACGAGAAGGGCACGAATCGCATCGGCGCCAGCCGGCTGCAGCAACTCGCGCGGGTGCTCGACGTTCCTCCTGCCTTCTTTTTCGAGGGCGCCCCGGTTTCGGACCCCGGCAAGCCGGCGTTCGCGGAGCCCGACGACAGCTCCTACGTGGTCGACTTCCTCTCCACCAGCGAGGGCCTGCAGCTCAACCGCGCCTTCGCGCAGATCCGCGATCCCAAGGTGCGCAAGCGGATCATCGATCTCGTCGTCTCGCTCGCCAAGGAGTGAAGCGAGCCCGATTGCGTTCTATAAAACGAACAAAACCTCCTAAATCGCTTGACCAAAAGAACGCGGCCTGTCAGAAGCGGCGGCGTTTTTCGCCGCCCTGGCGGGCGGGCGAGCGCGCGCGTCGCAAGTCGGGGCGCGCGCTCGCCCGCCCGCCAGGGCGGCGAAACGGGGGACTGGAGAAAGCGACGATGGCGCGGAAAGACTATCAGTTTACAAGCGAATCGGTTTCCGAGGGCCATCCCGACAAAGTCTGCGACCGCATTTCCGACGAGGTCGTCGATCTGTTCTTTCGCGAGGGCGCGCGCGCCGGGCTCGATCCCAGTCAGATTCGCGTCGCCTGCGAGGCTCTGGCGACGACCAATCGCGTCGTGATCGCCGGCGAGGTGCGCGGGCCGAAGCTCGGCGAGGACGCGATCGTCGAAACCGTGCGCAAGACGATCAAGGACATTGGCTACGAGCAGGACGGCTTCCACTGGCGCAAGGCGAAGGTCGAGGTGCTGCTGCACGCGCAATCGGCCGACATCGCCCAGGGCGTCGACGGGGCCGGCGACAAGGACGAAGGGGCGGGCGACCAGGGCATCATGTTCGGCCACGCTTGCCGCGAGACGCCGGAGTTGATGCCGGCGCCGATCTATTACGCTCACAAGATCCTGCGCGAAATCGCGCGCGCACGCCACAAGGGCGGCGAGAAGACGCTTGGCCCCGACGCCAAGAGCCAGGTCACGGTGCGCTACGCCAACGGCAAGCCGGTCGAGGCGACGCAGATCGTCGTCTCCCACCAGCATCTCGTCGAATCGCTGACCTCCGAGGAGGTCGCCGAGCTGGTGCGTCCCTACGTCAAGGCGGCGCTTCCCGAAAGCTGGATCACCGACAAGACGGCCTGGCACATCAACCCGACCGGCAAGTTCTTCATCGGCGGGCCGGACGGCGATTGCGGTCTGACCGGGCGCAAGATCATCGTCGACACCTACGGCGGCTCGGCGCCGCATGGCGGCGGCGCCTTCTCCGGCAAGGATCCGACCAAGGTCGACCGTTCGGCGGCCTACGCCGCGCGCTATCTCGCCAAGAACGTGGTCGCCGCGGGCCTCGCCGACAGCTGCACCATCCAGCTCTCCTACGCGATCGGCGTCGCCCGGCCGCTGTCGATCTACGCCGATCTGCACAGGACCGGCAAGGTCGACGAAAGCAAGCTCGAGAAGGCTCTGCAGGAGGTGATGAACCTTTCGCCGCGCGGCATCCGCGAGCACCTGAAGCTCAACCGCCCGATCTTCGCCCGCACCGCCGCTTACGGCCATTTCGGCCGCGCGCCGGAGGACGACGGCGGCTTCTCCTGGGAGAAGACGGATCTGGTCGGGCCGCTTCGCAGCCTCCTCGCGTAGGCCGCCTTGATCGAAGCCAACGCGGACGCGCCGCCGCGGCGGAGGCTCTATGGGCGAAGCAAGGGCAAGGCCCTGCGCGCCCACCAGGCCCGCCTCGTCGCCGAGCGCCTGCCGGCGCTTGAGCTCGCCGCGGCCGCGCTCGCCGCCGGCGAGCCGCTGTTCGTCTTCGCGCCGAGCGCGCTGTGGCTCGAGATCGGCTTCGGCGGCGGCGAGCACCTGGTCGCCCAGGCGGCCGCGCATCCCGACATCGGCTTCATCGGCTGCGAATTCTTCATCAACGGCGTCGCTAAGGCGCTCGCCGGCCTCGAGCGCGAGGGTCTCGCCAACGTCCGGCTGCGCGCGGGCGACGCGCGCCCGCTGATCGAGGCGCTGCCGGCCGCGGCGCTGTCGCGGGCGTTCATCCTCTATCCCGATCCGTGGCCGAAGCGGCGCCACCGCAAGCGCCGGGTGATCTCGGCCGAGCTGGTCGCCGAACTCGCGCGCGCGATCCGGCCGGGGGGCGACGTGCGCTTCGCCACCGACATCGACGACTACGCCGGCTGGACGTTGCAGCGGTTTCTCGCCTGTCCCGACTTTCGCTGGGCGGCGCGCGCCGCCGACGACTGGCGAACGCCTTGGGACGATTGGTTTCCGACGCGTTACGAGGCGAAAGCCCGCGCCGCCGGCCGCGCTTCGGTCTACCTGACCTTCGTGCGTCGATGACGATCGCTGGCGGTCGCCGGAGGTGGCGATTCGGTAACAAAACACGCGTAGGCTCTGCACAGTTGCGTCAGGTGAAGCTCCGAGATCGCCATGTCCAACAATCTTGATCGCCGCACCGTTTTGAAGGGCGCCGCGGCCGCCGCGGTGGCGCTCGGCTCGATCGGGGAGGGCGAGGCCGCCTCCTTGAGCGGGCTGCGCTTCGACGAGCCTGCCGCCTTCTCCTACGATCTGCTCAAGGCGCTCGGACGCGAGAAGGCCCAGGCGCCCTACGCGCCGCCGCCCCACCCCGCGCCGGAGGTCCTGCAGAAAATTAACTACGAGGAATGGGGAAAGGTTCGTTACCGCAGCGACCACGCGCTGTTCGCCGACGGACCCGGCCCGTTTCCGGTGACCTTCTTCCACCTCGGGCTGTTCTTCCAGAAAGCGGTCGACATGCACGTGGTCGAGGGCGACCGCTCCCGGCGCATCGTCTACGACCCGTCCTATTTCGACATGCCGTCCGACTCGGTGGCGAGGCAGTTGCCTCAGGGCGCGGGCTTCGCCGGATTGCGCATCCAGGAGTCGCGCGAGGGCCCGCTCGACTGGCGCAAGAACGACTGGGTCGCCTTTCTCGGCGCCGCCTATTTCCGCGCCATCGGCGAGCTGAGGCAGTACGGCATGT
>CAZKHF010000074.1:0-11299 GCA_964552445.1 uncultured Bradyrhizobium sp. | reverse complement strand
TGCGGCTACCACCGGCGCGACGAAGAGCTGGCCGAGCTGGAGGACGTCGCCGCCGCCCGCCGCCGCTTCGCCGACCTGCCGCCGCGGGTTTGACGCGTTCGCCGCGAATGCGAGCGGCGCCGCGCGTATCCCTTCTCCCCGCGCGAGCCGGGCTATCGAATTCACACATCTCGATTCGACGGGTCCGGCGAATGCCTGAACCGGGCTCGGCGTCAATGGCGCTTCGCGCCCGCTGCGCGGGCGGCCTTCGGCCGCCATTGACTCCTGCGCGCGGCTCAGGCGTTCGGCTCCTGTGAGCTTTGCTGAGCCCACCGGCCCAAAGGGCCGGTTCGCTCAGCAAAGCTCACAGGAACCAAAAGCCGCGTCGATGCGTCGCTGTCACCGCGGAGCGGCCGAAGCGGAGCGGAGGACCGGCGAAGCCGGTTGACAGCGTTGCATCGACGTGGCCCTGCCCGCTTTGCGGAACAGAGTCGGAGCGTGCGCCGCCATCGAAGCTTCGAGCGCCCCCTCGCCGCCGCCGCTTCGCCGGACCTGCCGCCGCGGGTTTGAGGCGCTCGCCGCCAGTACGCGCGGCGGCGCGCCGAAGCCGTCGGCCGATCCGGTCTTCAGAGCGCGGCGCGATGGGAGGAAATCGAGGCGCCGACCCTCATCCGGCGCTTCGCGCCACCTTCTCCCGCAAGCGGGAGAAGGGGTTCGCGACGCCGCCTCCGCCCCCTCTCCCGCTTGCGGGAGAGGGTTGGGGTGAGGGCGGCGCCGGCGAAGCGCAGAAGCGCCCTCGCCGCCGCGGACACGTCGTCGCAGCCGCCGCCTCGGCGTTGACCGCGCCGGCGCGGCGGCCGTAGCTGCGCGAGCCGACCTCTTTCGCGGAGCGAACCATGCTCAGACGCGCCTGGCAGACCACAATGATCGCGCTGGCCCGTCAGCAGGGGCTGAAGCGCGCCATTCAGGGCTCGCGCCTCGGCGCGGCGCTGGCGCGCCGCTACACCGCCGGCGAGGGACCCGACGCGGCGCTCGCCCGCGCAGAGTCGCTCAAGCGCGAGCGCGCCATCCGCGGCTCGCTCTACGCGCTCGGCGAGTACGTCGCCGACGCCGCCACCGTCGCCGAAACGGTCGCCCAGCAGTCGGCGATCGTCGAGCGGCTCGCGGCCTCCGCGCTCGACGTGCATCTCTCCGTCGACCCGACCCAGATCGGCCAGGTGTTCGATCCCGCGCTCGCCCGCCGCAACGCCTTCGCGGTCGCCGAGGCGATCGCCGCGGCGCCCGACTTGCCATCGCGCCTCCGGGCGATGATGCTCGACATGGAGGATCTGTCGTTCGTCGATCCGACCATCGCGTTGCACGACGCCCTTCGCGACGCCGGCCTGCCGGTCGCGCTGACGCTGCAGGCCTACCTGCGCCGCACCGAAGCCGATCTAGAGCGCCAGATCGAGCGCGGCGGGCGCGCGCGGCTGGTCAAGGGCGCCTTCGTCGCCGGCGCGGCGGAGAGCTTCACCGGGCGCGCCGAGATCAAGGCGAACTCGCGCCGCCTGATCGACCTGATGCTGTCGCGGCGCGCGCGCGAGCGCGGCTTCTACCCGTCGATCGCCACCCACGACGACGCGCTGCAGCTCTATGCGATCGAGCGCGCGGCGGCGAACGGCTGGTCCGACGACCAGTGGGAGATCGAGATGCTGCTCGGCGTGCGCGGCGAGCTCGCCGCCGCCCACGCCGCCGTCGGCCGCCGCGTGCGGCTTTACCTGCCGTTCGGCCGCGATTGGTGGCCCTACGCCATCCGCCGCGTCGGCGAGAATCCGGGCAGCGTGACGCTGCTCGCCCGCTCGCTGGCCTCGCGCGGGTGAAGCGCGGCGTTTGGGTTGAACCGCGCCCTCACCCCAACCCTCTCCCGCAAGCGGGCCAGCGTATTCACACATCTCGACTCGACGGGCGTGCCGGATGCCTGAACCGTGCTCGGCATCAATGGCGCTTCGCGCCCGCTCCGCGGGCGGCCTTCGGCCGCCATTGACGCGTCCGCGCGGTTCAGGCCTTTCGCAACCAAGGCCTTCGACGGACGAATCCGGCCCGATCGGGCCGGATTCGTCCGTCGAAGGCCTTGGCGAGCCATCGCCACGTCGATGCGACGCTGGCGCCGCGAAGCGGCCGGAGCGGAGCGAAGGACCGGCGAAGCCGGTTGACAGCGTCGCATCGACGTGGCCCCCGCCCACTGCGCGGACTTGTGCGCATTCGATAGCGCAAGCGAGAGAGGAGGCGGAGGCGCCGCGAAGCGCCGGGATGAGGGCGCGTCTCTCGATTCCAGCAAACGGAAAGATGCCCTAAACGGCTCAGCCGCCGGAATCCTCGACCCAGGCGGCGAAGCGGCCGCGCAGCGCTTCGCCGACCGCCTTGGTCCCCACCGCCGCCGAGGCCGCGTCGATCGCGCGCGCGACGGCGAGCGGCGCGGAGAGCCAGCCCGAGGCGTTGCGCTCGTCGAGCCAGTCGACCATCCCGCCGGGGAAGCAGAACACGATCAGCGCGAACACCGCGTAGAGCGCGCGCGCCCACCGCCAGGGGCTGGCGGCCGGTTGCGGCGCTGGCGGCCGATCGGGGGTCAACGCGCGCTCCTTCAGAACTGGAAATAGATGAACGGCGCCGCGGCGGACGGCGCCATGACGACGATGAAATAGAACAGCGCGAAGCCCGCGGCGGCCTGCGCCAGCAGGCCGCGCTCGTCGAGCGCGGCGCCGATCGCGCCGCGCAGCCAGGACGGCGCGATCTGGGTCAGCGCGCCGCAGGCGATCAGCGGCAGCACGATCGTCGGCATGGTGTTCGGCGCGCCGTTGTCGCTCCATATGCCGGCGACATACTGCAGCGCCGCGTCCAGCGACGGCGAGCGGAAGAACAGCCAGGCGAAGCAGACGAAGTGGAAGGTGATCGCCCAGTCGATCGTCGCAGCGAGCCGCCCCTTGCCCCAGCGCTCATAGAGCGCGCTCTTGCGATAGGCGTGATCGACCACCAGCATGGCGCCGTGCATCGCCCCCCAGATGAGGAAGGTCCAGTTGGCGCCGTGCCACAGGCCGCCGAGCAGCATGGTGATCATCAGGTTGCGCGCGGTCATCAGCGCGCCGTGACGATTGCCGCCGAGCGGGATGTAGAGGTAGTCGCGCAGCCACGCCGACAGCGTCATGTGCCAACGCCGCCAGAAGTCGCCGATGCCCAGCGCGCGGTAGGGCTGGTTGAAGTTCTGCGGAAAGCGGTAGCCGAGCAGCGCCGCGACGCCGATGGCGATGTCGGTGTAGGCGGAGAAGTCGGCGTAGATCTGGATCGCGTAGGCGTAGACCGCCATGATCAGATCGAAGCGCGAGAACTGCGACGGATCGGTGAAGACCGGATCGACGAAGCGCACCGCGAGATAGTTGGCGATCACCATCTTCTTGAACAGGCCGCCGAGGATCAGCAGCATGTTTTCGCCGAGCGGGAAGTCGCCGGCGCGCGGCGGCTCGGCGAGCTGGGGCAGGAACACGTGGGCGCGCACGATCGGCCCCGCCACCAGATGGGGGAAGAAGCTGATGTAGAGCAAGATGTCGAGCGGCGAGCGCGACGCCGCCAGGCGGCCGCGATGGACGTCGACGATGTAGGAAATGGCGTGGAAGGTGAGGAATGAGATCGCCACCGGCAGCGTCACGTTGACGAAGGCGAGGGAGGGGTGGAAGCCGAGCGCGTAGGCGAGGGTCAGGAACTGGGCGATGAAGAAGTTGAGGTATTTGAAATAGCAGAGGATGGCGAGATCGAGGGCGACGCCCAGCGCGAGGGCGAGGCGACGAAAAGGGCGCTTCCCCGCGGCGTCGACGTAGAGGCCGATGCAATAGGAGATCGCGCCGCTCGCCAACAGCAGCAGCACGAACCGCCAGTTCCACGAGGCGTAGAAGGCGAGGCTGAGCGCCAGCAGCACGATCTTCTTGAGCGTGTTGTAGGCGTTGAGGCTCCACACCAGCGCGAACGAGAACGCGAAGAAGAGCCCGAAATCAATTGTTGGAAACAACATGGGCGCCAGTCCGCCGGCCGTCGATCAGGGGGATGAGGAAATCGGCGAAGCGATCGGCGCTTCTCTTATAGCCTTCCACGGTCATGTGCACGTAGTCGCGCGCCATCAGCGGCGGGTCGGCGGCGGCCCAGGTCTGCGCGCCGCAGGGGCTCGGCATCGCCGAGGACCAATCCCAGAAATCGACGCCAAGCCGTTGCGCGGCGTGGCGTTGCGCCTCGCGCACCTGCGCCAGCTTGGGCGGGGTCGGCAGACGGCACGGGGCCGCGCCTTCGGCGACGCCGGCTTTGGCGCGCGCGCCGTCGGGCGGGCCGACGATGACGATCCGCGCGGTCGGCCGCAGCGCCTGGATCTTGCGCACGATCTGCTCGTATTGCGCGGCGTAGGCGGCGACGTCGAGCGCGTCGTCGAAGCCCTCGTTGGTGCCGAAGGCGAGCACGATCACGTCGGGCGCGATGCGGCGCATGTCGCCGGCGAGGTTGTCGGCGGCAAGCCGTTGCAGGACCTGCGCCGTCGCGCCGGGGAAGCCCAGGCTGACGTAGGAGACGCCGTCGCCGTCGCGATCGACCTGAACGCCGGTGACCGTCACCGGCGCGTCGGAGAGCGCGCGCACGGCGATGTCGTGGAAGCCCTCTCCCTTGCCCGCCCCCGCCTCGACGTCGACCGTCGCGCGCTCGTCGGCGGCGCCGTCGAGGTTGATCTCGCCGTCGGGCGCGCCGTCGACCAGCACCTCGGCGCGGCCGCCGCCCGGCTGCTTGAGGAAGGCGACCTCCGCCCGGTCGTAGGAAACGCCGTCGCGCGCCTTGAGCGAGATCTCGGCGCCGGCGCGGCGCGCCACGGCGTTGTAGCCGGAGAGATAGAAGCGGCGCTTGGCGTCGGACTGCTGCACCGACTCGTAGCTCCAGCCGTCGCTGGCGGCGCTTTCGAACAGCGCCGAGCGCACGCCGAGGTGCGGCTTGCCCGGCGCGAGATAGGCCAGCCCGCCGGCGCCGAACGCCTCCTGCAAGCGTTGGCGCACCCGCCCGCTAAAGAAGTCGGCGGCGGTGTGGCTGTCGCCAAGCTGGAGGACGGTCAGGCGGCGGCCGCCGAAGACGTCGGCCCCGATCTCCCCGTAGGCGGTGACTTCGCCGCCCTGGCGGGGGCGCGCGGGCAAGGCCGCCGCCTCGAGCGCCGACAGCGCCCCCTGCCCGCGCACGCGGCTCAGCGGCGATCGGTCGATCGCCGGCTTGGAGAGCATCGCCACCCGCAGCATGTTCGCCGCCGGGTTCGCCGGCGGAGTCTCCTCGGCCCGCGGGGAGGCCGCAGCCGGGTCGGACGGCTCAGACGGAAGCCACACGGCCGCCAGACGCGGGTCGGAACGAGCGAGCGCGACGGTCTCGAGCTTCGCCGGCAACGCCAGCCGGCTCGCCGCCTCGAGGGAGCGCGCGACGGCAGGGTCGCCGGCGACGCCGACCGCGCCGTCGTTCGCGGTGAAGCTCGCGCCCACCGCGCCGACCAGCAGGGCCATCGCCCACCCGAGCAGCGCCGACGTGTCGTGCAATCGCGTCACCTCTCTCCCATCGTCTCACACTCGCTGACGACGTCGCGGCCCCGTTCTTTCAGGCTGGCGATGATGAAAGGATAGAGGACGTCCATCACCAGGTCATAGCCGACGCCGGTGAAATGGACGCCGTCGGGCGCCCGCACCTGCACCATGGCGTCGTTGGCGTTGGGCAGGAAGGGCTTGTACTCGTCGACGCCCGGCTGCGAGCGCCAGGGCGGCACGTAGACGGCGCGCGGAGAAGCGACCTGCGCCACCGCGTCGGCGAACAGCTTGTTCTTGGCGGTCGCGTCGGCGTTGGCGGCGGGGTCGAGCATCACCGGCAGCCCCATCACCACAATCGACGAGCCGTGCGAAAGCGCGCTGCGCACGACGTCCTCGACCAATCCTTCGTAACGGGCGTCAAACGCGGCCCCCCCGTATTCGGTGCGTGTCTTGGCGGCGTCGACGATCGGCTGGCGATCGTTGACGCCGAATGAAGCCACGAACAAATCGACGCCCGGATCGGTCGCCAGCGTCGACACCTCTTCCACCCAATTATACTGGTCGAGGCGCGTCAAGCCAGTTCCGTTCTTGGCGTTGCGCATCAACTTGATTTTCTCGGCCAAACATTTGTCTTTTCCAAGGCGGCGGAACATCGCCCCCCATAAGCCGTCGGCCATCGAATCGCCGACGAAGGCGACCCGCGTCGGCGTTTCGCCCGCCCGCGCGGCCGGCGCGTCGGCGCCGGCGAGCGAAATGAACGCAAAGGCGACGCTCAACGCCGCCACAACAGTCCGCGTCTTCCCCAACATCCGTCGATCGCCTTCCGCTACACGCGTTGCCCTCAACTCGGCGCGGGCGTCTTCGGCGTCGCCGGCGGCCGGGGATGCGGCGGCGGCTTCTTGGCGTGCGTCCTAACCGGCGGTCTTTTTGTGTGGTTGTGAACGACGGTCCGGTGCTCGCTCGCCGCGGCGACGACGACCGGGATGCCCGCGACCGTCGCCGCCTTCTGCCACAACAGCCGATAGCCCGCCATGGTAAAATGGACGCCGTCGGGAGCGTGCAGCGAAGGCGCGCAGACGTCCGTCCCTTGGGCCGAAACGTAGGCGACCGAGGTCCCCGCCAGCGCGGCGGCGATCACTTGGTCGAGCCTCTGCGAATGGGCCTCCCAAGGCTTGAGCACGCAGGGCGGCCCGAGCCACGTCAGCTTGACGCCCTGGTCGCGGGCGGCCGCGGCGATCTCGGCGACGCGTGGCGACGCGTCGACCATGCCGGCCACCGCATCGTTGGTGCCGAGGCTCATCACCACGTTCGCGCCGCGCGGCATCTCCCTGATTTGTTCAAAGATCTTAGGGGTGTAGATCGCGACGTTGAAGCGGTTCGCCGGCGACGGATAGCCCGAAGCGAGGTGCAGCCCCTCGCCAATGCTGTCGCCGATGATCCGCACCTCTTCGCCGAGGGCGACGGCGGGCGCGGCGAAGGCGAACAGCAGCGACAGGACGAGGACGCGCGAGGTCATCGGGGCTCACCAAGCGGGAGAAAGTTCCGTCGTGAGAAGATCATGTCGTGGTTAACGCGCGATGAAAACCAGACCTCTGACGTTCAATCGCAAGGGAAGCGCCAGCGCCCGTAGCGCCACGGCGCCAGCGCGGACGCGCCGGGCGGCGGCGCCTCGGGCGGCGGATCGTAGCCCGAGCCGCCCCAGGGATGGCAGCGGCAGATCCGCGCGGCGGCCATCCAGCCCCCCGCCCACAGCCCGTGGCGACGGATCGCCTCGTCGGCGTAGGCCGAGCAGGTCGGCAAGTAGCGGCATTGGCGGCCGATGAGCGCCGACAGCGTCAGCTGATAGAAGCGGATCAGGGCCTGCGCGGCGCGGCGCGGCGCGAGGGCGATCGGGCTCACGGCGCCGGCGCCTCCGCCGGCGCGGCGGCGGCCCGCCCGGCCGCGCAGATTTCCAGCGCCTGGACCACCGCGTCGAAGGTCAGAAGCGTCGAGGCGTGGCGGGCCTTGTAGTCGCGCACCGGCTCGAGAACCGCCAATTCCGCCCATTTGCCGGCGGGCGGCGGCCCGTTCGCCTTCAGCATGCGCACCATCGTCTCGCGCAAGGCGACGAGCTCGGCCGGCGTCGCGCCGATGATGTGGCGCGCCATCAGCGAGGACGACGCCTGCCCGAGCGCGCAGGCGCGCACGTCGTGGGCGAAATCGCTGACCCGGCCGTCGCTGAGGCTGAGGTCGACGGTGACGGTCGAGCCGCACAGCCGCGAATGCGCGGTCGCGGTGGCGTCGGGATGGGCGAGCCGGCCGAGCCGAGGGATGTCGGCGGCGAGCTCCAAGACGCGGTTGTTGTAGATCGTTTCGTAAACGTCGTTCGACATGACGGCCGTGCGTCGGCTGGCGGAAGCGCCCGCCGCTCCTATATAGGACGCGAAACGAACGAAGTGGAGCGCCGCGGCGGTGGCCTCCGCGCCGGCGAACTGCTATGAGGGCGACATGGACGACGTCATTTCGCGCGAGCCCCGGGTCCGCCCCCTTCCCGCCAGACCGAGCCGCAGCGAGGCCGAGGCGGCGGTTCGCACGCTCATCGCCTGGGCCGGCGACGACCCCGCCCGCGAGGGCCTGCGCGACACGCCGAGGCGCGTCGTCCGGGCCTACGAGGAGCTGTTCTCCGGCTATCGCGAGGACGCGCAGCAGACGCTGACGCGCGTCTTCAAGGAGGTCTCCGGCTACGAAGGTCTGGTGCTGGTGCGCGACATTCCGTTCGTCTCGCACTGCGAGCACCACATCCTGCCGTTCTTCGGCAAGGCGCAAATCGGCTACTATCCGCGCCGCGGCGTGGTCGGCCTGTCGAAGCTCGCGCGCATCGTCGACATCTTCGCCCGCCGCCTGCAGACCCAGGAGGCGATGTCGGCGCAGATCGTCGACGCCATCGACGCCGCCCTCGAGACGCGCGGCGTCGCGGTGATGATCGAGGCCGAGCATACCTGCATGTCGATGCGGGGGGTGAAGAAGCACGGCGTCTCGACCGTGACGACGCACTTCTCCGGCGTGTTCCGCACCCAGCCGGAGGAGCAGGTCCGCTTCCTCACCCTGCTGCGCAACGCGCGCTAAGGCGATGCCCGCCCCCGACGCGACAATCGACCGCGAGGAAGGCCGGGCGTTCCTGCCGCGTTTCTCCGCCGACGGGCTCGTGACCTGCGTCACGGTCGACGCGACCAGCGGCGAAGTGCTGATGGTCGCGCACATGAACGCCGAGGCGCTCGACAAGACGCTGACGACCGGCCTGATGCACTACTGGTCGCGCTCGCGGCGCAAGCTGTGGTTGAAAGGCGAGACCTCCGGGCAGATTCAGACGGTGGTCGAGCTGCGAGTCGACTGCGACCAGGACGCGCTGGTCGCCCGCGTCGCGGTCGGCGGCGACGGCGGCGCCTGCCACACCGGCCGGCGGAGCTGCTTCTACCGCCGCGTCGAGAAGACCGGCGAAGGCGTCGCGCTGGGCTTCGTCGCCGAAAGCGAGCGCGTCCCGGCGAGCGGACCCGCGTAGCCCGACCTTCGTCATCGCGACCAGCGTAGCGACCCTGACCGCGAAAGCGCCCACGCTCCAAGAACCCCGAATTGCTTGGCGTCGCCCGCAACGTCGGACACGCGCGCCGCCGGTCGGCGAGCGGCGTCGGCTTCTCCTGCTCGCCGCCGCGAAACGCTCAAGCGCTGGCGATATAGTCGCGCAGCACCCGCCGTTCGCCGTCGATCGCCTCGACGTGCCGCTTGACGACGTCGCCGATCGAGACGATGCCGACCAGCCGGCCGCTCTCGATCACCGGCAGGTGACGAAACCGGCCCTCGGTCATCATCGCCATCGCGTCCTCGATCGTCGCCTCTTCAGCGACGGTCGTGACCTCGCGAGTCATGTGCCGCGACACCGGGTCGTCGAGCGCGCTCGCGCCGCGCCCGCCGATCGCCCGGACGATGTCGCGTTCGGACAGGATGCCGAGCACGTTCATCGCCGCGTCCGAGACCACCACCGCGCCGACGCCGCGGGCCGCGAGCTGCGCGGCCGCCTCCTTGAGGCTGCGATCCGGCTGAGTGACGAGGACGTCCCTGCCCTTTTCCCGTAAGATGCTCGCGACGTTCATCTTGATCCTCCACAGACGGGCCCTCTGACGGGGCCGCTCGCGCGGAAAGATGGGGCGCGGCGCGGACCGGTTCAAGCGCCCCTCAATCGGGAGCGCCGCCTCAGCGCTCCCCGGCGTCGACGATCAGGCATTGCTTGGTGATCGCCCGGCTGTCGTCGGCGGCGAGGAACAGCGCGACGCGCGCGACGTCCTCGGCCTGCAAAGCGAACGACAGGGACTGGCGAGCGACGATGTTCGTCACGTCCTGGGCTTTGGGGAACCACAAACGACGCTGGCGCTCGGTGAACACCGTGCCCGGCGCGACGGCGTTGACGCGAATGTTGTCGGGGCCGAATTCCCGCGCCAGGGCGTGGGTCATGCCGACCACCGCCGCCTTGGCGATCGAGTAGGCGGCTAGGCGCGCATAGCCGTTCATCCACGCCGTCGACGAGAGATTGACGATCGAGCCGCCGCCGCGCTCGCGCATCGACCGGCGCGCGATCTGCGCCGCGAAGAACTGGTGTTTGAGGTTGACCGCCATGGCGGCGTCCCAGTCCGCCTCGGTGATCTCGTCGGCGTCCTGGCGCGCGTCGTTGGCGGCGTTGTTGATCAGGGCCGCGATCGGCCCCAGGCGCTGCCTGACTTCCTCCATCGCCGTCTCCAGTGCGGCGAGGTTGGTCAGGTCGCATTCAAGGAACAGCGGCGGCTGCGGCCCGGCGGCGAGCCGCTCGACCACCGCCAGCGACGCTTCGCGGTCGATGTCGACGAAGGCGACGCTCGCGCCCTGGCCGACGAACGCCTCCACCATCGCCGCGCCGATGCCCGAGCCGCCGCCGGTGATGAAGACGACGCGGTCGCGCAAGCTCGGATAGCGGGCGAAAGGCAAGGCGGCGACCTCCCTAAATTCGACGCGGCCGCGCACTCTAGCGCCGATCGTCGGCAAGTCGAAGCGCGGCGACGACGAGCGCGACCCGCCTCGCCTCGCGCCGGCGTCGAAACGAATTGTCGTTCGCTTCGGCCGCGAGGGCGCTCAGCGCGCCGAGCGCAGCAGCGCGAGCAGCTCGCGCCACATCGTCTCGTTGCCGGCGCAGATCGAGCCGGTCTTGAGGAAATCCGGCGCGCCGTCGGCGTCGGAAACGAAGCCGCCCGCCTCGCGAACCAGCAGCGCGCCGGCGGCGATGTCCCACGAGTGGAGGCCGCGCTCCCAGAAGGCGTCGAACTTTCCGGCCGCGACATAGGCGAGGTCGATCGAGGCGCAGCCGAGGCGGCGGACGTTGACCACCCGAGTCATCGCCTTGGCGAGCTCGGCCTGGAACAGCGGGTGCTCGGCCGGCTTGCCGAGATGCGGCACGCCGCAGCCGAACAGCGCCTGCGACGGGTCCTGGCGCCCCGCCACCCGCAGCCGGCGCGCGCCCCCGAACGCCCCCTGCCCCTTCTCGGCGACGTAGATCTCGTCGTCGGCGGGGTTGTAGACCACGCCGGCGATAATCTGCCCCTCGCGCTCGAGGGCGATCGAGATGGCGAAGATCGGGATGGCGTGAAGGAAGTTGGTGGTCGCGTCGAGCGGGTCGATGTGCCAAGTGTGGCTCTTGTCCGAACCCTCGACGCGCCCGCCCTCCTCCATGACGAAGCCGTAGCCGGGCCGCGCCTTGG
>CAZKHF010000073.1:0-11424 GCA_964552445.1 uncultured Bradyrhizobium sp. | reverse complement strand
TCCTTGCCGGTGCCGCCGAGCGTCACGTCCTGCAGGATCGACACGTCGTCCTCGACCACCGCGGTCTCGCCGATCACCAAGCCGGTGGCGTGATCGAGGAACACGCCCTTGCCGACGCGCGCCGCCGGGTTGATGTCGGTCGCGAACACCGCCGAGGAGCGGCTTTGCAGATAGAGCGCGAAATCCCGCCGCCCGGCGCGCAACAGCGCGTGGGCCAGCCGGTGCGTCTGCAAAGCGTGGAAGCCCTTGAAATAGAGCAGCGGCTCCAGCACCCTCTGGCAGGCGGGGTCGCGGTCCACGACCGCGAGGATGTCGGCGCGGAACGCCTCGGCGATCGACGGGTCGCGCCCAACGACGTCCTCATAGGTCTGGCGGATCAGCGCGGCCGGAACGTCGGGATGGTCGAGCCGTTCGGCGACGCGATGGACGACCGCGCTCTCCAGCGTCTCGTGATTGAGGATCGCCGTCATCAGGAACGCGGCGAGCGCCGGATCGACGGCCGCGCTCTGCTCCGCCTCCGCGCAGATGCGCGCGAACAGCGGATCTTTTTGTCCGAGCCCGACCACCCGGGCCGTGGAACCTTGCGCCATCGCGGCCTCCCCGCGTTGAAACGTCTCGTATTGTAGCACGTCCGCCGCGCCGACGGCGGCGAACGGGGCGCCTAAGCCG
Organism: uncultured Bradyrhizobium sp.; assembly: GCA_964552445.1. Lineage (GTDB taxonomy): Bacteria > Pseudomonadota > Alphaproteobacteria > Rhizobiales > Beijerinckiaceae > Roseiarcus. The sequence continues at coordinate 10,755 of CAZKHF010000073.1, read as the reverse complement.
GGCGCGCTCCTCAGCCGCGCCCGCCGCCCGTCCGGGCGGCGCTCGGCCACATGCGCGCGAAAATGTCGTCGCGTTTGACCCAGTAGTGCCAAGCCGCCGCCGCGAGATGCAGCGCGACCAGCGCGCCGACCGCCCAGGCGAGGACGAGGTGCGCCTCCGCGGCGCGGCTCGCCAGCGCCTTGTCCGGCGCGACGACCGCCGGCCAGGCGAACAGGCCGAACCAGCTCACCTCGTGGCCCCCCGCCGTCGACGTCACGTAGCCGGTGACCGGCAGCGCCGCCATCAGCGCGTAGAGGGCCGCCTGCTCGCCGCGCGCGGCGGCCTGCATCAGCGCCCCCAGCGTATCGCCGTAGGGCGGCGCGCCGACGGCGAGGCGACAACCGACCCGCAGAACGACGAGCACCAGCGCCGTCATGCCGAGCGACTTGTGGACGAACAACAGCGCCGGGCGCGCGCCGACGCCCGCCGGCAGCAGCGCCGCCGCCGCGCCGAGCGCGATCGCGAGAAGCACCAGCGCCGCCATCAGCCAGTGGAGCGTGCGCAGCGTCAAATCATAAGATCGAGGCGTCGCCTCGGCGGCCATCGGCGTGCTCCGTCACTCGGCGATTCCCTCGCGGATCGGATCGCCCCGAGCGCATCTCATGCGACGGTGACGATAATGCGGCGCCCTGCGCGGCGCAACGCCGCCCCGGCGCCCCTCGCCGTCGACGACTGGCGCCGAGACGCAGGCCGTTCCCCCGCCCGCCCCACGCTCACGGCGACTTGACGAACAGCCCGACGGTCAGCGCCGCGCCGATGACGATCACCGCCACGCGTAGCGCCTTCTCGTTGATCCGCTGCAGCGCCAGCGCTCCCGCCCAGCCGCCCAGCGAGGCGCCGACGGCGGTGATCGCGACCTGCAGCCAATGCGCGTCGGGCGAAAAGACGAACAGCGCCACCGCGGAGGCGTTGATCACGCCGGCGAGGATGTTCTTGGTCGCCCCCGCGGCGCGCACCGCGAGGCCCGACATGGTCAACGCCGCCAGCATCAAGAGCCCGATGCCGCCGCCGAAATAGCCGCCGTAGATAGCGATGAAGAACTGCGCGACGGCGCCGCCCCACGGCGGCAGGCGCGCTTCCCCCGATTCGAGCGGTTTCTGAAAGAAGCTACCCCAGGCGAACAGCAGGGTGGCGAACAGCACCAACCAGGGAACGAGCCGGGCGAAGAAGGTCGGCGGCGTCGCCAGCAAGATCGCGCCGCCGACGCCGCCGCCGATCAGGCTGATGACGAACAGCGCGCGCATCGACAGGCCCGCCGTCCCTTCGGCGCCGGCGCGCCCCGTGAAGCCGGTGACGATCTGGGCGGGAAAGAGCGCGATGGTCGAGGTGATGTTGGCGGCGCGCGCGTCCATGCCGGTGAGCATCAGCGACGGCAGGGTGATGAACGAGCCGCCGCCGGCGAGCGCGTTCTGCGCGCCCGCCCACACGGAGGCCAGAAACAGCACGATCAGCGACGCCATGGGCGCTCCTTTGGACTGGGACGCGTCCAAGGCGTCGCTCCGCCGTCGCCTAGACGCCCGAACCGCAGGCCGGCGTCAAGCCCCGGCGCAGAGCCGCGCGCCCCACCCCTCAGCCCCACAGCTCGCGGTTGGTCGGCCCGCGCGTCGCGACGACCTCGGCCTGGTCGCCGCGGATGATCGCCATCTCGGCGACGCCGGTCAGGCCGGAGCCGGCGTCGAGGTTGAGGCGGAAGTTGGCGATCTGCTCGACGTGCGAGGCGTGGTCCTTCGCGTCCTTCGGCGTGTGGCCGTGGACGACGAAATAGCCGCTCCAGCCCTCCGGCCCCGGCGCGCCGTCGATGAAAGGCCAGCGCACCCACGCCCAGTGGCGGTCCTCGTCGAGGCTGGCGAGCGGCGCGTTCCATGGCGCGGCGAGAAACGTCTCGAGATCCAAGCTCGGATTGACGCCGGCGTGAACGAACAGGATCCGGCCCGAACGCCAGTGCGAGCGCAAGGAGGCGAGCCAGGGCCAAACGCGCTCTGGCAGCCCCTCGCGCAGCGCGGCGAGAAAGGCGCCGACCGTCGCCGGCGGCTCGACGAAGGACGCCAGCGACTCGGCGACGCGGCCGCCGCCGTTGAGCAGCCACAATTCGAACGCCTCGACCGCGTCGGCCGCGGGCGTCGCCGGATCGAGCGCGAGCCGCATCATCGCCTCGTGGTTGCCCATCAGGTTGACGCTTTCGTCGGCGCCGACGCGCTCTCCGGCGTCGATGGCCAGCGCGATCGCGCCGAGGCTGTCGTGGCCGCGGTCGGTCAGGTCGCCGAGGAAGACCATCGCCCGGCGCGGCGCGCGGCGCGGTTCTCGCGCCGCCTCGTCGAGCAGCGCGTCGAGCAGGTCGCTCCTCCCGTGGATGTCGCCGACGACGAAGATTTCGAGGTCGGGCTCGGCGGAGCGCGGCAGCGCGAAGGCGCGGCGTTCGACGGCGACGGACATGGACCGCTCCCTTGGCGCGCCGCTTCGACGCCCGGGGCGGCGAGGGCGCGGCGAGGCCACTATCGCGCGGCGGGCGTCGGCTTTCCAGAGGCCGCCCGCGTTGGTGGCGACGGGGCGAAGCGCGTCAGGCGATCACGGCCGGCCGGTCCGCGTCGATCACAGGCGCACCACCAGCACCGAGCATTGCGCGTGGCGCACGATGGTGCGCGCGTTGGAGCCGAGCAGGTAGTCGGCCATCACCGGCCGGTGCGAGCCGACGACGATGAGGTCGGCGCGCCAGCCCGCCGCGTCGCGCAAGAGCTCGTGATAGACGCCGCCGGAGAGCACGACGGCGGAGACGCGCGACTTGGGCAACGGCAGCTTGGCGACGATCTCGTCGAGCGTGGCCTGGGCGCGTTTCTCCTGCTCCTCGTCGAAATCGGCGGGCACGTATTCCATGAAGGTCGCCGGCAGCAACGGCTGCACGTTGACGAGGCGCAGATCGCCGCCGCTCTGGACCGCCAGCTCGACCCCCTGCTCCAGCCCTTTCGGGCTCGGCGCGGGGTCGGCGAGATCAACGGCGACGAGGATCCGACGGAACATGGTTTCCCCCTGCTTTGTGGCCGCCGGCGCGCGGCGGCTTCTGCTTATTTCATAGGCCGTCGACGAAGGATTCGACAATGCGGAGGCTCAAATTCGGGCGCTTTGGCGGGCCGTTTCGTGGTCATTGTTCCGTTGCGCCGACACCGCTATAAGGGCGCCGGGTTGAACGGGAACCACAAAACATGGGCATGGTCGGCGTGATCGAGGACGGCTACAGGCCATCGGAAAGCGAGCCGTTCATGAACGATCGCCAGAAGGAGTACTTCCGGCGCAAACTGATAAGCTGGCGCGAGTCGATTCTTGCCGAGAGCAAGGAGACTCTCGCCGCGTTGCAGAATGAGAGCGAGAACCATCCTGACATCGCCGATCGCGCCTCCTCGGAGACCGATCGCGCGATCGAGCTGCGCGCGCGCGATCGCCAACGCAAGCTGATCGCCAAGATCGAGGCGGCGCTGGCGCGCATCGACGACGGCACCTATGGCTTCTGCATCGAAACAGGCGAGCCGATCACGCTGCGCCGGCTCGACGCGCGGCCGATCGCGACGCTGTCGGTCGAGGCGCAGGAGCGACACGAGCGGCGCGAGAAGATCTATCGCGACGAGTAGCGGCGCAACGGCTGCGCGGCGATGTGGACGCCGCGCGGCGCCTAAGCTCGATCGCGCCGCGGCCTTCTCGCGCCTCGCGGGAGCAGGCGGACGCGCGCAGCCCGGCCGGCCGAAGGGCTCGCTCGAATCCCGACGACGCGCAGAACGCTCTTGAGCGCCCCGCGGTCGCGTAACTTTGACGTCGCGCCCTCGTCTGGCCTCGCTTGCAAGCAGAGGCGGCCCTCGACGGCGCGGCAGGTCGGCCGGCGGCGAAGCGCAATCCCTCTCTCCGCCAAGGCCGAGACCCCGGCGCGGCGACGGCATCGCAAGACGCCCTAGCTGTCGCGTCCGAGCAGCCGCGCCATCTCCGCTTCGAGCGATTCGAGATCGGCGAAGGGGTCGGCGGCGACCGGCGGAGCGCCGGGCTCGGGCCGCGGCGGCGCAACGGCGGGCGCGCCCGGCGGCGGGATGGCGGGAGCGCCCGGAGGCGGGATGGCGGGCGCGCCCGGCGGCGACGCGGCGGCGGGCGGCGGCTCGGGCGCGACGGCCGGAGCGTGGGGCGTCGCGCGCGAGCGCGCAGCCACGCCGATCGGCGGCGGCAACGGCGGCCGGGCGACTCCCGCGGGGCGCGGCGGCGCAGCGGCGGGCCTGAAGGGCGCCGTCGCCTCGGGCTTGGGCGCGACGGGCTCGGGCCGGGGCGGCGGCGGCTCAGCGTGCAACGGCGGCGGTTCGAGCTTCGCCGCCGCGCCCTCGACCTTCGCCGCCGCGGGGGGCGCGGCGGGGCGCGGCGGTGGGCGCAACGGCGGCGCGGCGCGCTCGGCCGGCTTGGCGAGCGGCGGCTCGACGCGCGCGGCGGCGCGGAGCGGCGGCGGCGGCGGCGGCGCGGGCTCCAGGGGCGCCAGAGGCGGAGGCGGAGGCGGCTCGACCGGCGCCGGCGCGCCACCGAGCGGGCGGGCGGGGGCGATCGGCAGCGCCTTGACCGCCGCGGCGTCGCGCTCGCGCTCGCGCTCGCGCGTCAGCGGCGGCGCGGCGGCGCGCACGATCTGCGACTCCACCACGACGTCGTTCGGCCCGCCGATCATGATCAGGTGCTCGACGTTGTCGCGGCGCACCAGAACGAGCTGGCGCTGACCGTCCAGCGAAAAGGCGTCGACCAGGCCGAGCCTCGGCTGGCGCGTCCGGCTGCTGCCAGGAACTCTCAGGCGGTGGCCGAACGCAAGACGATAGACGACGACGACGAACAACGCGGCCGCAACGACGAGGACGGCGATCACGGCGATCTGCAGCCCTCGATTGTCCGGAGACAACAAGTTACTCATCGATTGCATGCGCTATCCAGACCTTGAAGATCGCGCGCCTGCCCGGCCCCCAATCCCAGTCGCCAACGGCGGTGAAAAAGGTCACTATCAGACCGGGCGGCCCAATGCGACTCACTTGGGATCGAGTGTTGGTACCAAATCGCGTGAACCATGAAAACATCGGAATATCGACAGCAGGGCGCCGCAAAGGCAAGAGAACGCTCGGCGGCGGCTCTCGGCGGCGAGCCAAATCGCCTCGTCGCCGGCGGGACGCCGCCTTTAGCGCCGAGAGAAAGCCGAACGAAGCGCCTTAGGCCGCCGTAAGGAAGGATGATCCCGCCATGACCCGCGCGTCGCCGCCCGCCGCCGTCGACCGCGCCGAACGCGCCGCCAACCCGGCCCTGCTGCTGCTCGCGGTCTGCCTCACCGCGGCGGTGGCGGCGTTTCTACTGCTGCCGGGGGAGATCGGCGTCAAGGCCGTCTCCTGGGCCATCGTCGCGCTGGCGGTGTTCGGCGTCTTCGCCATCCTGCTCTACGCCTTCGGCCAGCTTCAGTTCGCCGGCCGCGCCGCCCGCCACGACACCGCCAAGGCGATCGCCGACGGCAACAGCGACGGGCTGATCGTCACTGTCGCCCATTCGCGCATCATTTACGCCAACGAGGCCTACCGCCTGCTGTCGGGGGCCAAGGGCGCCGCCGACCTCAAGCTGGTGGAGCGGCTGTTCACCGGCGCGCCGGAAGTCTCCGAGGCGGTCTACCGCCTCGCCCAGGCCGCGCGCGCGGGCAAGCGCGCCAGCGAGGAAGTGCGCATGGCGCCGCCGCTCGCCGGCGACGGCCAGGCGGCGTGGTACCGCATCCGCGTGCGCCCGCTCGACGGCGTCGCCAAGGACGGCGCGACGTTGTGGACGATTTCCGACATCACCCGCGAGCGCGAGCGTCACGAGAGCTTCTTCCAGGATCTGCAGCACGCCATCGACTATCTCGACCACGCGCCGGCGGGTTTCTTCTCCGCCGAGCCGGACGGCTCGATCGCCTATCTCAACGCCACGCTGGCCAATTGGCTCGACTACGACATCGCCCAATTCGCGGCGGGGCGGCTGAAGCTATCCGACATCGTCGCCGGCGACGGCGCCGCTCTCCTCAGCGTCGTCTCCGGCCGTCCCGGCGAAGTGACGACGGAGCGCTTCGACGTCGACCTCAAGCGCCGGCAGGGCCAGTTCCTGCCCGTACGGCTGCTGCATCGCGTCGCCTTCTCCAGCGCCGGCCTGCCGGGACCTTCGCGCACGCTGGCGCTCAACCGCGCGCCAAGCGAGGACAAGGGCGAGGATCTCGGCGAAGATCTGCGCGCGGCGGAAGTCCAGCTAGCGCGCTTCTTCAACTCTACGCCGATGGCGATCGCCTTGGTCGACGCCGAAGGCGTGGTGCTGCGCGCCAACGGCGCCTTCGCGCGGCTGGCGCCCTTGGCGCTGAAGGCGACCGCCGAGGACGGCCGCCCCTCGATCTATCGCGGCCTGATCGAGCGTGATCGCGCCGCGCTCAGCGAAGCCATCGCCGCCGCGAGCCAGGGCAAGGGCGACGTCGCGCCAGTCGACGCGGCGCTGGTGGGCGAGACCCCGCGCTCGGCGCGCTTCTTCGTCTCCGCCGCCGATCCGCGCGGCGAGGAAGGCGCCAGCGCGATCGTCTTCGCCCTCGACACCACCGAGCAGCGCACGCTGCAGGAGAGCTTCGCCCAGAGCCAGAAGATGCAGGCGATCGGCCAGCTCGCCGGCGGCATCGCCCACGACTTCAACAACGTCCTGACCGCGATCATCGGCTATTCCGACCTGCTGCTCGCCAACCACCGCGCGACCGATCCGTCCTTCCAGGACATCATGCAGATCAAGCAGAACGCCAACCGCGCGGCCGGCCTGGTGCGCCAACTGCTCGCCTTCTCGCGCCGGCAGACGTTGCGCCCGCAGATCCTGCAGCTCGGCGAGGTGCTCTCCGAGCTGCAGATGCTGATGCGCCGCCTGGTCGGCGAGACGATCGAGCTCGACGTCGTGCACGGGCGCGATTTGTGGCTGGTGAAGGCGGACCTCAACCAGTTCGAGCAGGTGATCGTCAACCTGGTGGTTAACGCGCGCGACGCGATGAGCGACGGCGGCCGCATCACGCTACGCACGCGCAACGTCGCCGCGGCGGAATGCGCGGCGTTCAACGAGAAGGCGCTGACGGCCGCCGACTACGTGCTGGTCGAGGTCGAAGACACCGGTCACGGCATTCCGCCCGAGGTGCGCGACAAGATCTTCGAGCCTTTCTTCACCACCAAGGAGGTCGGCAAGGGCACCGGCCTCGGCCTGTCGATGGTCTACGGCATCGTCAAGCAGACCGGCGGCTTCGTCTTCTGCGAGAGCGAGCCGGAGCACGGCGCGACCTTCCGCATCCTGCTGCCGCGCTACATTCCCGAGGCGGCGCCGGAACCGGCGAAGAAGCAGGAGGCGGCCAAGCCCGCCGCCGACCTCACCGGCCGCGGCGCCATCCTCCTGGTCGAGGACGAGGAGGCGGTGCGCGCCTTCGCCTCCCGCGCGCTCGCCTCGCGCGGCTACACCGTGCTCGAGGCGGGATCGGGCGTGGAGGCGCTGCGCGTCGCCGAGCAGGCGGGCGGCGCCATCGATCTGATCGTCTCCGACGTGATCATGCCGGAGATGGACGGCCCGAGCATGCTCGTCGAGCTGCGCCGGCGCGGCCTGAACGTCAAGGTGATCTTCGTCTCCGGCTACGCCGACGACGCGTTCGCCCGCAACCTGCCCGAGGGCCAGGAATTTCTCTTCCTGCCCAAGCCCTTCACCCTCAAGCAGCTGATCGAGACGGTAAAGAGCGCGATGGTTTGACGACGCCCGCTTGCGCGGCGCGGCGGCCTGCCTCTAAGGTGGCGCCATGCGACGCCTGCTTCTCCTGCGCCACGCCAAGGCGGTCCCGGCCACGGGCCGCGACGACCATGCTCGCGGCCTGATCGAGCGCGGGCGTCGCGACGCGGCGCGGATCGCCGCGATGGTCGCCGCGGAGGGCCTGATCCCCGACCTCGTGGTCCACTCGGGCGCGGAGCGTGCGCGAGAGACCGCGGCGATCGTCGCCCAAGCGTGGCCGCAGCCGGTCAACGCCCGCGTCGAGCCGGCGCTCTACGACGCCTCGCCCCACGCCGTCCTGGCGGTGACGCGCGAGCTGCCCGACGCCGCCGGCACGGTGATGATCGTCGCCCACAACCCCGGCGTCGCCGACCTCGCCAACGCGCTGGTCGGCGGCGGCAGGCGGAGCGACATCGCCCGCATGGCCAACAAGTTCCCCACCGCAGCATTGGCCGTTTTCGAACTCGACGCGCCGGCGTGGCGCGACGTCGCGCCAGGGTCGGCGCGGCTCCTGCGCTTCGCCACCCCCGACGACGTGCGCCTTGCGGGCGTGTGACCAGGCAAGACGTTCTGAAGCAGCCTCGTCGTCCTTGCGAGCGAAGCTGAGCCATTCAGGGTTCGCAGGGCTCAACCGCTTGCCGGACGGCGTCGACACAGCGCGCCGTCGACCTCTTGGAGAGCCTCTTTTTCCGATCGTGAGAGCCTGTCAACGGCGAACTTCACGTCCGCCTTGAACAGGCGGCGCTAAGCCGAGCCCCGGTCTAAGTTTGCGCGCGACGCTCGCGCCAAGCTTTTCCACCGCGCCGCGGTCTGGCGGGATCGCGCGAGGCTCTCATCGGGCGCTTTCGCGCCGCTGCTTCCTCCCTCACGCGGCGCGGGCGCGCAGGCCCGCCTCGACCGCGGCGAGCGCCGCGGGCGCCTTGGCGCCGTCGGGGCCGCCCGCCTGCGCCATGTCGGGCCGGCCGCCGCCGCCCTTGCCGCCGAGCGCCGCCGAGCCAAGGCGCACGAGCTCGACGGCGTTGAAGCGGCTGGTCAGGTCGGCGGTCACCGCGACCACCAGGCTCGCCTTGCCGTCCTCGCTCGCCGCGACGATCGCCACCACGCCCGAGCCGACGCTCTCTTTGGCCTCGTCGGCGAGCGACTTCAGATCCTTCATCTCGACCCCGGAGACCTGGCGGGCGTAGAACTTCACCCCGGCGACCTCACGCGGGCCCTCGCCGGCGGCCCCGCCGCCGCCCATCGCCAGCTTGCGTCGCGCCTCGGCGAGCTCGCGCTCGAGCTTCTTCTTCTCTTCGAGCAACGCCTCGAGCCGTCCGGCGGCCTCCGCCGGCGGCGCGCGCAGCAGCGCCGCGAGATCGGCGAAGGCGTGCGAATCTTCGCGCAGGCGCTGGCGCGCCGCCTCGCGCGTCTTCGCCTCGATGCGCCGCACGCCGGCGGCGACCGCGCTCTCGCCGACGATGGCGATGACGCCGATGTCGCCGGTGCGCGCGACATGGGTGCCGCCGCACAGCTCGACCGAATAGGGGCGCAAGCCCCCCTCGCCGTCCTCGATCTCGCCCATCGAGACGACGCGCACCTCCTCGCCGTACTTCTCGTCGAACAGCGCGCGCGCGCCCGAGGCGCGCGCCTCGTCGAGCCCCATCAGCCGCGTCGCCACCAGCGCGTTCTCGATCACGACGCGATTGGCGATGTCCTCGACCGCGGCGATCTCCTCGGCGCTGATCGGCTTGGGATGGGCGATGTCGAAGCGCAGGCGGTCGGGCGAGACGAGCGATCCCTTCTGCGCGACGTGGTCGCCGAGCACCCTGCGCAACGCCTCGTGCAGGAGATGGGTGGCGGAGTGGTTGGCGCGCGTCGCCGCGCGCGCCTCGTGGTCGACCTTCAGCTCCAGCGCCATGCCGAGCGAAAGCGTCCCCTCCTCCACCTCGACCTCGTGGACGAACAGATCGCCGAGCTTCTTCTTGACGTCGAGGACGCGGGCGCGAAAGCCCGTCGCGACGAAGACGCCGACGTCGCCGACCTGCCCGCCCGACTCGCCGTAGAACGGCGTCTGGTTGAGGACGACCGAGCCGCGCTCGCCGGCGGCGAGAGAAGCGACCTCGACGCCGTCGCGGGCAAGGCCCTGAACGACGCCTTCGGCGGTCTCGGTCTCGTAGCCCAGGAACTCGGTCGCGCCGACGCGCTCGCGCAAGGCGAACCACACCGCCTCGGTCGCCGCCTCGCCCGAGCCAGCCCAGGCCTTGCGCGCCTCGACCCGCTGGCGCTCCATCGCCGCGGCGAATCCGTCGACGTCGACGCTCATGCCGCGCGCGCGCAGCGCGTCCTGGGTGAGGTCGAGCGGGAACCCATAGGTGTCGTAAAGCTTGAAGGCGACCTCGCCGGCGAGCTTGGCGCCCTGCGCAAGCTTGCGCGTCTCGTCCTCCAGCATCGCCAGGCCGCGCGCCAGCGTCGCGCGGAAGCGGGTCTCCTCGAGCTTCAGCGTCTCGGCGATCAACGCCTCGGCGCGGAGAAGCTCGGGATAGGCCGGGCCCATCTCGCGGGTCAGCGCCGGCACCAGCCGCCACATCAGCGGCTCGCGCGCGCCGATCAGCTGCGCGTGGCGCATGGCGCGGCGCATGATGCGGCGGAGCACGTAGCCTCGCCCCTCGTTGGACGGCAGCACGCCGTCGGCGACCAGGAACGCCGAGGCGCGCAGGTGGTCGGCGATCACCCGGTGAGAGACCTTGTGCTCGCCATCGGCGTCGACGCCGGTCGCCTCGGCGCTGGCGCGGATCAACGCCTGAAACAGATCGATGTCGTAGTTGTCATGCTTGCCCTGCAGCACCGCGGCGACGCGTTCGAGCCCCATGCCGGTGTCGATCGACGGCCGCGGCAGATTCACCCGCTCGCCGCCGGGCAGCGTCTCGAACTGCATGAACACCAGGTTCCAGATCT
>CAZKHF010000072.1:0-11492 GCA_964552445.1 uncultured Bradyrhizobium sp. | reverse complement strand
CTATCCCAACGGGCCGCTCGCCGCGCATGTCATCGGCTTCGTCGACAAGGACAACGTCGGCATCGCCGGGATGGAGAAGTACCTCGACCAGCAGAGCCTCACCGACCCGCATGTGGCGGGCTTCGTCGTCGATCCGGCGGCGCTGAAGCCGGTCAGGCTGTCGCTCGACCTCGATGCGACCCACGCCTTGCGCGACGAGCTTGTCGCCGGCATGGCGCGCTTCAAGGCCAAGGCTGCCGCCGGCGCGATCCTCGAGGTGAACACCGGCGAGGTCATCGCTTTGGAATCGCTGCCCGATTTCGATCCCAACGACCCCGCTGACTTCAACAAGGATCCGACCCGGATCAACCGCATGAACGTCGGCGTCTACGAGATGGGCTCGACCTTCAAGGCGCTGTCGATCGCCATGGCGCTCGACGCGGGCAAGGTCACGCTCAATTCGCGCATCGACGCCCGCGAGAGCTTGCGCTACGGACACTTCACCATCCACGACTTTCACGCCACCCATCGCGTTCTCACCGTGCCGGAAGTGTTCACCCATTCCTCCAACATCGGCACGGCGCGGATGGCGCTGATGGTCGGCGTCGAGGCTCACCAGGCGTTCCTGAAGAAGATGGGCGAACTCGACCGCATGCGCACCGAGCTGCCGGAGAGCGCCGAGCCGCTGGTCCCCAAGCGCTGGGGCGAGCTCAACACCATGACCATCGCTTTTGGCCAGGGCCTCAACGTCGCGCCGCTGCAGGCGATGATGGCGGTCGCGGCGCTGGTCAACGGCGGCGAGCTGATGACGCCGACCTTCCTGCCGCGCGACGAGGCCGCGGCGCTCGCCGTCAGCCATCGCGTCGTCAGCGCCCAGACGTCGGAATCGATGCGCTATCTCATGCGCTCCAACGCCACCCACGGCTCGGCTGGCCTCGCCAACGTTCCCGGCTATTACGTCGGCGGCAAGACCGGCACGGCGGACAAGATCGTCAACGGCCATTATTCGCAGGACAAGGTGCTCACCACTTTCATGGCCATCGCGCCGGCCGACAAGCCGAAGTATCTTTACATGGCGATGTACGACGAGCCGCAGGGCCTGCCGGAGGACGGCGGCTACCATACCGCCGCCTGGAACGCCGGCCGCACCGTCGGCAGGTTGATCGAGCGCGTCGAGCCGCTGGAAGGCGCGCCGCCGGCCGACCATTTCCCCGACCAGCCGTTCCCCTTGCTCGCGCGCCTTGGGCTGGGCGGCGACGCCGACCGGATGGGCAAAGAATGAAGCGGCTCGGCGACATTCTCGACCTCGCCGGCGCGGACGCCGCGCTCGCTGAACGCGAGATCGGCGGCCTCTCCGCCGACAGCCGCAAGGTCGCGCCGGGCGACGCGTTCTTCGCCGTTTCCGGAACCAAGGCCGACGGCCTCGCCTACGCCGCCGAGGCGGCGGCGAAGGGCGCGGCCGTCATCGTCGCCGAGCGCGCCCCGGATTTCGCCGCCCCGGCGTTCGTTCGCGTCGCCGACGCGCGCGCCGCGCTGGCCGCCGCCGCGGCGCGTTTCTATCCGCGCCAGCCCGAGATCGTCGTCGCCGTCACCGGCACCAGCGGCAAGACCTCGATCGCCGCCTTCGTTCGCCAGATCTGGGCGGCGAGCGGCCGCGAGGCCGCCTCGCTCGGCACGCTTGGCGTCGTCTCGCGGCCGATCAACCGCTATGGCTCGATGACCACGCCCGACCCGATCGCGCTGCGCCAAACGCTCGAAGCGCTGGCCGAAGCCGGCGTGACCCATGCGGCGATCGAAGCCTCGTCGCACGGCCTCGACCAGAAGCGTCTCGACGGAGTCCGCTTCGCCGCCGGCGCCTTCACCAACCTGTCGCGCGACCACCTCGACTATCACGCGACGATGGAGGCCTATCTCGCCGCCAAGCTGAGGCTGTTTCGCGAGCTGTTGCCGGTCGGCGCGCCGGCGGTGTTCGACGGCGACAGCGAGGTCGCCCCCCGCGTCGCCGAGGCGGCGGCCGCACGCGGCCTCCGGCCCATTTCGGTCGGCGCGCGCGGCGAGGCCATTCGGCTGATCTCGACCGAGCGCGACGGCTTCGCCACCCGCATCGTTTTCGCCTACGCCGGGCGGGAGCGCCGCGTGCGGCTGCCGTTGCCGGGCGATTTCCAGGTCTCCAACGCGTTGGTCTCCGCCGCTCTCTGCCTCGCCACGGGAAGCGCGCCAGACGCGGTCTTCGCCGCGCTGGGGCGGCTCGAAGGCGCGCCGGGGCGGCTCGAACGCGTCGGCGACAAGCGCGGCGCGCCGGTGGTGGTCGACTACGCGCACAAGCCCGACGCGCTGGAGAAGGCGCTCGCCGCGCTGCGCCCGTTCGTGCGCGGCCGCCTGATCGTGGTGTTCGGTTGCGGCGGCGACCGCGACGCTGGCAAGCGGCCGATGATGGGCGCGATCGCCGCGCGGCTCGCCGACGTAGTCATCGTCACCGACGACAATCCGCGCTCGGAAGACCCGGCGACCATCCGCGCCGCGATTCTCGCCGCCGCGCCACGCGCGCGTGAGATCGGCGACCGCGGCGAAGCGATCCGCGCGGCGATCGCCATGCTCAGCGCCGACGACGCGCTGCTGATCGCCGGCAAGGGCCACGAGACCGGCCAGATCCTCGCCGACCGGACGCTGCCGTTCTCCGACGGCGAGGCGGCGCGGGCGGCGATCGAGGAGGTGGCATGACGGACGCGCTGTGGAGCGAAGCCGAGCTCGCCGCGGCGCTCGGCCAGCCGAGCGCGCCACTGGCGCAAGCCGTGAACGGCGTGTCGATCGATACGCGCACGCTTCGGTCCGGCGATCTGTTCGTCGCGCTCAAGGGCGACAACCGCGACGGCCGGGAATTCGTCGGACGCGCCTTCGCGGCGGGCGCCGCGGCGGCGATCGTCGCCGGGCCGGTCGAGCCCGCGCTCGCCGCGCTGGGGCCGATCTTCGCCGTCGACGACGCGCTGGGCGCGTTGGAGCGGCTCGCCAGCGCGGCGCGAGCGCGCGCGGAAGCGCGCGTCGTCGCCGTCACCGGCTCGGTCGGCAAGACCAGCGCCAAGGAGATGCTGCGCGTCGCGCTCGGCGAGGCGGGGCCGACCCACGCTTCGGCCGCCTCCTACAACAACCATTGGGGCGTCCCGCTGACGCTCGCGCGCCTGCCCAGCAGCGCCGCTTTCGCCGTGGTCGAGATCGGCATGAACCATTCCGGCGAGATCGCGCCGCTGGTCGCGTTGGCGCGGCCCGAGGTCGCGCTGGTGACGACCATCGCGCCAGTGCACATCGAATATCTCGGCTCTCTGGAGGCGATCGCCGACGCCAAGGCCGAGATCTTTTCGGCCTTCGCGCCGGGCGCGACCGCGGTCCTCAATCGCGACGCGCTACAGTTCGACCGTCTCGTACGCGCCGCGCGGGCGCAGGGCGCGCGCATTCTTTCGTTCGGCGCCGACGATTCCTGCGACGCGCGGCTGGTCACGGTCGCCGCGGAGGGCGAGGGATCGCGCGTCGAGGCGCGCGTGCTCGGCCGCGCGCTCGACTTTCGCCTCGGAGCGCCCGGCCGCCACATGGCCGAGAACGCGATCGGCGCGCTCGCGGTCGCGGCGGCGCTCGGCCTCGACCTCGCCGCCGCGGCGGCGGCGCTCTCGGCGTTCGCGCCGCAGCAAGGGCGGGGCGAACGCTTCGCCCTGCAAAGCCCAACCGGCCCTTTCACCGTCATCGACGAGAGCTACAACGCCAACCCGGCCTCGATGCGCGCGGCGCTGACGCTGCTCGGCGCGGCGAAGCCGGGCGCCGGCGGGCGGCGGATCGCGGCGATCGGCGACATGCTGGAGCTCGGCGCCGAAGGCGCGGCGATGCACGCCGCGCTCGCCGATGCGCTCGCCGAAGCCCGCGTCGATCTCCTGTTCGCCGCCGGGCCGCTGTCGCGCGCGCTGTTCGACGCCGCGCCGGCCTCCGCGCGCGCCGCTTGGGGCGAGCGCGCGGAGGAGATCGTCGCGCCGCTCGCTGCGGCGCTGCGCGGCGGCGACGTGCTGATGGTCAAGGGTTCGAACGGCAGCCGCATGGGTCCGCTGGTGGCGGCGCTGCGCGAGCGTTTCTCATCCGCCCCGACGCGGCGATAGGAAGTTTCGATGCTGACTTGGCTGGCTGATCTTTCGCATGTCGCGGGCGTCTTCAACCTGTTCCGCTATCTCACCTTCCGTACGCTCGGCGCGGCGACGACCGGGCTTCTGTTGGTGTTCTTCTTCGGCCCGATGATCATCTCGACGCTACGCCTCAAGCAGGGCAAAGGACAGCCGATCCGCGCCGACGGGCCGGCCTCCCACCTGGTCACCAAGAAGGGCACGCCGACCATGGGCGGCCTGATGATCCTGTTCGGCATGTTCGCCTCGGCGCTGTTGTGGGCGAACCTCGGCAGCCCCTACGTATGGATCGTGATGTTCGTCACCGCCGGCTTCGCCGCGATCGGCTTCTACGACGACTACCTCAAGGTGACGAAACAGTCGGCCCGCGGGTTCTCCGGCAAGGCGCGGCTCGGCGGCGAGTTTCTCATCGCCTTCGTCGCCTGCGCCGCGATGATGCGCGTCGGCGCGGTCGGCGCGACCGCGCTGGCGCTGCCGTTCTTCAACGGCTACGTCGTCGATCTCGGCTGGGCTTATCTGCTGTTTGGCCCGTTCGTCATCGTCGCGTTCGGCAATGCGGTCAACCTCACCGACGGGCTCGACGGGCTGGCGATCGTGCCGGTGATGGTGGCGGCGGCGACGCTCGGGCTGATCGCCTACTTCGCCGGCAACTTCCTCTACTCGCGCTACCTCTTGATCAATCACGTGCCTTATGCAGGCGACCTGATGGTGGTGTGCGGCGCGCTGATCGGCGCCGGCGTCGGCTTCCTGTGGTTCAACGCGCCGCCAGCGCAGATCTTCATGGGCGACACCGGCTCGCTGGCGCTCGGCGGCCTGCTCGGCGCGACCGCGGTGGCGATCAAGCACGAGATCGTGCTGGCGATCGTCGGCGGGCTGTTCGTCGTCGAGGCGCTGTCGGTGGTGGTGCAAGTCGCCTCGTTCAAGCTCACCGGCAAGCGCGTGTTCAAGATGGCGCCGATCCATCATCACTTCGAGCAGCTTGGCTGGTCGGAGCCGCAGATCGTCATGCGTTTCTGGATCGTCGCCTTCGTGCTGGCGATGGTCGGCCTCGCCACCTTGAAGCTGAGGTGAGGATGACGCCGGTCGAAACCTTCCGCTCCCGGCGCGTCGCGCTGTTCGGCCTCGGCGGCTCGGGGCTGGCGACCGCGCGCGCGCTTCAGGCGGGCTGCGCGGAGGTCGCCGTCTGGGACGACGATGCGAATTCGCGCGCGCGCGCCGCCGCGGCGGGCTTCGCGCCGGTCGATCTCGCCGCCGCCGACTGGCGCGCCTTCGCCGCGCTGATCCTCGCGCCGGGCGCGCCGCTGACCCATCCCAAGCCGCACTGGACGGTCGACAAGGCGAAGGCGGCGGGCGTCGAGGTGATCGGCGACATTGAGCTCTACGCCCGCGAGCGCGCTTCGCGCGCGCCCGACGCGCCGCTCGTCGCCATCACCGGCACCAACGGCAAGTCGACCACCACCGCGCTGATCGCCTATGTCTTCCGCGAGGCCGGACGCGACGTCGCCATGGGCGGCAACATCGGCGTGCCGATCCTCGACTTGCCGCCGCCGGCGCGCTCGCGCGTCCACGTCGTCGAGTGCTCGACCTTTCAAATCGATCTCGCGCCGTCGCTTCAGCCGACCGTCGGCGCGCTGATCAACCTGACGCCCGATCACCTCGACCGCCACGGGACGATGGAGAACTACGCGGCGATCAAGGAACGCCTCGTCGCCCATTCCGACACGGCGCTGGTCGGCGTCGACGACGCCTATTGCCGCGCCATCGCCGAGCGCTTGCGCGCCGCGGGCCGGCGCGTCGTGACGATCTCGGCCGCGCCTTCCCCGCTCGCCGACGTGTGGGTGGAGGACCGCTTCGTCGTCGCGCGCGGCGAAGCGGCGCGCATCGATCTTCGCGCCGCGCCAGCGCTGCGCGGCGCCCACAACGGTCAGAACGCCGCCTTCGCCTTCGCCGCGGCGCGGGCGCTGGCGGTCAACGCCGCGACCATCGCGCGCGCGATGGCCTCGTTTCCCGGCCTCGCCCACCGCATGGAGCAGGTCGGTCGGCTCGGCCGCGTGCTGTTCGTCAACGATTCGAAGGCGACCAACGCCGACGCGGCCGAGAAGGCGCTGCTGTCGTTCCACGACATCTATTGGATCCTCGGCGGCAAGCCGAAGGCGGGCGGGATCGAGCCGCTGCGCGGCCTGTTCGGCCGCGTCGCCAAGGCCTATCTGATCGGCGCGGCGAGCGACGAATTCGCCCGCACGCTCGCCGGCGCCGTCGCCTTCGAGCGCTGCGGCACGCTGGAGAACGCGCTTGGCGCGGCGGCGCGCGATGCGGAGAAGAGCGATGCGGCGGAGCCGGTGGCGCTGTTGTCGCCCGCCTGCGCCTCGTTCGACCAATTCGCCAATTTCGAGGCGCGCGGCGACCGTTTCCGCGAGCTCGTCGCCGCGTTGATCGCGGCCAAAGGGGGCGGGGCATGACGTCGAGAGCGGAGCGCGGCCTGGTCGCCGACTGGTTTCGCAGCGTCGACCTTTGGCTGCTCGGGTCGTTCGGGGCCTTGATGGTGGTCGGCGTGGTGATGGCGCTCGCCGCCAGCCCCGCGGTGGCGGAGCGGCTCAACCTGTCGACCTTCCATTTCGTCGATCGCCAGGCGGCGATGCTGCTGCCGTCGGCGGCGTTGATGGTCGCCGTCTCCTTCCTGTCGCCGCGCCATGTGCGCCGCGCCGCGCTGATGGTCTTCGTCGTCGGCATGGCGCTGATGATCCTCGCGCTGCTGTTCGGCGCCGAGGTCAAGGGGGCGCGGCGGTGGATCTTCGGGGTGCAGCCGTCGGAATTCGTCAAGCCGGCGTTCGTCGTGCTCTGCGCCTGGGCCTTCGCCGAAGGCGGGCGCGCCGAATCCCCCGCGCTCGCGGGCAAGGCGCTGGCGTTCCTGTTGCTGCCGGCGACGCTCGCGCCGCTGATCCTCGAACCCGACTTCGGCCAGACGACGCTGGTGGCGCTGGTGTGGGTCGCGCTATTCTTTACGGCCGGCCTGCACTGGTTCTGGGTGCTGGGCTTGAGCGGGGTCGGCGCGATCGGCGGCCTCGCCGCGTTCAGGCTCTCGCCGCACGTGCATGAGCGCGTGCTGCGCTTTTTCGATCCCGACAGCGTCGGCGGCGTCGCCGATAGCTTCCAGGTTGACACCGCGTTGCAGAGCATCCTCTCGGGCGGCTGGTTCGGGCGCGGACCGGGAGAGGGCGTCTACAAGCGCATCCTGCCCGACGCCCACACCGATTTCGTCTTCGCCGTCACCGGCGAGGAGTTCGGCATGATCGCCTGCCTGGCGCTGATCGCCTTCTTCGGCTTCATCGTCGTGCGCGGCCTGTGGCTGGCGACGCGCAACGCCGATCCGTTCTGCCGCCTGGCGGCGGCAGGGCTGACGCTAATGTTCGGCGTGCAGAGCTGGATCAATATCGCCGTCAACCTGCGCGCCATCCCCGCCAAGGGCATGACGCTGCCCTTCGTCTCCTACGGCGGCTCGTCGCTGCTCGCGCTCGGCCTCGGCATGGGCTTCCTCATCGCGCTGACGCGCAAGCGGCCGCTCGCCGAGCTCGACGTCAAGCCGGCGGACATGCGGTGAGCGAGCCGCGCGCCATCGTCGTCGCCGCGGGGGGAACCGGCGGGCATCTCTTTCCCGCCGCGGCGCTGGCGGCGGCGCTCAACGCGCGCGGCGCGCCGGTCGAGCTGTTGGCCGACGAGCGAGCGTTGCGCTACGGCGGCGAGTTTCCCGCCCGCGCGATCCACGTCGTCCCTTCCGCGACGCCGACCGCCGCGGGCGTCTTGGTCAAGGCGCGCGCCGCGGCGATTCTCGCCGGCGGCGTCGTGGTCGCGCTGGCGCTGTTGAGAAGGCTGAAGCCGCGCGCGGTGGTCGGCTTCGGCGGCTATCCGACCGCGCCGCCGTTGACGGCGGCGTGGCTTCTCGGCCTGCCGAGCGTGCTGCATGAGCAGAACGCGGTGATCGGCCGCGCCAACCGCTTCCTCGCGCCGCGGGTGACGGCGATCGCCAGCGGCTTCGCCGAGCTGAAGGGCGTCGCCCCCGCGTTGCGCGCCAAGATGCGCTTCACCGGCAATCCGGTGCGGCCGGCGGTGATCCTCGCCGCCGCGGCGCCCTATCCCGCTTTCGATGGCGGCCGTCTCGATCTCCTGATCACCGGCGGCTCGCAAGGGGCGCGGGTGATGGCCGACGTCGTCCCTGAAGCGCTGGCGCTGCTCGGCGCCGACGCGCGCGCGCGCATTCGCCTGACCCTGCAGGCGCGCGGCGAGGACAAGGCGCGCGTCGCCGCCGCTTGCGCGCGCCTGAGCTTCCCGGTCGAGCTCGCCGAATTCTTTCCCGACCTGCCGGCGCGCATCGCCCGCGCGCATCTGGTGGTCGGCCGCGCCGGCGCTTCCACCGTCTCCGAGCTCGCCGCGATCGGGCGGCCGTCGATCCTGGTGCCGCTCCCGCACGCGCTCGACCAGGACCAGGCCGGCAACGCCGCCATCCTCGCCGCGAGCGGCGGAGCGACGGTGGTTCCGCAGCTCGAGTTCACGCCGCAGCGCCTCGCCGACCTCATCCGCGCCGCGCTCGCCGATCCGCCGGCGCTCGCCAAGGCCGCCGCCGCCGCCAAGGCCGCTGGCGTCGCCGACGCGGCCGAGCGGCTGGCGGACTTGGTGCTTGAGGTCGCGCTGCCGGCGAATTGATCGCGCTGGCTTTTTCGCTTCACGGATTGACCGCCTCGACGATCCAGATCGCCGCGGCGAGCGGCGCGCGGTCGCCGCGACGGTAGGGCGCGAGCGCGGCGCGGATCGCCTCCCTCGCGGCGGCGCGCGCCGGCTCAGGTTGGTTTTCCAGCGCGCGGGAGGCGAAGCCGACGTGAAAGGGCGTCTCGACCGCCGCGTCGAACCCTTTTCCGGCCGCGAGATCGAGCTCGATCTCAACCGGAGTCGGCGAAACATCGGCGAAGCCAGCCGCCGCCAGGACCCGGCGCAGGCGCGCTCGGTCGGCGAGCGAGAACGGGCCGGGCTCTTCCGGGCCAGGCTCGCGCGGGCGCGGAACGTGCTTGCACGCGGCCTCCAGGGGGATCGTGTGCCACGGATTGCGCTCAAGCTCGCGCCAGCAGGCGAAGACGAGGCGTCCGCCGCGCTTCGTCGCCTGGCGCAGGTTGGCGAAGGCGAGGACCGGGTCGGAAAAGAACATCACGCCGAAGCGCGAGAACAGAAGGTCGATCGACGCCGGCGCGAAAGCGTGGGTCGCGGCGTCGGCGACGAGGAACTCGGCCGCGCCGCCGGCGGGCGCGCGCCGGCGCGCCTCGGCGATCATCGCCGCCGAAATGTCGATCCCGACGGCGCGGCCGGTCGGCCCGACGCGGCGGGCGAGCTCCTGGGTGGTCGCGCCGCAGCCGCAGCCGACGTCGACCGCGCGTTCGCCCGCCCCCGGGCGCGCCTTGGCGAAGAGAATCTCGGCGACGGGGGCGAAAACCGCGTCCGGCGCGTCGCAGCCTTCGCTCCAGCGTTTGGCGCCGGGGCCGTTCCAATACCCGCCTTGCGAGAGGTCGGCGGCGGAGCTCGGGGTCACGGCATGACGTAGGTGGCGCGGCCTTTGCCGACCAGGGCCGCGGCGATCGCGCCGGGCTCGGCGATCGAGAAGACGACGATCGGGATGCGGTTGTCGCGCGCCAGCGTGAAGGCGGTGGCGTCCATGATCGCGAGCTTGCGGGCGATCGCCTCGTCGTGGGAAAGGCGGTCGTAGCGGGTCGCGGTGGGGTCCTTCTTCGGGTCGGCGGTGTAGACGCCGTCGACCTGGGTCGCCTTCATCACCGCGTCGGCGGAGAGCTCGCAGGCGCGCAGCGACGCGCCGGTGTCGGTGGTGAAGAACGGATTGCCGGTGCCGCCGGCCAGCATGACGATGCGCCGCTTGACGAGGTGGTTGAGCGCGGCCTGACGCGAGTAGGGCTGACAGAGCGAGGGCATCGACGCCGCCGAGAGGACGCGCGCCGGCTGACCGAGCCGTTCGAGCGCGCCCTCCATCGCCAGCGCGTTCATCACCGTGGCGAGCATGCCGATCGAGTCGGCGCGCGCCCGCTCGATGCCCTTGTCGGCGCCGCTGAGGCCGCGGAAGAAATTGCCGCCGCCGACCACCACTGCGACTTCGGCGCCGAGATCGGCCGCCGCCTTGAGGTCGGCGGCGATGCGCTCGATGGTCGGCGCGTGCAAGCCGAAGGGGTCCGGCCCCATCAGCGCCTCGCCGGAGAGCTTGACCACGACGCGGTTGAACAGGGGTTTGGCGGGCGCGCTGTCGGTCAAGGCGGGTCTCCTGGCGCGTGGCGGTTTCGGGTGCGGGCGGATTTGGCGAAAGGTCGGGTTCGACGGTCGGCCGCCGTCAGTCCCGACGGAAATACGCCAAGCCTTTCCGCTTTAGCAAGACGGCCGGCGAAGCCATCGACACGGCGCCGCCGGCGACAGCGGCGAGCGCCAGCCACGACAATTTCCGCGAGCGTCATCGCGCCTCCGTCGAGCAGCCGTATCGCGCTTGTCGAGCGCGGAGATGAAAAGGGCGGCCCCGAGGCCGCCCTGTCGTCACCGAGGCTCACGCCTCCGCAGCGGGCTTGACGATTCCGTCGCCGAGCGCGACGCGGACGAAACCGGCGACGGCGATCGGCGCGCCGACCGTCTTCTCCGCTTCCTTCAGCGCCTGGGCGACCGACTTGGCGGGGTCGTGCACGAACGGCTGATCGACCAGGCAGACCTCCTTGTAGAAGCTCTTCAGGCCCGACTCGACGATCTTCTCCAGCACTTGCGGCGGCTTGCCGGCGTTCTTCTCGGTCAGCACCGAGCGCTCGCGCGCGATCGTCGCCGCGTCGACGCCGCTGGAATCGACGGCGATCGGGTTCGAGGCGGCGACGTGCATCGCCACCTTGCGGGCGATCGGCTCGAGCGCGGCGGCCTCGCCCTTCGACTGGAGCGCGACCAGCACCCCGATGCGGCCGAGCCCGTCGACGATCTGACTGTGCACGTAATGGCCGATCACGCCCTCGGCGACATGCAGCCCCTGGGCGCGGCGCAACGTCATGTTCTCGCCGATGGTGGCGATGGCGCTGGCGATGGCGTCGGCGACCGTGCCGCCGCTCGGATAGTGGGCGGCCTTCACCGCCTCGACGTCGACGTCCGGCCCCTTGTCGATCGCCACCGCGAGCACGCCGCGCACTAGCGCCTGGAAATCGTCGTTGCGGGCGACGAAGTCGGTCTCCGAGTTCAGCTCGACGACGACGCCGAAATTGGCTTCGACCGCCACGCCGACCAGTCCTTCGGCGGCGACGCGGCCGCTCTTCTTGGCCGCCTTGGCGAGGCCCTTCTTGCGCA
>CAZKHF010000071.1:0-11540 GCA_964552445.1 uncultured Bradyrhizobium sp. | reverse complement strand
AACCGGCGGCGATCTTGATCTGCTCGTTGACCAGGTCGATGCCGGTGATCATCTCCGTCACCGGATGCTCGACCTGGATGCGGGTGTTCATCTCGATGAAATAGAAGCCGCCGTTCTCGAACAGGAATTCGATCGTGCCGACGCCGACGTAGCCGAGCTCGGCCATCGCCCGCGCGCAGACGCCGCCGATCTCCTCGCGCTGCGCCGCGTTGAGCGCCGGCGACGGGCCTTCCTCCCACACCTTCTGATGGCGGCGCTGCAGCGAGCAGTCGCGCTCGCCGAGATGGATCGCGCCGCCCTTGCCGTCGCCGAGCACTTGGAATTCGATGTGGCGCGGTCTGGCGAGATACTTTTCGAGATAGACCGCGTCGTCGCCGAACGCCGACTTCGCTTCGAGCTTCGCGCTGGAGAGGGCGTCGGCGAGGTCGTCGGCCGAATTGGCGACCCGCATGCCGCGCCCGCCGCCGCCCGCCGCCGCTTTGATCAGCACCGGATAGCCGATCTCGGCGGCGATCTTGGCCGCCTCCGCTTCACTCGTGATCGCGCCGTCCGAGCCGGGCACGCAAGGGATGCCGAGTCTGGCGGCGGTGCGCTTGGCCTCGATCTTGTCGCCCATCAGGCGGATGTGCTCGCCCTTGGGGCCGATGAAGGCGATGCCGTGCTCGGCGAGGATGTCGGCGAAGCGCGCGTTCTCGGCGAGGAAGCCGTAGCCGGGATGGACCGCGTCGGCGCCGGTGATCTCGCAGGCGGCGAGCAGGGCGGGGACGTTGAGATAGGAATCGCGCGCCGGCGGCGGGCCGATGCAGACGCTCTCGTCGGCGAGCTTGACGTGCATCGCCTCCTTGTCGGCGGTCGAGTAGACGGCGACGGTGGCGATGCCGAGCTCCTTGGCCGCGCGCAGCACGCGAAGCGCGATCTCGCCGCGGTTGGCGATAAGGATCTTATCGAACATGGCCGACGGCTCCTCGCGACGCCAAGCTCATTCGATGACCATCAACGCCTGACCGTATTCGACCGGCGCGCCGTCCTCGACCAGCACATGCGTGACCGTCCCCCCCCGCGGCGCGACGATCTCGTTGAAGGTCTTCATCGCTTCGATCAGCATGATCTTGTCGCCCGCTTTCACCGCGGCGCCGATCTCGACGAACGGCTTCGCCTCCGGGCTTGGCCTCAGATAAGCGGTGCCGACCATCGGCGACTTGACCGCGCCGGGGCTTTCGGCGGGCGCGACCGGCGCCGGGGCCGCGGTCGCTTCCGGCGCTGCGGCGGCGGGCGCCGGCGCGGCGACGAAATGATTCATCGCGATCGAAGGGCGCTCGCGCGCGACGCGGATGCGCACGCCCTCGCGTTCGACCTCCACTTCGCTCAGATCCTTCGCCGCCGCGATCTCGGCGAGCGCTTCGATGACCGATAGATCGAGCGCGCCGAACGACGGCGCCTCGCCGGGTTTGCCCGACGGTTTTTTTGTGAGCACGTGCGGACCCCTCGCGCGCGACCTGTAAGTTGAACCGGCGGTGCTATAGCCCGCCCGCCCTCTCAAATAAAGAGCGCGGGCGAGCGGCCGCGGCGCCTGGGGATTGGGAGAAACTACATCCTGTCGTATGACGTTTGCGCTCTGCGGAACCGCCGGGCGGCGTCCGAGGGCGCTTCGCCGGCGCGTCGGCGAAGCGCCGCGCGCCGCCCGATCGGCGCCGCGGAAAGCGAGGAAATCGCTTCGCGCCAAGAAGTTGGCGCCACGGTTGGCGGGCGGAGCGGCGCCCTTCGGGCGCGCGCTCAACCCTTCGCCGCCCACACCCGCACGTCGTGGAACGCCGCGCCGCCGAATGGCGCGATCGCATCGTCGCCGGTCAGGACGTTGATCCCGCGGCCGTCGAGGAACGACGACGGCGGCCAGATCCCTTCGCTGACGATCAGGCCCTTCGACACGGCGGCGGAGGCGAGCGCGTGCAGACGCACCTCTCCGCGCGCGTTGCCGAGCCGCGCGACCTCACCGTCGGCGAGGCCGAGCCGCGCGAGGTCGTCGGGGTGCATCAGCGCGGTCGGCCGACGCTCGCGGGCGCGCGAAGTCGGCGTCTCGGTGAAGCTCGAGTTGAGGAAATTGCGCGCCGGCGAGGTGGCGAGCTTGAACGGATGGGCCGCGTCGGCCGCCTCGTTGACCGGCCAATGGTCGGGAAGCGTCGGCATGTCGCGCCACGGCCCCTTGAGGCCGTCGTTGGCGTAGGGCGCGTTCGGCCAGTCGGCGCGGAAGTGGAATTTGCCGTCGGAATGGGCGAAGCCGTTGAGGAAATGCGCCTCTTCGAACGGCGGCTGACAGTCGAGCCAGCGCGCCGCCTCGAGCTCGGCGAGCGTCCCGCGGCCGGAAGCGCGCAGCGTCCAGTCGATGATCTCGCGCGGCGTCATCTCGAAGCCCGGGTGGCGCGCGCCGAGGCGGCGGGCGAGCGCGACCACCACTTCGTGATTGGAGCGGCAACCCTCGGGCGGCTCGATCGCCTTGGGGCCGAACTGCAGATACTGATGGCCGCCGCCGGCGTAGAGGTCGTCGTGCTCGAGGAACATCGTCGCCGGCAGGACGACGTTGGCGTAGCGGGCGGTGTCGGTGAGGAACTGCTCGTGAACGCAGACGAACAGGTCTTCTCGCGAAAATCCGCGCCGCACCTTCTCCTGGTCCGGCGCGACGGCGAGCGGGTTGGTGTTCTGGATCAGCATCGCCTTGACCGGCCCGCCGCCCTTCAGCGCCTCGCGCTCGCCGGTGAGCGCGGCGCCGACGCGCGACTGGTCGAGCAGGCGCACGCTCTCGTCGAGGGCGTCGAGGCCCTCGATCATGGTCTTGTCGAGCTTGAAGACGCCGCTGTTGGAGAGGAAGGCGCCGCCGCCCTCGTGCGCCCAGGCGCCGGAGACCGCCGGGACGCACAGCGCCGCGTGCATGTTCGCCGCGCCGTTGCGCTGGCGGGAAAAGCCCAAGCCGAGGCGGAAGAAGGTCCGCTTGTGGCGGCCGATCAGCGCCGCGAACTCCTCGATCGCCTCCGCGGGGAGGCCGGTGATCGCGCTCGCCCATTGCGGCGTGCGCGTCTTCAAGTGCGCTTCCAGCGCCTCGGGCGCGTCGGCGTAGCGCGCCATGTAATCGCGGTCGGCGAAGCCGTCGCGGAAGAGGACATGCATGAGGGCGCAGGCGAGCGCGCCGTCGCTTCCCGGCTTGAGGCGCAGCGCCACGTCGGCCTGGCGCAGGGTCTCGGTTTCATAGATGTCGATGGCGACGATCTTCGTCCCGCGCTCCTTGCGGGCCCGGGTCGCGTGGGTCATCAGGTTGACCTGGGTCGCGACCGCGTTGGTCCCCCAGATGACGATGACGTCGGACTTCGCCATCTCGCGCGGATCGGCGCCGGCGATGCGGCCTGCGCCGGCGAGATAGCCCGGCCAGGCGGCCCCGACGCAAATCGTGCCGAAGAAGCGCGAATAGCGCTTGACGCTGGTCAGGCGCTCGACGCCGTCGCGCATCACCAAGCCCATTGTGCCGGCGTAGAAATAAGGCCACACGCTTTCGCCGCCGAAGCGCCGCTCGGCGTCGAGAAACTTTTCGGCGACGAGGTCGAGCGCGTCGTCCCAGCCGATCGGCTCGAACTGGCTGGCGCCCTTGGGGCCGACGCGCTTGAGCGGCCGGGTCAGCCGATCGGGGTGGTGGATGCGCTC
Source organism: uncultured Bradyrhizobium sp. (assembly GCA_964552445.1). Taxonomy (GTDB): domain Bacteria; phylum Pseudomonadota; class Alphaproteobacteria; order Rhizobiales; family Beijerinckiaceae; genus Roseiarcus. The sequence continues at coordinate 7,853 of CAZKHF010000071.1, read as the reverse complement.
GGCGTAGCGCGCCACCTTGGCGCAGACGACGCCCGCCGTATAGCGCTGGTCCGGCGCGCCGCGGATGCGGCCAATCCGTCCCTCTTCGAGCAGGTCGACGTCGAGGGCGCAGACCGAAGGACAATCATGCGGACAGACGGAGTGACGTCGAACGACATCCTCCTCCGCAGCGGGGCGCGCGTTAGCCATCGCCGGCACTGTGGCCAAACCGCGAGGGATTCGCAAGCGCGCACAAAAGCTCTCGCGGCTGACGCCCGCCTCGAGCGAGCTTCAGCCGCGCCGCCGCCGGCGGTCTAGCGACGACCGCCCATCTCCGGCGCTCTAACGCTTACCGCGGAGTCGCTCAGACCCCGCGCGAGCCCCTTGACCAAAGCGCCTCCGGCCGCATCCGCGTCGCGCTGGGCGGCGAGAATCGCACTGACTTGCCAGCGCCACACCGACTCGTCGGGGCCGCTCGCCGGCCTGTCGGCGCCGACGCTCGCTCCCGCGAGGACGATAACTGCGAGGGTGGGTATGAATGGCTTGAGCATGCGCTTCTCCTCGCAAGCTCAGTTCTATTATTATTATTGTCGGCGGTCCTTGGCCGGCCGTCTTCGCCCCCAGGCGCACGCTTCGCGTTTGAGAAGCGATAGCTTAATTCGACTATAGAAATGTGACCGCGTTGAGGCCGCCTCAGCCGCCCGCCTCTTCGTCGCGCAATAATTCCGCCGCCATGGCGCGCGTCACCGGCTTGCCGCGCGCCAGCGCCTCGCGGTCGAGCGCGGCGACGATCGCCCGCGCGGCGTCGAGCGAACGCTCGAGGCGCAGCGCGACATAGGAGACCACCGCCCGGTCGACGACCAGCTGGCGGTCGCTGAACAGCTTGAGCAGCACCGCGGCGATCAACTCGGGGTCGGGCGCGCCGAGCGAGACGATCGGCGCGAGGCGGAGCCGCGAGAGGAGGTCGGCGGTCTTCAGGCCCCAGCCGTCGGGCGCGGCGCGCGCGGTCAACAGCAGGTCCGCGCCGCTTTCGCGCGCGAGGTTGAGCAGGTGCAACAGCGCCGCCTCCTCGCCGCCGACGCGGTCGGCGTCCTCGATCAGCAGCGCCGGCGCGCGGGCGAGCTCGGCGAGCGGCGCGTCGGCGAGCCGATCGGCGGCGACGAGGCGGGCCGCCGCCGCGCGCGCCCAAATCGCGCCGAGGTGGCTCTTGCCGGCGCCGCTCGGGCCGGCGAGCATCAGCATGCGGCTCGGCCAGTTCGGCCAGGCGAGAATCGCGCCGAGCGCCGCGGCGTTGCAGGGCGCCTCGAGGAAATCCTCGCGCGCGTAGCTCGGCTGGTGGGGCCAGTCGAGCGTCAGCTGTCGCGGCGGGGGGCTCACGGCTCGATCCTCTCGGACGCGGCGCCGAGGTAGAGCGGGCTCTTGCGATAGAGCGCGATGAGATGGCGCGCCAGCACGCCGAGCGTCGCCGCGGCGGGGACGGCGATGAGCAGGCCGGTGAAGCCGAACAATTCGCCGAAGGCGAACAGCGCGAACATCAGCCACACCGGATGCAGGCCGATCGATCCGCCCACCAGCTTGGGAGAAACGACGTTGCCTTCGAGGAACTGCCCGACGCCGACGACGCCGAGGGCGAAAAAGAACAGCGTCATGCTCGGCCAGCCCTGGACCAGGGCGACGCCGAGCGACAGGACGAGCGCGGTGAGCGAGCCGACGTAGGGAATGAAGCTCAACACGCCGGCGATCAGGCCGATGAGGAAGCCGAAGTCGAGGCCGATCAGCGTCAACCCGATTCCGTACCACAGGCCGAGAAACAGGCAGACCAGCGATTGACCGCGAATGAAGCCGGCGAGCGCGTGGTCGATATCGCGCGCGAGGACGCGCAGGCGGTCGCGGTGGTCGAGCGGCAGCCAGCCGTCGATGGTCGCGATCATCTTGTTCCAGTCGACCAACATGTAGAAGGCGACGACCGGCGTGACCACCAGAAGCGAGAAAAAGCTGAACACCGCCGCGCCGCCGGAGGCGAGCGACCGCGCCGCGTCGAGCAGCCAGCGGGCGCCCTGGGAGACGAAGTCGCCGACCGACTTCTGCACCTGCTCGGCGGTGAGCGAGGCGCCGAGGCCGAGCGAGTTGAGCCATCCGCTGTTGACGCGGCGCAGGATCGCGTTGCCTTGGTCGACCGCCAGCGCCTGCAGACGCATCGCGTAGTCGGGCAGATTCTGGATGAAGACGATGAGCTGATTGCTGAGGATTGGCGCGAGCAGGACGAGGAACAGCATCGCTGCGATCGCGAACGCCGCGAGGATGGTCAGCGAGGCGGCCAAGCGGCCGAGGCCGAGCCGCTCGAGGCGGGTGACGACCGGGTCGAGAAGATAGCCGAGGGCGAAGCCGGCGGCGAAAGGCGTCACCGCCGAGCCGAGCGCGTGCAGGAGATAGCCGGCGGCTGCGAGCGTCGCGGCCCAGATGAGGATCTGGCGTTCGAGGCTCACGGCGTCCGCTCTCCGCGCGCCGACGCGCGGCCTCGGCGCGATTGGATCGGCCGGCCGCGATCGCGGTCGAGAAGCAGGGCGGGGCGAGGGGTCACGGCGCGGGCCTCAGTCGGTCATGTGATGCAGCCAGTATGCGACATAGACCCCGCCCGAGGCGAGCGTCGAAGCGGCGACGATCAGCGTGAAGGCGGGCTGCGCCGCCGATGCGTCGAAGCCGAACGCCTTCGCGGCGAGCACGAAGGCGGCGAAGGCGATCTGCACGGCGGTGTTGAGCTTGGAGATGCGCGCCGGCCGGATCTCGACCGGGTTGGCGAGCAGCCACGACACCAGCACCGCGAACATGATCATCAAGTCGCGCGACACGACGAGAATCGTCAGCGCCGGCCATAGGGCGCCGATCAACGCCAAGGCGACATAGATCGAGATCAAGAGCGCCTTGTCGGCGAGCGGATCGAGATAGGAGCCGAGCTCGCTGCGCAGGTCGAAACGCCTGGCGATGAAGCCGTCGACGGCGTCGGAGACGCCCGCCGCGACGAAGACGATGAACGCCTCGACGAAGCGCTGCGAGACGATCATCGCCACCACCAGCGGCGTCATCAACAAACGCGCCAGCGTGACGAGGTTGGGCAGGTTGGCGATCAGCTGCGAAAGATTCATGGCGAGCCCGCGCCCCGGCGACGCTTGTGGGTCGCGCGCCGCCGCGGTGGAAACTCGACGCTTCCGGCGTCCGCGGCGACTCGTCGCCAGCGACGAAACACTCTTGCGCAGATTCGCGCCGAGCGCCATTGTCGCCGCGCCGGGCCGGCGCGCCCATGGGCCCCGCAGAGGGGGCGCGCGCCAAAGCGCTCGTCGCGATGCAATCGACGGAACCATTCAGGTTTGGTTCACGCGGCGCCGGTTATGAAGAGCGCGATCCGCCGCCAATTCAGGCGGCCGAGGACAGTGGAGGATCTCCATGAGCAAGCTTCTCGCCGCGGTCGGTCTTTCGACGGCGCTCGCAGCGTCGGCCGCGCTGCCGTTCGCGGGCGCCGCCGAGGCCGCGATGATCTTCGGCGGAACCGACGCGAGCGCGCTGCATCAGATCGCGCCGATCGAAAAGGCGCAGTTCTTCTGGGGCGGCTACAACTACTGCTGGTACGACGACGCCTGGAATGGCCCCGGTTGGTACTGGTGCGGCTACGCCTGGAACCACGGCTTCGGCTGGGGCGGCCCCTATGGCTGGCGCCACTGGCGCCATCCGGGCTGGGGCCCGGGTCCGGGCCCGCATCCCGGCTTCGGCCCGCATCCCGGCTTCGGTCCGCATCCTGGCTTCGGTCCGCATCCCGGCTTCGGTCCGCATGGCGGCCCGGGCCCGCACGGCGGCCCGGGTCCGCACGGCGGCCCGCATCCGCATCCCTGAGCGAAGCTGAAGGCAGGCGGCTTCGGCGCGCGCCGAAGCCGCCGCTCCGGCCGATCTATCAGCAGGAAGATGCAAAGCGCGGCGGCCCTTCGGGGCCGCCGTTCGCGTAAAGGGGTTGCGCGAGCGCGGGCGCGCTCAGTTCTGGCTATAGGCGGCCAGCGCCTGGGCGAGGATCGACAGACCCGCGGTCGAAGCGCCGCCGGCCTCTTCGTCGCCGCTCAGCGCGACGTCCAATTCCTGCCGTCCGTGAGACGACGAAGGGGTCGGCCTGCGCGATCGCGCATTCGTGGTCGGACGTTTGATCTCGCCTTTCGCGCGCGCGGAGTCGGCGTCGTAGGCGACATTGGAAACGATGGCGAGCGGCATGGCGTGAGCCTCAACGTGAGCGCTCCGCGGCCTTCATGGCGGCGCGGGCCAATCCTGATCGGCCCCTCTTTTCAGCGCGTCAAACTGACTCCGAATCATCCCGGCGAGATCACTGTTGGAGCAAAGTGTTAACGGACGGTTAAAAGAACCTGGCGCGCGAGCGCGCGCCCCAGGGCGCCGCAGGGGAAGCGACGCTTTCCTTCCGTAAGGTTAGTCAGCCCCTGCGGCATTGCTTCGCTTTCGCCGGATTTCCGTGGGCGGGATCGCCGCGCTGACGTGGGCGACCCGGGCCCGCCCGCTTGCGCCGAGGCGAGCGAGCCGCTAACCCGCTGTCGATCAATCCCGCGGCGCCGCCATGAGCCCATCCTCCTCCGCTCCCCTCACCTACGCCGACGCCGGCGTCGACATCGACGCGGGCGCGGCGATGGTCGAGCGGATCAAGCCGCTGACGCGAGCGACGCGCCGCCCGGGCGCCGACGGCGAGATCGGCGGCTTCGGCGGCCTGTTCGACCTGAAAGCGGCGGGCTTCGTCGACCCCGTCCTGGTCGCGTCGAACGACGGCGTCGGCACCAAGGTCAAGATCGCCGCCGAGAGCGGTCTCTACGACACGGTGGGCGTCGACCTCGTCGCCATGTGCGTCAACGACATCGTCGTCCAGGGCGCCGAACCGTTGTTCTTCCTCGACTATTTCGCCACCGCGAAGCTCGATCCGGGCGTCGGGGCGAGAATTGTCGCTGGAATCGCTCGCGGCTGCGTCGAATCGGGCTGCGCGCTGATCGGCGGCGAGACGGCGGAGATGCCGGGCGTCTACGCCGCCGGCGACTTCGATCTCGCCGGCTTCGCCGTGGGCGCGGCCGAGCGGGGGACGCTGTTGCCGCGCGGCGGGCTGAAGCCCGGCGATCTCGCGGTCGGGCTGCCGTCCTCCGGCCTTCATTCCAACGGCTTCTCGTTGGCGCGGCGCGTCGTCGCGCTGAGCGGCCTTTCCTGGGACGCGGCGGCCCCGTTCGCGCCGGACCGTTCGCTCGCCGCCGCGCTGCTGGAGCCGACGCGTCTCTACGTCAAGCCGCTGCTGGCGACGCTGAATGCGACGCAAGGCGTGCGCGCGCTCGCCCACGTGACCGGCGGCGGTTTCTCCGAGAACCTGCCGCGCGTGCTGCCCGAGGAGGTTGCGGTCGAGCTCGATCTCGACGCCTTCTCGCCGCAGCCGGTTTTCTCCTGGCTCGCCGCGACCGGCGGGGTCGACGAGGCCGAGATGCTGCGGACCTTCAACTGCGGCTTCGGCATGGTCGCTTTCGTCGCTGCGGCGGCGGCCGATCAGGCGCTCGCCGCGCTCGCCGCCAACGGCCTGGCGCCGAAGCCGATCGGGCGGCTGATGGCGCGACAGGGCGAGCGCGTGGTCACGCGCGGGCGGCTGAAGCTGTGAGCCGCCGCCTTCGCGTCGCCGCGCTCATCTCCGGGCGCGGCTCGAACATGGCGGCGCTGATCGAGGCGGCGCGCGCGCCCGACTTTCCCGCCGAGATCGCCCTCGTCCTCTCCAACCGGCGCGACGCGGCCGGCCTTGAGACGGCGCGCCGCGCCGGCGTCGCGACCGAGATCGTCGAGTCGCGCGGCTTTCCCGACCGTCAGGCTTTCGAGGCGGCCGTCGAGGCGCGTCTCGCCGCCCACGCCGTCGAGCTCATTTGTCTCGCGGGCTTCATGCGCGTCCTCAGCGCGCCGTTCGCCGAGCGCTGGCGCGGCCGCGCGCTCAACATTCATCCCTCGCTGCTGCCTGAGCTGCGCGGGCTCGACACCCACGCGCGCGCGCTCGCCGCGGGGATGAAGGAGCACGGCTGCACCGTGCATTTCGTCGAGCCGGAGCTCGACGCGGGGCCGATCGTCGCCCAGGCCCGCGTGCCGGTGCTGCCCGGCGACACGCCGGAAACGCTGGCGGCGCGGGTCCTGGTCGAGGAGCACAAGCTCTACCCGCGCGCGCTCGCCAAGGTCGCGGCGACGCTGGTCGGCGGGTAGGCGCCGTCGCGCCTGTGGACCGTGGCGCGCCGCGGCGCTCTTGCGCATTGCTCCGCGACGCGCTTCTGTCACAGTCTTGCTCGATGAGAGGTCGCGCATGCCAGGCCTGATCGACGCTCGCTCCGTCGTTCCCGGGAGGAGGCGGAAGTGGCGCGTCGCGCGGTCAGAATGGCCAAGAGGAGATCGATGGGGATGAAGACCTCTGCGCTTGCGCCGGAGGACGCCGCCTCCGCCCTGGCGTCCTCGCCCGAACGGTTCATCAACCGCGAACTGTCATGGCTGGAGTTCAATCGCCGCGTGCTCGAGGAATCGGGCAACGTCAGGCATCCGCTGCTCGAGCGCCTGCGCTTCCTGTCGATCTCGGCCAACAACCTCGACGAATTCTTCATGGTCCGCGTCGCCGGCCTGGTCGGCCAGGTGCAGGCGGGCATGACGGCGACCTCCGACGACGGGCTCACCGCGGCCGAGCAGCTCGAGCGCATCGGCTCGCGCGTCGCCGAGCTGGTCGCCTCGCAACAGCGGCGCTGGCGCGAGCTGCGCGCCGAGCTCGAGGCGGCGGGCATCGTCGTCTGCGAGGTCGCCGAGCTCGCCGGCGCCGACCGCCAGTGGCTGGAGGACTACTTTCTCCTCCACGTCTTCCCGGTGCTGACGCCGCTGGCGGTCGACCCGGCCCATCCCTTTCCTTTCATCCCCAATCTCGGGCTGACGCTCGCCCTCGAGCTGAAGAGCGCGGCCGACCATCGCGCGATGAGCGCGCTGGTGCGCGTCCCCAGCAAGATCGAGCGGTTCGTCCGCCTGCCGGAAAACGGCGCGGCGGGCGGGCAGCGCTTCGTCGCGCTCGAGCAGATCATCTTCGCGTTCATCGGCCAGCTCTTCCCCGGCTACAAGATCGTCGGGCAGGGCGGCTTCCGCGTCATTCGCGACAGCGACATCGAGGTCGAGGAGGAGGCCGAGGACCTGGTGCGGCTGTTCGAGAGCGCGCTGAAGCGGCGCCGCCGCGGCTCGGTCATCCGGCTGGAGATCGAGGCGAGCATGCCCGACGCCTTGCGCGCCTTCGTCACTGGCGACGTGGACGTCGTTCCCTCCGGCGTCGTTTTCATCGAGGGCATGTTGGCGCTCGACGAGCTTGCGCAGCTCATCGCCGTCGACCGCCCCGAGCTGAAGTATCCGCCTTTCAATCCGCGCTTTCCCGAGCGGGTGCGCGAGAACGGCGGCGATTGCTTCGCCGCCATCCGCCAGAAGGACCTGGTCGTCCAGCACCCTTACGAATCCTTCGATGTGGTGGCGCAGTTCCTCGCCCAGGCGGCGACCGATCCCAACGTCGTCGCAATCAAGCAGACGCTCTATCGCACGTCGGCGGACAGCTCGATCGTGCGCGCGTTGATCGAGGCGGCCGAGGCGGGCAAGTCGGTCACCGCGCTGATCGAGCTGAAGGCGCGTTTCGACGAGGAGGCGAACATCCGCTGGTCGCGCGACCTCGAACGCGCCGGCGCGCAGGTCGTGTTCGGCTTCATCGAGCTGAAGACTCACGCCAAGCTGTCGATGGTGGTGCGGCGCGAAAGCGGCTCGCTGGTCACCTACTGCCATCTCGGCACCGGCAACTATCATCCGGTCAC
>CAZKHF010000070.1:0-11638 GCA_964552445.1 uncultured Bradyrhizobium sp. | reverse complement strand
CGATCAGCGTCATGATCAGCGCGCGCTCGGTGCCGACGCGCGAGCCGGTGGCGAGATCGTAGGCGAAGGCGCCGGCCATGGCCGTCGCCGCGGCCCATTTCTTGATCGGGCGGCAGAGCGCCAGCGTCGGCGACAGCGCCAACAGCCGCCGCGTGACGACGAAGAAGATGCCAGCGACCAGCGTCATCTGCACGCCGGAGATGGTGATGATGTGGAAGATGCCCGCTTCGCGGATGAGGTCCTTCGCGTCGTCGGAGAGGAAGTCGCGCTTTCCCGTGACCATCGCCGCGGCGATCGCGCCCTCGTCGCCGCCGATGATCGCGTCGACGCGCAGCGCGAGGCGGTTGCGCGCCTGGTCGACCGCCGCGGCGAGGCGTTGGAGAAGCCCGATGTCGCCGGGCGGCGGCGCGCGCGCGATCGCGCCAAGGGTCGAGCCGACCGCGCCGACGCCGCTGAAATAGGCGTCGCGCGCGAAGTCGTAGCCGCCGGGCAGCGCGGCGCGCGACGGCGGCAACAGCCGCGCGGAGAGCGCGACATAGTCGCCGGCGGCGACGTTCGGCGCCTTGCGCGTCGTCAGCCGCACGCGCCGCGGCGCGACGCTCTTCGGCATGTCGCCCGCGTCGACCACGGCAAGCACCAGGCGCGCGCCGACCGGGCGGATGTCGACCTCCTCGACGTAACCTTGCAACTTGACGATGCGCACGTGGTCGAGCACGGGCGCCTCGACCCGCGCGGTGCGCAGTCCCATCGACAGGAAACCCGCCGACAGCGCCGCCAGGCCGACCCACAGGCCGAGCGCGACCGGCCGGGCGCGGGAGAGAAAAGCGAGGGCGGCGAAGACGAGGGCCAGCAGCGCCGGCAGCCACAGCGCCGGCTCGCGGTCGGCGGCGAGATTCAGCGCCACGCCGCCCATCGCCGCGACCGGAATCCACAGGAAGAAGCGCCGCTCGTCGACTTCCTTGGCCAGCGCGCCGGCGAACAAAGCGCGCCAATCCGCCGCCCGCGTCGCGGCGCGCGCGACGCCGGCGACGGCGAGAACGCCGGAACGCGCTTGCGTCGTCATGGACCCCAGCTAAGCACGGAACATCGGCGTGGGAAAGCGTCGGCGCGCCAGCGGAGCGCGCGCCGACCCAACCGAGCCGCGCCTTCCCGGCGCGAGCGGCGCGCGCCGCGAGACGCGACGCCGGTCTTTGCCCCGCCGCCCGCTTCTGCTACAGCGCGGCTTCGCTTTTCCCCTCGCTCGATCGAGCTTCGCCCCCAATGTCCGAAATCGTCACGCGCTTCGCCCCCTCCCCGACCGGCTTCCTGCATATCGGCGGCGCGCGCACCGCGTTGTTCAACTGGCTCTACGCCAAGCGCTTCGGCGGCAAGTTCCTGCTGCGCATCGAGGACACCGACCGCGAACGCTCGACCCAGGCGGCGGTTGACGCGATCCTCGATGGCTTGAAGTGGCTCGGCCTCGACTGGGACGGCGAGGCGATCAGCCAACACGCGCGCGCTGAGCGCCATCGCGAAGTCGCCGAGCAATTGCTCGCCAGCGGCGGCGCCTATCGCTGCTACGCCAGCCCGGAGGAGCTCGAGGAGATGCGCGCCAAGGCGCGCGCCGAAGGCCGGCCGATGCGCTACGACGGGCGCTGGCGCGACCGCGACCCGAAAGAAGCGCCGCCCGGCGTCGCGCCGGCCATCCGTCTGAAAGCCAAACAGGACGGCGAGACGGTGGTCGAGGACCGGGTGCAGGGCAAGGTCGTGTTCGCCAACAAGGAGCTCGACGACCTCGTGCTGCTGCGCTCGGACGGCGACCCAACCTACATGCTCGCGGTCGTCGTCGACGACCACGACATGGGCGTCACCCACGTCATCCGCGGCGACGATCATCTCACCAACGCGGCGCGCCAGCAGCAGATCTACGCCGCGCTCGGCTGGACGGCGCCCGTCTTCGCCCATATTCCGCTGATTCACGGACCGGACGGCGCCAAGCTCTCCAAGCGCCACGGCGCGCTCGGCGTCGAAGCCTACCGCGCCATGGGCTACCTGCCCGCGGCGCTGCGCAACTACCTGGCGCGGCTCGGCTGGAGCCAAGGCGACAAGGAGTTCTTCTCGACCGAGGAGCTGATCGCCGCCTTCGACCTGCCCGGCGTCGGGCGATCGCCGTCGCGTTTCGACTTCATCAAGCTCGAGAACATGAACGGGCATTACATGCGCGCGACGCCCGACGACGCGCTGATGAAGATCCTCGTCGACGCTCTGCCCTACCTGCCGGGCGGGCCGGCGCTTGCCGCCAGGCTCGACGGCGACAAGCGCGCCCAGCTCGCGGCGGCGCTGCCCGGCCTCAAGGAGCGCGCCAAGACGCTGGTCGAGCTGATCGACGGCGCAGCCTTCCTGTTCGCCGAGCGGCCGCTGGCGATGGACGCCAAGGCGCAGGAGATTCTCGCGCGCGACGGGCGCCGGCACATCGCGGCGCTGCTGCCGCGTCTTGAGGCGGTCGCGGATTGGAGCGCCGCGACCACCGAGGCGGCGGTGCGCGACTACGCCGACGCGCGCGGCGTCAAGCTCGGCGCGATCGCCCAGCCGCTGCGCGCCGCGGCGACCGGCCGCGTGACCTCGCCGGGGATCTTCGACGTTCTCGCCGTGCTCGGCCGCGAGGAAGCGCTCGGCCGGCTGCGCGACCAGGCGGCGGCGGGGTGACCAGCCCTCAGCGCCCGACCGGCCGCGGCGCGTTGTCGGCGAGCGCGTAGCGGGCGATGATGTTGCGCTGCACTTCCGACGACCCCTCGAAGATGCGCAGCACGCGCGCGTCGCGCGTGTAGCGTTCGAGCGGCAGATCGCTCATGTAGCCGTAGCCGCCGTGGATCTGCAGCGCCTGGTCGGCGACGCGGGCGACCATCTCGGTGGCGTAGAGCTTGGCCATCGACGCCTCGAGGCTGAAGCGCTCGCCCGCCGCGCGCTTCTCGCTCGCCAGGCGCGCCAGGCCGCGCGCGGCGGCGATGTCGGTCGCCATGTCGGCGAGCATCCACTGCAGGCCTTGGAATTCGGCGATCGGCGCGCCGCCGACCTTGCGGCTGTTCGCCCAGTCGCAAGCGCGCGCGAAGGCGGCGTCGGCGATCCCGACCGCGCAGGCGGCGATGTCGAGCCGGCCCGGGTCGAGCGTCTTCAGCGCGGTGCGAAAGCCGCTTCCCTCCGGCCCGAGCCGGCTGGCCTCGACGACGTGGAGATCGAGCGCCACTTCGAACACGTGGCCGCCCTTGAGCCCCATGGTGCGCTCGGCCGGCCCCACCGACACGCCCTCGCCGGGCTCGACGACGAAGGCCGAGAGGCCCTTCGCGCCCGCCTGCGGATCGGTCTTGGCGTAGACGACGAGGAAGTCGGCGGCGCCCGCGTTGGAGATGAAATGCTTCACCCCCTTGAGGCGGTAGCCGTCGCCTTCGCGCCGCGCCAGCGTCGTCATGTCGAGCGGGTTCGAGCCGGCGCCTGGCTCGGTCAGCGCGAAAGCGCCGAGCCGCTCTCCGCTCGCCGCGCCGGTGAGATAGCGCGCCTTCTGCGCCGCGTCGCCGCCGAAACGGATGGAGTCGGCGGCGAGGAAATGCGCCGTCACCATCGACGCGGTCGAAGCGCAGGCGCCGGCGATGCGCGCGATCGCCTCGAACAGCGTGAACGCGTCGAGCTCGGCGCCGCCGTATTCGGCCGGCAGGTTCAGCCCCATGATTCCCAAGCCCGCCAAGGCGGGCAGATGGCAGGTGGCGAACAGCCCTTTCGCGTCGACCTCCGCCGCCAGCGGCTCCAGCGTCTCGCGGCAGAACGTGTCGATCGCGTCGAGCACGGCCTCATCGACCGGCGGACGGGTGACGGCGCTCATGGTCGTTCTTTCCAGGCTTGGCGCGGATCGTCGAGCGCCGCGCGCGTGTGCTCGCCGAGGCCCGGCGCGGGGCTCGCCCCGCCGCGCGGAACGCCGGCGAAATGCGCCGGCTGCTCGGGAGCGAGGATCAGTCCGAGCGTCGGATGCGCGATCCGCTGCAAGGGTGGGCGCGCTTCGGCCTGCGGAGAAGCGAGCGCCTGGGCCATATCGGCGACCTCCGCCGCCGGAACGCCGCCCTCGGCCAACGCCGCGACCGCCTCGTCGACGGCGAGGCGTCGCGACCAGTCCTCGATCTCGGCGCGCAACGCCGTCTCGTTGATCAGCCGCAGCGGATCGGAGACGAAGCGCGGATCGGCGGCGAGCCCCGGCTTGCCGATCGTCTCGGCGAGCGCCCTGAACAGCTTGTCGTTGAGCACGGCGAGCGCGAAACTGCCGTCGCGCGCGGCGTAGACGCCGAACGGCGCCGACAGCGCGTGGCGGTTGCCGACCCGCCGCGGCGGCACGCCGGTCGCCAGCAGGCGGGTGACCACCAGCGGCTGCATGGCGATCATCGCGTCGAACATCGCCACGTCGATGCGTCGCCCGCGCCCCGTTCGCTGGCGCTCGTAGAGCGCGGCGAGGATCGCCCAGGCGCAAAACAGCCCCGAGGCGACGTCGGCGATCGACTCGCCGATCATGGTCGGCTCGCGGTCGGGATCGCCGGTGACGCTCATGATGCCGGTCATCGCCTGGACGATGATGTCGTAGGCCGGACGCGCGGCGTTGGGGCCCTGCTGGCCGAAGCCGGTGACGCTGGCGTAGATCAGCCGCGGATTGCGCTCCGACAGCGCCGCCCAGCCGACGCCGAGCTTGTCGGCGACGCCGGGGCGGAAGTTCTCGACCGCGACGTCGGCGCCGGCCGCGAGCTCTTGCGCCGCGGCGCGGTCGGAGGGCTTGGCGAGATCGAGCACGACGCTGCGCTTGCCGCGGTTCACCGCGGCGAACAGCGCGCTCGAGCCGTCGGGAAAGAAGGGGCCGATCTCGCGGTAGTCGTCGCCGCGCGGCGGCTCGATCTTCAACACGTCGGCGCCGAGGTCGGCGACCAGCGCCGTGCAATAGGGGCCGGCGAGGACGCGGGTGAAGTCGAGAACGCGCAAACCTTGCAACGGCCGCCCGGCCGATGGCGCGTCCGGCTCGACGGATCGAGGCCCCACGGTCTTATCCCCCCATACGTCGGATGAGAACAATATGCATAGACATATGCGTCGCGCTGTCAACGCCAACGCGGAGCCGGGCCGCTGGAGCGGCTACGCTTCGGCCGGCGCGGGCCGGCGGCTCGCTGTCGTTCTATTGTCACGTCGGCCGGCCAAGGGAGGGCGGCTAAGCGCGGCGCGCCGCGTTCGCGAAAAGGACCCGTCTGGACATCGCAAGCCGCCGGTTTTCATTTGCCTATCCGCCGCAGAGTGTGGTTTCCATGCGGGCGCGCTCGCCGTCGATTCCTTTGAACGTCTTCGCCGCCCCGTCCCCCGCTCGCCCCGGACTGGTCTCATGACGAAACTGTACAGCCTAGCCTCGGCCGGTCGTCGCGTGCTGCCGAACCATTGGGATGTGATCGCGCTCGCCATCGTGATGGCGACGCTGGCGGCGATCGCGCGCGCCTATCATGGCGTCGCGCAGCCGTTGAGCGCCCCGGAGGCGCAGGCGATCACGCTCGACTATGGCGTCTTGCCCTATTACGCGCTGCGCACGGCGCTACGCATGTTCGCCGCGCTCCTCGCCTCGTTCGTTTTCACCTTCGTCTACGCGACGGCGGCGGCCAAGAGCCGACGGCTCGAGATGGTGCTCGTCCCCATCCTCGACATCTTGCAGTCGGTGCCGATTCTCGGCTTCCTGTCGTTCACGGTGACTTTCTTCCTCGGCCTGTTCCCGGGCAACGTGATGGGCGCGGAGCTGGCGGCGGTCTTCGCCATCTTCACCAGCCAGGCCTGGAACATGACGTTCTCGCTCTACCAGTCGCTGCGCACGGTGCCGCGCGACCTCGACGAGGTCGCGCGCAGCCTCCGCCTCACCGGCTGGCAGAAGTTCTGGCAGCTCGAAGCGCCGTTCGCGGTGCCCGGCCTGCTGTGGAACACGATGATGTCGATGTCGGGCGGCTGGTTCTTCGTCGTCGCCTCGGAGGCGATCACGGTCGGCGACACCACCATCACCCTGCCCGGCGTCGGCTCGTATATCGCGGCGGCGAATACGGCGGGGCGATGGGACGCCATCTGGGCGGCGGTCGCCACCATGGCGATCGTGATTCTCCTGTACGACCAGCTCTTGTTCCGCCCCGTCATCGCGTGGGCGACCAAGTTCCGCGTCGAGCTGTCGGTCGGACAGGAAGTGGAAGAGTCGTGGGTGCTCGCCGCGTTGCGTCGCACCTACTGGGTGCGCAACGCGTTCGGCCCGGTGTTCGCGGGGTTGCAGTGGCTTACTTTTCGGCGCCTCGCCCTGCCGCGGCTCATCCCTGACAACGCCCTGAAGCCGACGCCGGCGGCCTCGCGCGTCATCGACGTGGTTTGGTTCGCAGCGGTGGCGGCGGTGGCGATCTACGCCCTGTGGAGCGTCGTCGCCTATGTCGCGACCGAGCTTTCCTGGCCGGACGTCGGCAATGTCGTGGTTCTGACGATCTACACGCTGATCCGCGTCCTCGTGCTGATGGCGCTGGCGACGATCGTCTGGGTGCCGATCAGCGTGTGGGTCGGCTTAAGGCCGCGCTGGGCCGAAAGGGTCCAGCCGTTCGCCCAGTTCCTCGCCGCGTTCCCGGTCAACCTATTGTTCGGCGCCGCAGTGAGCCTGGTGCTCACGTTCCACCTCAACCCCGACATCTGGCTCAGCGTTTTGATCGTATTCGGAACGCAGTGGTATATTGTCTTCAATACGATCGGCGGCGCGGCGGCGTACCCGAACGACATGCGCGAGGCGGCGGCCAACTTCAGGATCCACGGTTGGGACTGGTGGCGGAAGGTGATCCTGCCCGGCGTCGCGCCCTATTATCTGACCGGCGCGATCACCGCCTCGGGCGGTTCATGGAACGCCTCGATCGTCGCCGAATACGTCAAGTGGAAGGACCAGCTCGTCACCGCTCACGGCGTCGGCGCCTATATCGCCGAGGCCACCGACAAGGGCGACTTTCCCAAGATCGTGCTTGGCGTCGCGATGATGTCGATCTTCGTCGCGGTGTTCAACCGCCTGTTCTGGCGTCGTCTATACGCGATGGCCGAGCGCCGATACAGTCTCTGACGCGAATTGCAGGAGCGATCTCCCATGCTCGATCAACCCGCCACGCTGCTCGAAGCCAGCCATATCAGCCAAAGCTATGAGACGGGCTCCGGCGAACGGGGCGATCCGGTTCTCAAGGACGTCTCGCTCACCGTGCGCAGCGGCGAGATCGTCGGCATTCTCGGCCGCTCGGGATGCGGCAAGTCGACGTTTCTGCGCATCGTCTCCGGCCTCACGCGGCCCACCGAAGGCGCGGTGACCATCGCCGGCCGCAAGGTCGAGGGGCCGGCCGACGGCGTGGCGATGGTGTTCCAGAGCTTCGCGCTGTTTCCCTGGCTCACGGTACTCGACAACGTGGAGATCGGGCTCAGGGCGCAGAACGTCCCGGCCGAGGAGACGCGCGCGCGCGCGCTGCAGGCGATCGACGTCATCGGCCTCGACGGTTTCGAATCCGCCTATCCGAAGGAGATTTCCGGCGGCATGCGCCAGCGCGTCGGCTTCGCCCGCGCGCTTGTCGTGCAGCCGCAGGTGCTGCTGATGGACGAGCCGTTCTCCGCCCTCGACGTGCTCACCGCCGAGACGCTGCGCACCGACCTGCTCGAGCTGTGGCAGGAGAAACGCATCCCGATCAAGGCGATCGTGCTGGTGACGCACAACATCGAGGAAGCGGTGCTGATGTGCGACCGCATCGTCGTGCTCGCCTCCAACCCCGGCCGCATCGCCGACGAGATCGTCGTGCCGCTCGCCCACCCGCGCGATCGGCTCGACCCCGAGTTCCGGCAAATGGTGGAGAAGATCTACGCGTTGATGACGCAGCGGCCCGAGCCGAAGCTTCCCGGCCCGCAGCCCGTCGCGGCGGCGGCCAACCTCGGCATCGCCCTGCCGGAAGTGTCGAGCAACGCGCTCGCCGGCATGCTCGAGGAGATCGCCGGCCCGCCCTACGAGGGCAAGGCCGACCTGCCGCATCTCGCCGACAGCTTGCAGATGGAGGTCGACGACCTCTTCCCGCTCGGCGAGACGCTGCAGATGCTGCGGATGGTCGAGTTCGCCGACGCCGACATCAAGCTCACCCCGATCGGCCGCAAGTTCGTCGACATGGACGTCGACCAGCGCAAGAAGCTGATCGGCGAGCAACTACTCGCCAACATCCCGCTCGCCGCCCACATCAAGCGGGTGCTCGACGAGCGCCCCTCGCACCGGGCGCCGGCGTCGCGCTTCCGCGAGGAGCTTGAGGACTACATGTCGGAGGACTACGCCGATCGCACGCTGCGAACGGTGATCAATTTCGGCCGCTACGGCGAATTGTTCGCCTACGACGAGAGCGGAGAGAGCTTCAGCTACGAGAACCCGCAATAACCGGGAGCCGGGACGCGGGCGCCGCCGCATTCTCCCTTCGACGCCCTTGTCCTGCGGTTTGCGATCCGCTAGCGTTTATTGCACTGCACAACTATACGATGCGCGCCACGCGCCAAAGGGAGAAGCTTGATGTCCGTAACCTCCGCAAGCCTCACGGTCGGCGACAAGAGCGTCGAGCTGCCGGTGAAGCACGGGACGGCCGGCCCTGCGGTGGTCGACATCGGCAAGCTCTACGATCGCACCGGACTGTTCACCTACGATCCGGGCTTCACCTCGACCGCAAGCGCCGAGTCCAAGATCACCTACATCGACGGCGACAAAGGCCTGCTGCTCTATCGCGGCTACCCGATCGAGCAGCTCGCTGAGCACGGCGACTTCCTTGAGACCTGCTACCTCCTGCTCTACGGCGACCTGCCGACGACGTCGCAGAAGTCGGAGTTCGACTACAGGGTCAGCCGCCACACCATGGTGCACGAGCAGATGTTGCGGTTCTTCAACGGGTTCCGCCGCGACGCGCACCCCATGGCGGTGATGGTGGCCTGCGTCGGCGCGCTGGCGGCCTTCTATCACGACTCGACCGACATCACCGATCCGCTGCAGCGCGAACACGCCTCCGTGCGCATGATCGCCAAGATGCCGACGCTCGCCGCGTTGGTGTACAAGTACTCCATCGGCCAGCCGTTCATGCATCCGAAGAACGAGCTCGCCTATGCTGCGAACTTCCTGCGCATGTGTTTCGGCGTCCCCTGCGAGGAGTACAAGGTCAATCCGGTGCTGGCGCGCGCGCTCGACCGCATCTTCATCCTCCACGCCGACCACGAGCAGAACGCCTCGACCTCGACCGTTCGCCTGGCCGGCTCGTCGGGCGCTAATCCCTTCGCCTGCATCGCCGCCGGCATCGCCTGCCTGTGGGGCCCCGCGCACGGCGGCGCCAACGAGGCGGCGCTGAAGATGCTCGGCGAGATCGGGCGGGTCGAGAACATCCCGAAGTATATCGCCCGCGCCAAGGACAAGAACGATCCCTTCCGCCTGATGGGCTTCGGCCATCGCGTTTACAAGAACTACGACCCGCGCGCCAAGATCATGCAGAAGACGGCGCACGACGTGCTCGGCGAGTTGCGCCTCAAGGACGACCCGCTGCTCGAGGTGGCGATGGAGCTCGAGCGCATCGCCTTGAGCGACGACTATTTCATTGAGCGCAAACTCTACCCGAACATCGATTTCTACTCCGGCATCACGCTGAAGGCGATGGGCTTCCCGACCGACATGTTCACCGCCCTGTTCGCGGTCGCGCGCACCGTCGGCTGGATCGCCCAGTGGAAGGAGATGATCGGCGATCCGAGCCAGAAGATCGGCCGCCCGCGCCAAGTCTACACCGGCTCGCCGCGCCGCGAATACAAGCCGATCGGCAATCGCTGAGGCGTCGGCGCCTCAAGCGTCGGCGGGCGCGTCCGCTCGCGGCGCGCCGCGGCGGCGCGCGATCGTCGCCAGCGTTTCCGCCGCCGCGCGCGCGCTCGGAGCCTCGTTTCCGAGCGGCGCCATCAGCGCGTCGAGACGCGCCAGCGCCTTGAGCTGCGCGGCGCGCGCCGGCCCCTCCTCGATCAGCGCGGCGAGCGCCGGGGCGAGCGCCGCGGGCGCGCACTCCTGTTGCAGGAATTCGGGAATCGCGCGCTCGCCGAGGACGAGGTTGGGCAGCAGGATCGAATGCGGCAGCTTGACGAAGCGCTTCAGCCGCTGCTCGAAACGCGACACCTTGTAGGCGCCGACCAGCGGGACGCCGGCGAGCGCGAGCTCGAGCGTCGCCGTTCCCGAGGCGGCGAGCGCGAGCCGAGCGGAGCGAAACGCCGCGAGCTTCGCCGCCTCGCCGACGACGACGCGCGGCTTCACCTCCCAGCCGGCGACGCGCGCGCGCACCTCGTTCTCCGCATGCGGCACGGTCGGCAGCACGAGCTCGAACGGGCCGCGCTCGCGCGCGAGCAGCGAGAGCGCGGCGCCGAAATCGTCGCTCAGCCGCGCGATCGCCAAGCGGCGCGAGCCCGGCAGGACCAGCACCAGCGGCGGATCGGCGCCGCGTCGGCGCGCTTCCTCCGCGTTCGGCCGCAGCTCGCCGAGGCGCTCGATCAGCGGGTGGCCGACATAGACGCAGCGCGGCCCGCCGAGGCGCGCATGCGCGGCCGGCTCGAACGGCAGCAGCGCCAGCACGCAATCGACATAGGCGCGCATCGCCCGAGCGCGGCCGGGCCGCCACGCCCACACCGACGGGCTGACGTAGTCGACGATCGGCAGGTCGGGCAGCGCGCGCCGCGCGCGCCGCGCGACCCGGTGGGTGAAATCCGGGCTGTCGATGATGACCAACGCGTCGGGCCGCGCCGCGACAATCGCCTTGGCGGTCTCGGCGATCCGGCGGATCAGCCGCGGCAGCCGGGCGAGCACCGGCAGGACGCCCATCACCGCGACGTCGCCGAGCGGAAACAGGCTGTCGAGCCCCTCCGCCGCCATCGCCTCGCCGCCGACTCCGAGGAAGGCGACCCGCCCGCTCGTCCGTTCGCGCAGCGCGCGCATCAGCTTGAAGCCGAGCTGGTCGCCCGACGGCTCGCCGGCGACGACGGCGATGCGCAGCGTCGGCGCCGCCGTCATGGCGGGAAGCCTGCGACGAACAGGCCCGCTTGGTCGGCGCGGCGCGCGGTTTCGCCTCGCTCGGCGATCAGCACCAGGCCGGCGGCGAGCGCGACGCCCTTGAGTTCGGCGCGCGCGGCGAGCGCGATGGTCCGCGGGCCGATGGCGGGCATATCGAGCCGCAAATCCTGGCCGCGCTTCGGCGCCTTGACGAACACGCCCGCCGGCCCGCTGAAGCGCAGCCATCGCGACGCCCTCAGCGCGGCCACGCGCTCGAGCATGGCGTCGGTCCCCTCCGCCGCTTCGACGGCGACGACCCGGCCGTCGGCGACGACGACGCCCTGCCCGACGTCGAACGGCGACAGCGCGGCCAGCGCCTCGGCGCCGAGGCGGGCGTCGGCGTCGGCGTCGGGCGCCGCCGCGCGGACGCCGATCGGCCCGAGCGGCGCCAGCATCTGCGGCGCGATCTCGTGCGCGCCGACGACGCGCACGCCTTCGCGCTCGAAGATCGCCGCGACGCCGGCGAGCAGGCGGTTGTCGCCGCCGCGAAACAGCGCCGCGAGGCGAGGCGCG
>CAZKHF010000069.1:0-11643 GCA_964552445.1 uncultured Bradyrhizobium sp. | reverse complement strand
GCGGTGCGCACCGCGCTCACCGTCGAGACCTGGACGGCGATCAACGACGCCTGGCTGGAGCTCAAACGCTTCGAGGCGACGCGGCGCGGCGGCCGCGACCTCGACCGCGAGGCGCTGACGCGCTTCCTCGACTACGTCAAGAAGGCTTCGCTCGACTTCGACGGCTCCTGCTATCGCACGCTTTTGCGCGACGACGGCTATTGGTTCAACCGCCTGGGCGTGTTCCTGGAGCGCGCCGACAATACGGCGCGCCTGCTCGACGTGAAGTACCACCTGCTGCTGCCGTCCAACGAGACGGTCGGCGGTTCGCTCGACTACTTCCAGTGGGTGGCGATCCTGCGCGCGGTCTCCGCGGCGACCGCCTATCACTGGGTCTATCACGACCGCATCAAGCCCTGGCTGATCGCCGATCTCTTGATCCTCAAGCGGGCGATGCCGCGCTCGCTGATCTTCTGTTACGAGAGCATCGACGCCGCCGTCGATTCGCTGGCGAGCGCCAACGGTCGCAGCGGCGCCGCGCAGCGGCAGGCGCGCGCCATGCTGGCGACGCTCGAGCGCGCCAGCATGGACGAAATTTTCCACGGCGGTCTGCACGAGTTCATCACCGCCTTCATCGTCGACAACGCCCGGCTGGCCGAGACGATTTCGGAGCAGTATCTTTTCCTCTGACGCCCCCTGAGCGTCGAGGCCAATCGCGAGCGAAGCGCGTGCGCATCCGCATCTCTCACCAGACGACCTACGCCTTCGCCCCGCCGGCGCGCTGGGTGATCCAGAATCTGCGGCTGACCCCGCGCAGCTTCGAGTCGCAGTACGTGCTGCGCTGGCGGGTCGGCGTCGACGTCGACTGCGCGCTGCGCCACAGCGAGGATTCGCTCGGCAACATCGTCCACGCCTTTTCGCGTCAAGGGCCGATCGAGCGACTCACCGTCTCCGCAGTCGGCGAGGTGGCGGTGAGCGACGCGGTCGGGGTGGTGCGCGGCGCGGTCGAGCCGCTGCCGGCGGCGATGTTTCTGCGATCGAGCCCGCTCGCTCAGGCCAACGGGGTGTTGCGCGAATTCGCCCAGGACGCGGTAAGCCCCGCCTCCGACCCGATCGAGCGGTTGCATCGGCTGATGACGGCGATCCACCAGGCGATGGCCTTTGACGGCGAGGCGGCGGAAACCAAGGAATCGGCAGGGGAGGCGTTCGCGCTTCGGCGCGGCGGCGCGCGCGACTTCGCCCATGTGTTCATCGCCTGCGCGCGCTGGCTCGGCGCGCCCTCGCGCTACGTCAGCGGCTATCTCGCGCCGCGCGACGCGCCGGAGAGCGCGTACGCGCCGCAGAGCCTGTTCGCCTGGGCGGAGGCGGAGACGCCGACGCTCGGCTGGATCGCCTTCGACCCCGTTCACAATTGTTGCGCCGACGATCGTTACGTGCGCGTCGCGGTCGGCTTCGACAGCAACGGCGCGGCGCCGTTCCGCGCCGCCCAGTCGGGCGGGGGCGAGACCGTCGGCGGGACGCTCGCCGTCGATCGCGGCGGCGAACAGGCGTAGGGCGCGCCGACCCGAGGGAGCGCGACCAATGGCGGCGGATCTCGAACGGGTCGAGCTCGAGCGCCATCGCAGCCGTCTCGTCGCCGACGTCAAGAAGCTGGTCGACCGCCAGCGCGCCATCTTCGACTGGGACGTCCCCGACATCGACCAGCGCGCCGCCGATCGGCTGATCCTCGGCGAAATCCGCAAGGCGTTGGAAGAGCTGGAGAAGAAGCTGGCCGGGTGAGGCGGCGCGGCCCCGACCGGCCCCGATCATCGAAAAGAGCGGCGCTTCAAGCGGTCGACGGCGCGCGGCGTCGACGCCGATTCGGCGCCGTCCGCTTTGGCCCCAGGCGAGGGACGTCGCGCGGCCGTCTCTTGCATAGGGTAGGGGGCTATTGTAAGAGCGCGCATGACCCACACGATCCGCGAGAAGGTCAAGCTGCTCGCCCGCGTTCGCCGCATTCGCGGCCAGGTCGAAGCGATCGAGCGCGCCCTCGACGGCGAGGCGGGATGCGAGAAGGTGCTCCACCTCATCTCGGCGGCGCGCGGCGCGATGGCCGGGCTGATGGCGGAGGTGGTCGAGGAGCACGTGCGCACCCATCTTGTCGACCCCGAGCGCCACCCCGGCGCGCTCAACGCCGAGGCGGCCGACCAGCTCCTCGACGTCGTCCGCGCCTATTTGAAGTGAGGCCCCGATGACCGACCGCGACGAGGGCGCCCCCGCGGCGCTCCACCGCCACGTCTTCCTCGGCGAGAGGCACGCCAACGCGGAGCGGCGGACTTGGGCCGTGATCGCGCTCTGCGCCGCGACCATGGTCGCCGAGATCGTCGGCGGCTGGCTGTTCGGCTCGATCGCCCTCATCGCCGACGGGCTGCACATGAGCACCCATGTCGGCGCGCTGACGCTGGCGGCGCTCGCCTACGTCTTCGCGCGCCGCTACGCCGACGACCCGCGCTTCACCTTCGGCGCCGGCAAGCTCGGCGATCTCGCCGGCTTCTCCAGCGCGATCGCGCTCGCCTTGGTGGCGCTGCTGATGGCCTACGAGTCGGTCGTCCGCCTGTTCGCGCCGACGCCGATCCATTTCGCCGAGGCGATCCCGATCGCCTTCCTCGGCCTCGCCGTCAACGTCGCCAGCGTTTGGCTGCTGAGCGGCGCCGAGGCGCACGGCCGCGCCCACGGCCATGGCCACGGCGGCGGGTCCGCGGGCCACGCTCACGCCGCCGCTCATCGCCTCGCCGGCGAGGACGGCGCGCTCATGCTCGAGATCTTCGAGGACGGCGTCCCGCCGCGCTTCCGGCTCAGCGCGCCGTCGGGACCGACTCCGCTCGCCTCGGAAACGTTCGTCGCTACGGTGCGGCCCGACGGCGCGCGGCGGGATTTCGCCTTCGTCGATCGCGGCGCTTATCTCGAGTCGGTCGAGGAGGTTCCCGAGCCGCACGAATTCGTCGTCGATGCGGCGGTCGGCGGCGCGACCTACCGGGTCGCCTTCGCCGAAGGCGAGCGCGCGCATGGCGCCGCGGCGCGCGACAACAACCTGCGCGCGGCGGCGCTGCATGTCATCGCCGACGCCACCGTCTCCGTGATGGTGATCGTCGGACTGACGCTGGCGCGCCTGTTCGGCTGGCTGTGGATGGACCCGCTGGTCGGCCTGATCGGCGCCGGCGTGATCGCCAGCTGGTCGTACAGCCTGGCGCGCGACACCGGCGCGATCCTGCTTGACGTGAACCCCGATCGCGAGCTCGCCGGACGCCTGCGCCGCGCCATTGAGAGCGAAGGCGACGCCGTCGTCGATCTCCATCTGTGGCGGCTCGGGCCGGGCCATCTCGGCGCGATCGTCTCGTTGGCCACGCCGACGTCGCGCGACGAGAGCTACTATCGCGCCAAGCTCGCGCGCTTCCGGGCGCTGTCGCACCTGACGATCGAAGTGCAGCGCCTCCCTGCGGCGGTTCCTCTGCCCGCGCCAGCGGGCGGAGCGCCGGAATGAGCGCTGCGGCGCGGCGTTAAGCGCCCGACCGCGACGAAATCGCGCTACCTCGCGAAATCCGGATAGAAGCGGGCGATCATCCGCTCGGCGTAGGCGACCAAGCGCGGCTTGGCTTCGGCGGCCTCGCGCAGCGGCGCGACGAAGGCCTTGGCGAGGCACGCCGCGACGAAAGCGCCGACGGTCGCGTCGACGCCGCGCGGCGCGTCGCCGAACAAGAATGGCTTGTCGCCGAGCGCGGCGTCGATCGCCGCGAGGTCGCGCCGCGCCAGCTCGGCGCGCTCCTCAGCCGTGTGGCGTCCGAGGCCCTGGCCGCGTAGCGTGCGCTTGACGCTGCGGCGCACGAGCGCCTTGACCAGTGGCCGGGTCAGCGTCGGCACGCCGAGGAAGAACAGCGCCGGGCCGCGGGCGAAGTTCGCCTTGTCCAACCAGCGCGCGTCGACCACCAGCCAATAGAGGTGATCTTCGCACATCTTCTCGATCGCCCAGGCGACGCCCTTCTCGGCGTCGCTCAAGCCCTGGTCGAAATCGAAGCCGTACTTGCGCTCGATGTGCAGGCGGATGAAGGTCGAGTCGGCGATCACCTCGTCGCCGTCGCGCAGATAGGGCAGCTTGCCCTTCGGCGCGTTAACGAAGCCGCCGACGACCGTCGCGTGTTCGAGGCCGGCGAGCTTGAGCAGCGTCTCCGCCTTCATCACGAACGGGCTGGCGTCGGGCAGGCCGAAATAAGGACCGAACGCGTAGAGAATGATCATCGCCGCCCCCACCGACGCGCTTCTCGCGCCTCAAGCGGGGCCAGTCGCCACCGGGCAATCGGCGCGAGCGCCCCATTCGGCCCAGGAGCCGTCGTAGAGGCCGGCGACGCGCCCGCCCGCTTCCTCCACCGCCAGCGCAAGCGTCGCCGCGCTGACGCCGGAGCCGCAGGTGGTGATGACCGGCTTTTTCAGGTCGACCCCGTGCGCGGCGAACTCGCCGCGCAGCGCCTCGGCGCTCTTGAGACGGCCTTGGTCGAGGACGTCGACGAACGGCAGGTTGAGGCTGCCCGGCATGTGGCCGCTGCGCAAGCCAGGGCGCGGCTCGGGCGCTCGGCCTTCGAAACGCTCGGCGGGCCGCGCGTCGACCACCTGGGCGGCGCCGTCGGCGAGCGCCTTGCGCACGTCGTCGAGGGAGGCGACGAAGCTCGCGTCGAGACGCGGCGTGAAGCGGCGCGGCGCGCGGCGCGCTTCGCCGCTTTCGAGCGGGCGGCCTTCGTGAATCCACTTCGGCAGTCCGCCGTCGAGAATGAAGACCGCCTCGACGCCGAAGGCGCGCAGCATCCACCATGCTCGCGCCGCCGAGAACAGGCCGTGCGCGTCGTAGACGACGAAGCGCATGCCGTCGCCGAGCCCGAGCGCGCCCATCGCCTCGGCGAACTTGGCGGCGTCGGGCAGCATATGCGGCAGGCCGCTGCTGGCGTCGGCGATCGCGTCGATGTCAAAGAACACGGCGCCGGGGATGTGCTGCGCGACGAACTCCGCCGCTCCGCTGCGCCCGGTGGTCGGAAGATGCCAGGACGCGTCGAGAACCGCTAGGTCGGCGTCGTCAAGGCGGGCGGCGAGCCAATCGGTGGAGACGAAGTTCTCGCGAGGCATGGGCGCTCCCTTTCCCAAAGCGTTGGGCTGGTCTGTCAGCAGGATCGACGGCGCGGCGTCAGGAAGCCGCGTCGGCGAGCGCGATGCGCACCCGCCGGTTGATCCTGCCTTTCTTCTCGATTGCGGTGACGACGATGCGACCGATCTCGCCGGTGCGCGCGACATGAGTGCCGCCGCAAGGCTGGAGGTCGAGGCCGACAATCTCGACCAGCCGCACGCGGCCGGTCCCGACCGGCGGCTTCACCAACATCGTCTTGACCAGCCTAGGGCTGTCGGAGAGCTCCTCGTCGCTGATCCAGCGCGTGAGGATTTCCGCGTCGCGGGCGATGAGGGCGTTGAGCCGGCGTTCGACGTCCGCCTTGTCGAAGGTTGCGTCGCCCGAGTCGAAGTCGAGCCGGCCGTCGCCGTCGCCGACCGCGCCGCCAGTGACTGGATAGGGCAGCACGACGCTGAGCAGATGCATCGCGCTGTGGACGCGCATGCGCCGATAGCGCAGCTCCCAATCGATGCGCGCCGTCACCATTTCGCCGGCGACCGGAAGCCGCGCGCCCGGCGCCGGGAGCGGGAGATGGAGAATGGTGCGCTTGTCGGCGTCGTAGACGGTGTCCACGATCTCGACCGCCTCGCCGTCGGCGCGCGCGAGCGAGCCGCGGTCGCCCGGCTGGCCGCCGCCGCGCGCGTAGAAGATCGTCGCGTCGAGCACGATTCCCTGCGGGTTGGCGGCGAGCACGCGCGCCTCAACCTCGCGCCAATAGGAGTCTTCGCGAAATAGCGGTTCGGTCATCTCTAGAAAACGCCTGAATAGGTTCGCCCCGCGGTTCGCAGCGGGCGGCGGACGCGGAAGTCGCAAATCATCGTGACGACGGCAAGGCCGCAAGGCGAACCGCCTCCGGCCGACTTGAAGGCCGTTGCGCGCTTCGCCAGCGGAGCGACGCCGCTCGCCGTGACGATGGGGGGCAAAAGCATCGCCTCCTCGGTTGTCCTCTCTCGATTAAGCGAAGCCGGGACGTCCGACAAGCGCGCGCTGGCGCCTTTTTTCGCGCCGACGCGGCCGCCCTGCCGCCGCGCGCGGCGACCGGCGCGCGCCAAAAGCGCTTGGCGCGCGCCGAGCCGGCTAGGAACTTCGCCCGGCGCGTGTTAGGCAGCCCCGCCATGCGGCGGCGCGACGGACGTCGACGATTCGCCTTCCCGGAAAAAGGACGCAAGCCCATGGCGACACTGGAAAACCCGGCGTTTTCGGAGGGCCTCGCCTTCGACGACGTTCTGCTTCGTCCCGGCCATAGCGCGGTGACGCCGAACCTGGTCGACATCGGCTCGCGGCTGACGCGGACGATCCGCCTCAACCTGCCGGTCGTCTCCTCGGCGATGGACACGGTGACGGAGGCGCGGCTCGCCATCGCCATGGCGCAGGCGGGCGGCATCGGCGTCATCCACCGCAATCTCGCGCCCGAGGTCCAGGCCGAGGAGGTGCGCAAGGTCAAGCGCTTCGAGAGCGGCATGGTGGTCGACCCGATCACCATCTTTCCCGACGCGACCCTCGCCGACGCGCTGACGACGATGCATCGCGCGTCGATCTCGGGCATCCCGGTGGTCGAGCGCGGCGACGACGGCCGCCCGGGGCGGCTGGTCGGCATCCTCACCAACCGCGACGTGCGCTTCGCCGACGACCCGCGCCAGCCGATCACCGAGCTGATGACGCGCAAGGTGATCACGGTCGGCGAGGGGGTGACGAAGGACGAGGCGCGCCGCCTGCTCCACCAGCACCGCATCGAGAAGCTGGTGGTGATCGACGAGGCCGGCCGCTGCGTCGGCCTGATCACCTTCAAGGATATCGAGAAGGCGACGACCCATCCTTACGCCGCCAAGGACGGCGACGGGCGGCTGTTGGTCGCGGCGGCGACCACCGTCGGCGACAAGGGCTACGCGCGGGCGGAGTTGCTGATGGAGGCGGGGGTCGACTGCCTCGTGCTCGACACCGCCCACGGCCATTCGGAGCGGGTGCTGGAGCAGGTGCGGCGCATCGAGCGCGCCAGCAACAAGGTGGCGGTGATCGCCGGCAACGTGGCCACCAAAGAAGGCGCGGAGGCGCTGATCGACGCCGGGGCCGACGCCATCAAGGTCGGCATCGGCCCCGGCTCGATCTGCACCACCCGCATCATCGCCGGCGTCGGCGTGCCGCAGCTCAGCGCCATCATGGAGGCGGCGGAGGCGGGGCGCAAAGCGGGCGTGCCGGTGATCGGCGACGGCGGGATCAAGTATTCGGGCGACTTCGCCAAGGCGATCGCCGCGGGCGCCGACTGTGTGATGATCGGCTCGCTGCTCGCCGGCACCGACGAGAGCCCGGGAGAGACCTTCCTCTATCAGGGCCGCTCGTACAAGAGCTACCGCGGCATGGGCTCGCTCGGCGCGATGGCGCAAGGGTCGGCCGACCGTTATTTCCAGGAAGACGTGCGCGACCAGCTGAAGCTGGTGCCGGAGGGCGTCGAGGGGCAGGTGCCTTATCGCGGCCCGGTCGGGGCCATCCTGCACCAGCTCGCCGGGGGGCTGCGCGCGGCGATGGGTTATGTCGGCGCGCCGACCATCCCTGAATTCCAGACGAAAGCGCGCTTCGTCCGCATCACCGCGGCGGGCCTGCGTGAAAGCCACGTCCACGACGTGGCGATCACGCGGGAGAGCCCGAACTATCCTTCGGGCGGTTGAGCGAGGCCGCTCAGTAGGTCCGGCCGGTTTCCAGCTGGGTCTTGGCGTCGAGCTTGTGCTTGGCGGGCGGCGGAGGCGCGGGCTGCGGCGGCGGCGGCGGCGGCGCGCAGGCGGCCAGCAGGGCGGACGCGCAAACCACGGCCAGGACGGAGCGGACGGTCTTATAAACGTTCATAGCGAAAAATCCCTTTTGGTTTGGCGTTGCGCCGACGGCGAAACGGCGCCCCCTTAGCAACCCAAACGAGGCCATTTTGCGTCAGCGTCGGATTTTGTGTTGCGCCGACGCCGCGAATGCCGCCGCCTGCGTCGTCGGCGCAACAGCGCGCGGGGCCGCCCGCCTACAGCGCCCCTTCGCCCTGGTGGCCGCCGGTGAACGGCACGAAGGGTTGGATCTGGCCGTTGTAGATGTCGGAGCGCGCGGCGGAGAGCGAGCCGTCGGGATTGACCTTCTTGATTACCTTCAGCACGTGCTGCGCCCCGGGCGGGCCGACCGGAATCACCATGATCCCGTCAGGCTTCAACTGCTGCAGCAGCGGCGGCGGGACGTGGTCGATGCCGCAGGTGACGATGATCTTGTCGAACGGCGCCTGCTCCGCCCAGCCGTAGTAGCCGTCGGCGTTCTTGGTCGTGATCGCCGCATATTCGGAATAGCCGCGCGCGATCAGCGAATCGTAGAGCGCGCGCGTGCGCTGGGCGAGCGGCGCGATGATCTCGATCGAGAAGACGTTGGCCGTGAGGTTCGACAGGACGGCGCTCTGATAGCCGGAGCCGGTGCCGATCTCGAGCACCTTGTCGCTGCGCTTGATCTCCAGCGTGTTGGTCATCCGGCAGACGCTGTGCGGGCCGGTGATGGTCACGCCGAAGCCGATGTTGAGGAAATGCCCTTCGTAGGCGCGCGCGAGGTTGTCGCGGGTGACGAACTCCTCGCGCGGCGTCATCAGATACGCGCGCGTCGTCGAAGCGTCCCAAAGGTCCTTGCCGGCGACCAGCTTGAGGTAACGATCGTAGCGCTGGCCGAGGAAGCTCGGGTTCTCGCCGCGGTTCGCGACCATCCAGGCGACGAACGCCTCCCGGCTCGCGGTCGGCGGCGAAGCGTCCCAATCGTAGGGCAGGGGCGCGTTGGCGCGCGCCGCCGCGCATGGCGACAACGCGGCGGCGGCCGCGAGGACGAACTGACGCCGACTGAGCATGAACGAACTCCAGCGATTCGACCGACTGCGAAACGCAAATCTCGGTCCCGCTTCTCCCTAGCAAAATCCGTCGCCTTTTGCTTCCGCCGGCGGTCCGCGCTAAAGGGACGCATGACCCCTGCCGCCCGCGTCGCCGCCGCGATCGAAGTGCTCGCCGACGTCGAGGCGCGCCGCCGGCCCGCCGCCGACGCGCTGAAGGACTGGGGGCTCGCGCGCCGTTTCGCCGGCTCCGGCGACCGCGCGGGCGTCGCCAGCCTGGTGTACGACGCGTTGCGGCGCAAGGCGTCCGCCGCCTGGATGATGGGCGAGGCGACGCCGCGCGCCGAGGCGCTCGGCGCGCTTAAGCTTGCGCGCGGCCTCGGCGAAGCGGAGATCGACGCGCTGTTCTCCGGCGTCGGCCACGCCCCGTCGCCGCTCGCCGAAGACGAGCGGCGACGCCTCGCCGCCGCCGACCTTTCCGGCGCGCCGCCGCATGTCGCCGGCGACTACCCGGAGTGGCTGGCGCCGGCTTTCGCCGAGAGCTTCGGCGAGACGACGGTAGACGAGGCGAGAGCGCTCGCCGAGCGCGCGCCGCTCGACCTCAGGGTCAACACGCTGAAGGGCGACCGCGAACGCGCGCTCGCCGCGCTCGCCCATCTCGACCCCGTGGCGACGCCCCTGTCGCCGATCGGCGTGCGCCTGGCGGCGAGAGCCGACGGCCGCAGCCCGGCGCTCGCCGGCGAACCGAGCTACGCGAAGGGGCTGATCGAGATCCAAGACGAAGGCTCGCAGCTTTCGGCGCTGCTCAGCGGCGCGAAGTCCGGGATGCAGGCGCTCGACCTTTGCGCCGGCGCCGGCGGCAAGACGCTCGCCCTCGCGGCGATGATGGGGAACCAGGGCCAGATCTACGCGACCGACGTCGACGCCCGCCGCCTGGCGCCGCTCTACCAGCGGCTGACGCGCGCCGGCGCGCGCAACGCCCAGGTGCGCGCGCCGCGCCGCGCCGACGACGCGCTCGCCGACCTCGCCGGCCGCTGCGATTTGGTGCTGGTCGACGCGCCTTGCAGCGGCTCGGGCGCTTGGCGGCGAAACCCTGACGCGAAATGGCGGATTCGCCCGGGCGCGCTTGATCTGCGGATTCGCGACCAGACAGAAACGCTCGAAAGAGCGGAGAAGTTTGTCAAGCCAGGCGGTCGTCTGATCTACATCACCTGCTCCGTGCTGAAGGCCGAGAACGAGGACCGCGTCGCCGCCTTCCTCGAGCGCCAAGCCGACTTCCTGCCGCTCGAAGCGGCGCGCTGGGCGGAAGCCTGCGGCCTGCCGGCCCTGGCCGAGCGCGCTTCCAAGCTCGGGCCGGGGATTCGGCTCAGCCCGTTGCAAACTGGCACCGACGGCTTCTATATCGCTGCGCTGACGCGCGCCGGCTGAAGCGCGCCGCCGCCGTCGCCCAGCCGTCACGCGCGCCGGGCAAGTTCGCCGGCGTTCGACGCCGCGGGCGTCGCAAACGAAGCGGGAAGGAAAGGCGACCATGAACGAACCGCTGGGAGTCTTGGGCACGCCGCACGTCGGCTTCTTGGCGCTGATCGTCATCGGCGGCCTGGCTGGCTGGATCGCCGGCAAGATCATCGGCGTCCGTCACGGCGTCTTCACCAACATCATCGTCGGCGTCGCCGGCTCGTGGCTCGGCTCCGAGCTCGCCGACATGGCCAACATCGCGGTGCGCCACACGCTTGGCCATTTCATCGCCGCCCTGGTCGGCTCGGTCGCGCTGCTCTATATCTGGCAGGCGATCAGCAAGCGTCCCGCCGGCTGATCGGCGAGCGCGCCTCAGGCGGCCCGGCGGACGGGTCGGCGGCGCGGGAGACTTTTATGACCGTGCTCATCGATCGCCTCGCCGGCGAGCCGCGAGGCGAACGCCCTCGTCATCCCGAAAAGGCCCATCGCCCCGATCAGCCTTCCGGACGCAAGCCCGCCTGGATCCGCGTCAAGGCGCCGGGCGCGGGGAGTTTCGCCGAGACGAACCGCATCATGCGCGATGGCCAGCTCGCCACCGTCTGCGAGGAGGCGCGCTGCCCCAACATCGGCGAATGCTGGGGGCGGCGGCACGCCGCCTTCATGATCATGGGCGAGACCTGCACCCGCGCTTGCGCGTTCTGCAACGTGCGCACCGGCCTGCCGGCGCCGCTCGACCCCGGCGAGCCGGCGCGGCTCGGCGACGCGGTCGCCCGGCTCGGGCTCGCCCATGTCGTCGTCACCTCGGTCGACCGCGACGACCTCGCCGACGGCGGCGCGGCGCATTTCGCTGCTACGATCGCGGCGATCCGCGCCGCTTCGCCGGCGACCACGATCGAGGCGCTGACGCCCGACTTCCTGCGAAAAGACGGCGCGCTGGAGACGGTGGTCGCCGCCAAGCCCGACGTCTTCAACCACAACCTGGAGACGGTGCCGTCGAACTACCTCGCCGTGCGCCCGGGCGCGCGCTACTTCCATTCGCTCAGGCTGCTGCAGCGCGCCAAGGAGCTCGACCCGACGCTGTTCACCAAATCGGGAATCATGGTCGGCCTCGGCGAGGAGCGCCACGAGGTGCTGCAGCTGATGGACGATCTGCGCAGCGCCGACGTCGACTTCCTCACCATCGGCCAGTACC
>CAZKHF010000068.1:0-11745 GCA_964552445.1 uncultured Bradyrhizobium sp. | reverse complement strand
ACACCGGCTGGGAATATTCCCGCTCCGGCAATCCGACCCGCGCGGCGTTCGAGGATGCGCTCGCCGAGATGGAGGGCGGCGCGGCGGGCTTCGCCTTCGCTTCCGGGCTGGCGGCGCAATCGGCGGTGCTCGAGCTGATCGATCACGGCGCGCATGTCGTCGCCTCGAACGATCTTTACGGCGGCAGCTGGCGGCTGTTCCATCGCGTGCGCGCGCGATCGGCGGGACTGAAGGTCACCCATGTCGACGCCGGCGACCGCGCCGCGGTCGAGGCGGCGCTGACGCCGGAGACGCGGCTGATCTGGATCGAGACGCCGGGCAATCCGTTGCTCAGCATCGCCGATCTCGACGGCGTCGCGGCGCTGGCGCGCTCGCGCGGGGTCCTCGCCGTCGCCGACAACACCTTCGCTTCGCCGGCGGTGCAGCGGCCGCTGGGGCACGGCTTCGACATCGTCGTCCACTCGGTCACGAAATACGTCAGCGGTCATTCCGACATCGTCGGCGGCGCCGCGGTCGTGCGCGACGATGGCGATCTGATCGACCGCCTGCGTTTTCTGCAGAACGCCACCGGCGGCGTGCTCGACCCGTTTTCGAGCTTCCTCGCCTTGCGCGGCCTGCGCACCCTGCCGCTGCGCATCGAGCGGCACGCGGCCAACGCGCTCGCCGTCGCGCGCTTCCTCGAAGCGCACCCGAAGGTCGCGCGCGTGCTTTATCCCGGCCTTCCCAGCCATCCCCAGCACAATCTCGCGGCGCGGCAGATGGCGAACGGCGGCGGCATGGTCTCCCTGTTCGTCAAGGGCGAGCCTGGCGCGGCCGTTCGCGCCTTGCAACGGGTTCGTTACTTCGCGCTCGCCGAGTCGCTCGGCGGCGTCGAGAGCCTCATCGGCCACCCCTGGACGATGAGCCACGCCTCGATCCCCGAGCCCTTGCGCCGCGCCGCCGGAATCACGCCCGAGCTGATCCGGCTGTCGGTCGGCATCGAGGACGCCGACGACCTGATCGCCGATCTCGACCAGGCGCTCGAAGCCGCGTGAAACGGCGCGAGGCGGACGCCCTCGACTGGCGCGTTCGTCGGCGATGCGCTAAGCCGCCGCCGCCGGCCCGCGGGTCGGCGGAGCCGACCCGGTTGAGCGACATCCGCCTCGTCCCCGCGCCGTCGACGCGCGGTCCCTTTGATCCGGCGGCGATCCGCGCGCTCGGCGCTTGCCTCGCCTTGACGGCGCCCGACGTCGTCCTGCTGCGCGAGACGATCAAGCGCGTCGGCCTCGATCCCCTGTTCGCGCTCGCCGACCTGCTCCGCCTCGCGCCGGCGCTGGCGACGGCGCTCAGCGACAAGCGCGTCTTCGCCGACATCCCCGCCGTCGCGCTGCCCGACGGCCGGCGCTCGATCGCGCGACTGATCACCGACGAGATCGCGCGGCATGAGGAGCGACGAAACGTTTTCGCGGAGCGGCTGGAGGAGATCGTCGCCGCCTGCAACGCGGCCGGGATCGAGCCGACGCTGATCAAGGGGGGGCGCGCGCTATGGCTCGGCGAGCCGCGCTGGCGCGCGATGATGGATCTCGACATCCTCGCCCCCGGCGCCGAAGCCGATCGCGTGCAGCGGCTGGTCAAGGCGCTCGGCTACGCGGAGCATCCCGGCCTCGCCGAGCGTCCGCGCCGCCACCACCTGTCGCCGCTGCTGCGGCGGGACGCGCCGGGTCCGATCGAGATTCACCGCCGCGGCGGCAACCGCCACGCCGAGCCGCTGCTGCCGACGGAGGAGCTCGCCGCCGTCGCGGAGGTTCGCGTCGGCGCCCGCGGCGGCCGCGCCCGCGTTCTGCCGGCCCCCTACCATGCGCTGCACGCGCTGACGCACCACCACGTCGGCCACGCCGCCGACGCGCGCGGCCTGATCGAATTCAAGGGGCTCTACGAATTCGCCGCCGAGGTCGCCGGATTCGGCGCCGAAGACCGCGCCGCGCTCGGCGAGCGGGCGCGCCGTCATCCGCGCCTGCTCGCCGCGCTCGACCTGTGGACCGCCGCCGCGCAGGATCTGTTCGCCGCGCCGGTCGAGGCGCCGCTCGCCGCGCCCGCCGACGCCGCGGCGCGCTGGCGGCGGATCTTCGCCCGCATGACCGGCGCGCGGCGCGACCGCTGGAAGTATCCGGGCTACGCCGAGGAGCTGGCGATGGGCTTCGACGCCGCCCGCGCCGCGCGCCTCGCGCCGAACGGCGGCCCGCTCGCCCGCTGGGCGCTCGGCTGGCGAACCGCCTTCAGCCTGCTGCCGAAAAACCCCTACCGCTGATCGCCCGCCGCCCCGCCGAGCAGCGCCGTCGCCCTCGCCTTGTACGAGAGCTCGTCGGGCGCGAGCGCGCTCGCCTGGGCGAAGGCGCGTCCCGCCTCGGCCCGACGGCCGGAGCGCAGCAGCGCGACCGCCTTGAGCTCCAGCGCGTCGACCCCGAAGATGCGCTCGTCATAGCTGACGGCCGGATCGCAAAAGAGGGCGGCGTCGACGGCGAGCAGCGAATCGGCGATCGCCAGCGCCTCGTCGTGGCGCCCGGCGTCGATCAGCGCGCGCGCTTGCAGGAACCGCAGCGCGTGGTGTTCGGGCCAGCGCGCCAAGCCTTCGGCGATGACCGGCAGGGGGTCTTCGCCGCGCGCCCGCAGCAAATCCGCGAGCGTATGGGCGAGCAGCGCCGCGACAGGGTCCCTCCATGCCGGCGGTCGCGCCCGGACGATCGCCAACCCGCTCCGGCAGGCGGCGATCGCCTCGTCCGGGCGGCCGAAGCCGTTCAACGTCTCGGCGAGGTCATGCCAATAGTAGAGCCGCTCGGGCCAGCGCTCGACCATGGTCTGCAATAGCGGCAGGTTGCGGCGACGCTTGGGAGCGAGGTCGCCCTCATAGCCGAGATGCTGGATGGCGAAAGGCGCGGCGACGACGCGCCGCCCGCCCTCGGCGAGCAGCGCGTCGATCGCCGGCATGACGGTCTCGTGGATCGCGCCGACGAAGCGGATGCGCGGATGGTTGCGGAACAATCGATGTTCGAGATAGGGCGTCGCGCCGAGGCGCGGGCGGAAGCGCACGGTGGCGGCGACCGCCGCCGGATCGTCGAGGGCTTCGCCCAGGCGCACGCCGGCCGGACCGCTCAGCCGCTCGTCGGCGTCGATGTAGAGCGCCCAATCGCCCGCCGCCGCTTCGAGCGCGGCGTTGCGCGCGGCGGCGAAGTCGTCGATCCAGGGAAAGTCGAGCGTCTTCGCGCCGGCGGCGACAGCGATCGCGCGCGTCCCGTCGCGCGAGCCGGTGTCGACGACGACAACCTCGTCGACGACGCCCGCGAGCGTCTTGAGGCAATCCGCCAGGAAACGCTCTTCGTCGCGGACGATCAGCGTCGCCGAAACGGTGGGCGTCACAGGATGGCCTCGCGCGTTTCACCCGCCGCCGTAAGACCGCGATTCTAAGGCGCTCAGCCCTGACCCGGAATGCAGCCCGAATAGACTTGGTTGCCGCAGGACGGCGCCGCGCGCGCGCCCGACACCAGCCCGTCGATCGAGAAGGTGGCGACCACCGGCGCGATGAACGCGGCGCCTAGGATCAGCTTGCGCAGCGTCTCGCGCTTGCCCGCGTCGACCGACTCGAGAGCGCGATCCGCGCTTTGCGGCGCGACGTCCTTGTTCATTTCCGACATTCTTGCCCTCTCCGCCCGCCGCCCCGCCGCGGCGCGTAACGCCTCGTCTGCTTGTTCGACGTCTTCCCGAGTCGCAGTTTTGCGAGCTTATTGCTGCGAGCTGACGAGTCAACGCTTTCAGC
Source organism: uncultured Bradyrhizobium sp. (assembly GCA_964552445.1). GTDB lineage: Bacteria > Pseudomonadota > Alphaproteobacteria > Rhizobiales > Beijerinckiaceae > Roseiarcus. The sequence continues at coordinate 7,955 of CAZKHF010000068.1, read as the reverse complement.
GCGCAGCAACGCCGCGACATCCCCATGCGCGACCGAACCCGCTCTCCGTCCGCGACTCGGTCAGGCTCAGGTCACACCGGAGGAGTGCCGCCCGAATAGACTTGGTTGCCGCAGTACGGCAACGCGCGCGCTCGACACCAGCCCTTCGATCGAGAAAGTAGCGACCGCCCGCGCGACGAACGCGGCGCCGACGACCAGCTTACGTAATGTCTCGGGCTTGATCGTCGCGACGACGAGCCGCCGATCCGCCCAGCTACGGACAGGGCGTGCCCCGGCCGGAATACACCACGCCGCACTGCTCCGCGTTCGCCCGCCCAACCAGCCCGTCGATCGAGAAGGTAGCGACCACCGGCGCGATGAACGCGGCGCCGAGGATCAGCTTGCGCAACGTCTCGCGTTTGGCCGCGTCGACCGACTCGAGAGCGCGCTCCGCACCCTGCGGCGCGACGTCCTTGTTCATTTCCGACATCCTTGCCCCCTCCGCCCGCCGCCCCGCCGCGGCGCGTAACGCCTCGCGCGCCTGTTGGACGTCTTCCCGAGTCGCAGTTTTGCGAGACTATCGCAGCGGGCTCACGACTCAACGATCCCCGAACGCAGCAACGCCGCCACATCGCCGTGCGCGACCGAACCCGCTCTCCGCCCGCGACTTGACGCGGCTCAGGTCGGAGCGCAGCCCGAATAGACCTGGTTGCCGCAGTACGACGACGCGCGCGCCCTCGACACCAGCCCGTCGATCGAGAAGGTGGCGACCACCGGCGCGACGAACGCGGCGCCGAGAATCAGCTTGCGCAGCGTCTCACGCTTGCCCGCGTCGACCGACTCGAGAGCGCGATCCGCGCTCTGCGGCGCGACGTCCTTATTCATTTCCGACATCATCGATCCCCAGTTCGGCCGAGCGCCGCCCCATCGCCTCGCGCAACGCGCCGCCCGCTTTTCGACGGCGGCGCACATCACGACCTTGTGAGCTTATCGCGGCGACGAAGCAAGTCAACGCGAATGCCCGCCGCCGACGTTCTTACGCGATGGCGTTGCGGATCTGCAACAAGGCGCGATCGAGATCGCCAAGCAGCAGCGCGTGCAGCCGCGCTTTCGCCAGCAGGCCGCGCAGGCGCACGACGGTTTCACCGACCGCGGTCCTCGGCAGCGTGCACTGGGCGAGCAGCCGCCGCAGGCCCTCCTGCGCGTCGATCGGCTTGATGCGCGACAGACCGCCATGATTCGGCTCGAGGAACACGACGTTCTCGACCTCGCCCGCGGCGATTCGCCACGGCCGGCCGGCGATCGAAGGGTCGACGGCGTAGAGCGGCGTCCCGTCCCAGAACGCCACGGAGGGCGAAGCGGCGATCGCCGACGCCAGCCGCGGCGCGAGCGGCAGGCTGCCCCCCTTGACCCGCAGCGTGCGCGGCCGGGCGATCGCCCGGCCCGGCCAGACGAGAAAATGCTCGTCGCCCTCGACGGCGTAGCCGGCGTCCAACAGCCGCAAGGCGAGCGTCGTCTTCCCGGCGCCGGACTCGCCGACGACCAAGATACGCGCCGTCGGTCGGCCGGGATGGACGACGGTCGCGCAGTGCGCCACGCAGCAGGCGCGCTCGACGCGCAGGGTCTCCTCGATAAAGACGCCTTGCAGCGTCGACATGACGCGGTCGGCGTCGCCTTCGACGCGTCGCCCGCCCGGCAGATCGAGGCGAAGGAACCCTTGGTCCTCGGCGATCGCCAGCGGCGCCGGCTCGAGCCGCGCGCCGACGATCTCAGGCCTGGCGGCGATGAACGCGAGCGAGTCGGCGACCGCTTGGCTGGGGCAGCCGAGCCGGTGCTCGCGCGTCAGCGTTCGGCAGACGACATCGGGCACAGGCGCACCAGCCCCTTGTCGACCAGAGAGATCAGGCAATCTCGCACCGAGTCGAGAGGGTCCGCGTCGAGGTCGTAGGCCGTCCTCAAGAAGGCGCCGATCGCCCGCGCCGAATTCGCGCCGTCGCACAATTCATAGACGACGCCGGCGGTCGGATTGAGATAGTGCACCTTTTCCTGCGCCGCGTCATAGATCACGAAGCCGTCCGGCGCGTGGGTGATCTCCAGCCCTTCGCAGGCGGCGAAGACCTGGTCGAAATCGAATTCGCCCTCCACGGTCCGGTTCATCTCCGCCCCTTTCGCCCGCGCCGCCGCGGCGACCTGTTAGTCACGCGCCGGCCAGTTGGCAAGCCAAGGCGCGGACCGCGGCCTCGCGTTCGTGCCGGCCGACCAGGCGCCGGTAGGCCGATTGGGCGCGCCGCGCGCGGAGCGAACGATGGGCGAGAGCCTCGACCGTCGCCTCGGCGAAGTCGGCGGCGGCGTCGGCCCGCCAAAAGTCGCAGCCCCCGCGCAGCGGCAGTCCCGCCGCGCCGAACGAGGTCGCCACCACCGGAACGCGCGCCAAGGCGGCCTCGACGATCTTGATGCGGGCGCCGCCGCCGCAGCGCAGCGGCGCGAGCGCGAGCGTAGCGCGGCGGTAGATTGCGTCGAGATCCTCGACCGCGCCGAGCGCGCGGACTTCGGCGCGCCGGGCGAGCCGCGTCAGCGCAGGAGAGCCGCCGCCGCCGACCAGCCACAGGCGCGGCCTCGGCGCGCGGCGCTCAACGACGCGCGGCCAGACCCGTTCGATCAGCCAGGCGACGCCCTCGGCGTTAGGCCAGTAGCCGAGATTGCCGACGAAGACGACCGTGCGGCCGTCGTCTTGCGGGCGGGCGCGAGCCTGGGCGGCGTTCGGCGCGACGACGATCGCGGCGTCGGGCGCGAGGCCTCTCAGCGTCGCCGCCTCGGCCGCGCTGCTGGCGAAGAGTTTCGCGAATTGCGGCAGGTCGCGGCGCATCTCGCGCTCCGCCGCCTCGGCCTCCGCAGCGAGAAACGCCGCGGCGATCGCCTCGCCGCGGCGACGCCGCTCGCGCGCCTGGCTGGCGAGCGCGGCGGCGTCGTTCTCGTCGACGTCGAGCGACAGCGCCCGCGCGCCGGCGACCGCCAGACCCGCGCGGGCGAGATAGGCGCGGCCGACATGGACGAGATCATAGTCGCGGCCGGCCGCCGCGGCCGCGACGTCGGCGACCACCGCCGGCGACAATCGGGCCGCCAGCGCGCTGCGGCCGTAGGCGCGCATCGCCTGAAGCCGCTCGCCGGGATCGCGCAGCCGGGCGATGAGACCGAAATGCGTCTCTTCCCGGCCGGCGACCGGCACGACGCGCATCTTGACGCCGAGGTCGCGCGGCAGCGTCGTCGGCGCGTCGGCGCCGCCGGCCAGCGGCGCGACGATGAGATCGACCTCGCCCAGCCGGCGCAGCGCCTCGAGAAACACGCCCAGCCGCATGGCGAGGCCGTTGCCGCCGAGCGCCGGAACGGTCGGCGCGACCATCAAGCTGCGCATCGCGCCGCGCCGTCGGTTCGTCTCATGGGTCGAACTCTCCGCTTTCGGGCAAGTCGAGAACGCGCAGGTAGCCCTGTTCGACCCGCGAGAAGTCACGCTCGACCTCGACGAGCGGCGCCGGGCGGGTTTCGCCGAGCGCCGCCGCCAGCGCCTCCAGACGAGCGGCCAGCTCTGGCGCGGTCGACGCCTGGCCCGCCAGGAACCGCAGCCGTTCGCGAACGTCGGGCTCGATCTTCGCCAGCAGCGCCAGCGCCGCGCCAAGCTCGGCGTCGCCGCGGCCGGCGGCGAAATCGGCCGCGGCGAGAAAGTCGTCGACCAGGCCGCGTCGCGCGCCGGGCGGCGGCGGCGGCGAAGGCGCTTCGGTCGGCTCGAGCAGCGCGGCCACCGGCGAAGCGGGATAGCGGCGGCGCTCGCCGAGCCAGGTTCCGTCGCGCTGACGGGAGAGCCGATAGGCCGGCCGCCCGTCGCCGCCGAAGATCGTCAGCGCGAAGCCGGAAGCGCTGGCCGAATCGTCTTCGACGCACCAGTTGGCGCGGTCGAAAGCGCGCCCCTCGCCCAGCTCGCCGTCGGGCCAGAACTCCAGCGAGAAGCGATCGTCGCCGATGATCTCGCAACGCAGGCGCGTCGGTCCGATCAGCGACGCCTCGACCCGACGCGCGGCGGCGCCGCGCGGGGGCGGATTGAAGATGCGGCCGTTCCACAGCTCGCGCAGTCGCGCGTGCGCCGCGAGGCAGGCCTCCTGATGGACCGCGCCCTCGGGCGCGTATTGCTCGCCGGCGTATCTCCACTTGCAATTGGTGCGGTGCTGGAGGAACGCCGATCCGTCGAAATCGCGCTGGACGAAGCTGCGTTGCTCGGCGAACGGCCGATGCGGAACGAGCGCGAAGGGCGCGTCGGCCAGCATCCAGCCGAGCAGGAAGGTGTCCTTGTCGCCGTAGACGTAGCGCCAGGTCGCCTCGGCGGCCTCGTTGAGCGCCATCGTCGCCAGGACCGCCCGCAGATGGCGGCGCTTGTCGACCAGAACTTGTCCGCTGTCCAGGGAAACGCGGCGTTGGCCCGAGAGGCCCAGCGAGGCCCAGACCGGATTGTCCGCCGTGAGGTCGACAATGTCAGGCCAGAAGACCGCGCCCGCGTCGCGGTACTGCGGCCAGTCGAAAGCGACGCAGGGGTCGACGACCGGAACCTGGTCGGCGTCGAGCAGCAGAACCTCGGCGAAACGGCAGCCGAGCAGCGCCAACGGCTTCAATTGCCAACCGTCGCGGATCGTCACGCCGGCCCGGGCGGCGAGCTTGGCCGCGTCGACGACGTCCACGCCAAGATCGACGAGCAGCGATTTCATGCGCGGCGACATCTCGCCGTCGCCGTAATGCCAGACCTCGATCGGAGACGCGCAGCCGAGACGGCGGCGCAGCAGGTGGGCGAACACATAGGCGTTGACGAACAGCCGGGCGCCGCCCGCGGCGATGGTCACGCCGCGACCCGAACAGGCGCGGGCGTCGAACGTCGTCGCCAGCGCCTCGACGCGAGCCTCCACGCGAGCCCTGAGGCCCCCCTCGTCGCTTTCGCTCACTTGCGGCTTTTCCGCTTGCGATTTGCCCTAGGCCGCCCCATAGCGCATCGCGCGCCGATTGACGAGCGCCGGCGACGCGCCGCCGAACGCCCGCCGCGCCGCCGCGAGGGGGCTTTTCCCATGCCGTCCGCCGCTCCGTCCGCCGATCGCGAGAGGCCGCGGGTCCTGATCCTTACGCCGGTCAAGAATGCGGCGGCCTACCTCGACGGCTGGGTCGAACGGATCGAGCGCTTGCAATGGCCGCGCCAAGCGCTGTCGCTGGGCCTCATCGAGAGCGACAGCGTCGACGGCACGTGGGAGCGGCTCGACGCGCTGGCGCCGGCGTTGCGGCGCCGCGCGGAACGGGTGACGCTTTGCAAACGCGACTACGGCTTCAGGGCGCCGGCGGGCGCGCCGCGCTGGGCCCCGGGGATCCAACGCCTGCGGCGAACGATTCTCGCCAGGGCGCGCAACCAGCTGCTGTTTCGCGCGTTGCGCGACGAGGACTGGGTGCTGTGGATCGACGTCGACGTGATCGACTACCCCAGCGATGTGATCGAGCGGTTGCTGGCGGCGCGGCTGGACATCGTCCATCCGCATTGCGTCACGCGGCCCGGCGGTCCGACCTTCGATCGCAACGCCTGGCGCGACGACGGGGCCGCGACTCTGGAGGACTTCCGCGGCCGCGGCCCGGTGCGGCTCGACTCGGTCGGCGGCACGATGTTGCTGGTCAAGGCGGACCTGCATCGCGACGGCCTGATCTTTCCGCCTTTCCCCTACGGCGTCGCCAACCCCCACATCCGACGCCGGCACCCGATCTGGGGACAAGGCGAGATCGAGACGGAAGGCTTCGGCGCGATGGCGCTCGACATGGGCGCGCAGTGCTGGGGCCTGCCCGACCTCGAAATCATACACGCCGACGTCTGAACGCGCGTCTCGCCGGAAACGCGCCTCAGGCCGCGTCGAGCCTGCCCGCCCCGGCGGCGCGCAGGCGGCGGTCGGCGCGCTCGCGCTCGATGGCGATGCCGGCCATCCGCGTCGCGACATGGGTCAACAGCCTCTCCGCTTCCGTCGGCTCGCGCGCGGACGTCGCGTACATCGCGAACGCGCCGAGCGCGTCGCCGCCCTTCGACAGGATCGGCGCCGACCAGCCCGCTTTGAATCCGAACGCGGCGGCGCTTTCGCGAAGATCGGTCCAGCGCGGGTCGGAAGCGATGTCGGCGGCCACCACCAGTTCGCGCCGATAAGCGGCGCTTCCGCTGCAAGCGACGTCAGGGCCGACGCGCAGGCCGTCGACCGCCTTGGCGTAGTCGGCCGGCAGGCTCGGCGCCGCGCCGTGGCGCAGGCTCAGCCCATCGTCGCTGAGCAGCAGCACGGAGCCGAAGACGCCCGACGACTGCGATTCGATCAGATGGACAAGGTCCTCCAGCACGTTCTCGATCGGCGCGCCGACGGCGATCATTTCGAGGATCTCGGCCTGGCCGTCGCGCAACGCGTCGGCCTTGCAGCGCGCGCTGATGTCGCGCGAAACGCCGATCACGCCGACGACCTCGCCCGCTTCGTTGCGCAGCGGCGTCTTCGTCGTCGCGATCCACAGCTTGCCGCCGTCGGGCGTGAGGACAAATTCCTCGTAATCGATCAACGGACGGCCGGTGGTCAGCACGTGGCTTTCGTCGGCGAGGTATTTCTGCGCGGTCTCCCAGGGGCAGAGATCGCGGTCCGACTTGCCGATCAGCTCTTCCGGCGACGCGCGGCCCATGCGCTCGGCCGTCGCGCGATTGGCGACGACGAAGCGGCTTTCGACGTCCTTCACCCACAGGTTGTCGGGCGCCGTGTCGATCAACCGCTGCAGCGAGATCTTCTCTTCGATCAGCAGCCGTCCCTCTTGAAGACCGGTGACGTCCTCGTGGATCGACGCCCAGCCGCCGTCGGGCGTCGCCTGGTGGTGGATGCGGATGATCCGACCGTCGGCGAGCGTAATGCTCCAGGTGCGCTTTTCCTGCTTGGCGGTGATGGCGCGGCAATAGGCGAGATAGTCGTCGACCCCCATCGGACAGGCGCCGATGGGCGCGCGCAATTCCGCGATCTCGCGTAGCGTCATTCCCGGCTTGAGCTGATCGGGCTTCAGGCCGTAGATTTCCGCGTAGCGGCGATTGCACAGGATCAGCCGCGCCTTGCCGTCGAAGAAGGCGACGCCCTGCGAGAGGTTGTCGAGGACGATCCGCCAGGGCGGGGTGCGCCAGCGCCGCGCCGGCGTCTTTCGCTGCGCCGGCTTGGCCTGCGGCCGGCGCGGCGCCTTGGCGGCGACCGCTTTCGCCGCGACGCGCGCGGGCTTGGCGGCGCGACGCGCGGGCTTGGCGGCGGCGCGAGCCGGCTTCGCTTTCGATCGGCCCCCCGCCGAAGGCAACGCCCCGCGCTTGCGCGCGGACTTACTCTGAGTTTTTTGGATTTCGGCATGTCTGCGCAGCTCTCTTTTGTTTTCATCACAATAAGCGCATCGAATGAACGCGCCGTAAACGCTGACGCGCGGGCGCGACCGCCGACGCCGGCCGGCGTTCACGCATCTTACTTGGCGAAAAAGCTTATATGTGAATTGTCGGCGCGCTGAACATTATCGAGCGAGCCGGCGCAAATGCGCTACTTGGTCGAGGCGATCGTCGCCGACGGCGCGGGCGCGGCGGCGGCCGACGGCGACGTCGGCGGAATGTCGCCGCGGCCGTTGAACGCGCCGGGCGCCCAGTTGAGGCCCACGCGCATGGCGTAGAAGATGTGCCCGCCGATGCGGTCGACGCGGCGCAGCTCGCCCGCCCAGAACGGGTAGACGTAGTAGGCGTGATAGTTCAGCGCCTCGGCGACCTTCGGGTTGTAGACGGCGCCGCTGACGACGTCCTCGGCGATGCGGGTCGCGGTCGTCCAGGCGGCGGGCTCCTCGACGCGCAACGACGTGCCGTCGCAGGCGAAGGAGAACTGGCAGGCGTAAGGCCGGTTGCGGTCCTGATAGACGACGGCGCAGAC
>CAZKHF010000067.1:0-11801 GCA_964552445.1 uncultured Bradyrhizobium sp. | reverse complement strand
TTCGACGGCTCCGACACCGGCAAGAAGGTGTTCGTCACCATGACGGTGATCGGCAAGCTGGAGACCGCGCCGACGCCGGAGACCGCCTTCGCCGACGTGCTCGGCGGCGTGCGGCGCTGGCCGGTGGCGACCTCCTATTTCGACGAAGCGTCGCGCGACGCGCCGCCCGAATACGTGCTGAGCTTCGACCTCTACGAGAACGGGATCTCCGGCTCGCTGAAGCTCGACTACGGCACGTTCGCGCTCAACGCCAAGCTTAGCAAGCTGGTGGTGCTGCCGACGCCGGTGTGCGCCAAGTAGTCAGCGCTTGCGCGGCGACGCGGCCGGCGCGAAGGCGAGGCCGCGCTGGACCGCCGCGACGCCGAAGCGGTCGCGCAAGTCGGCGATCGCCGCCTCGCGCGCCTTCTCGCGGCGGCGGTCCCCTTCGATGAGATCGGCCTCGTCGGCCTCGCTCGCCGCCGAGAGATCGCCGGCGGCGACGCCGAGCAGCCGATAGGGAGTCCCGTCCGCTTCGGCGTCGAGCAGCGCGCGCGCCGCGGCGAACAGGCGCGGCGCCAATTGCGTCGGCGGGAGCCCGGCCCGGCTGCGCGTATGCAGCTTGAAATCGGCGGCGCGCAGCTTCAGCGTGATGGCGCCGGCGGCGATTTCCCCCTTGCGCAGCCGCGCCGCCACCCGTTCGCAATGGGCGAGCAGCGCGCGCGTCAGCTCGGCCTTGTCGGCGACGTCCTCCTCGAAAGTCGTCTCGCTGGACACGCTCTTGATCTCGCGATCGGGCGTGACCCGCCGTTCGTCGATCCCGCGCGCCAGCCGCCACAGCCGCCGCCCCTCTTCGCCGAGGCGCGCCGCCGCGGTCGCCTGGTCGAGCGCTTGCAAGTCGCCGATCGTCTTGAAGCCGGCCTGGCGGAGCCGCGCTTCGGCGACCTTGCCGACGCCCCACAGGCGCCCGACGCTCATCGGCGCGATCAGCGCCAGCGCTTCGTCCCGCGCGACGATGCGGAAACCGCGCGGCTTGTCGAGATCGGAAGCGAGCTTCGCCAGGAACTTGCAGTAGCTGAGGCCAACCGAGACGGTGACGCCGACCTCGCGCTCGATTTCGCTGGCGAGGCGCGCCAGCGTCAGGGTCGCCTCGGCGCGGTTGACGCCCTCGCAGCCGGTTAGGTCCAGGAACGCCTCGTCGATCGACAGCGGCTCGACCAGCGGCGTCAGGCGCCGCATGCGCTCGCGGATCTCCCGGCCGACGCGCGCGTATTTCGCCATGTCGGGCTTGATCGCCAGCGCCTGCGGGCAGAGCGCCCGCGCGCGCGCCATCGGCATCGCCGAGCGCACGCCGAACGCGCGCGCGATATAGCAGCAAGTGGCGACGACCCCGCGGCGGCCGCGGCCGCCGACGATCACCGGCTTGTCACGGAGCGAGGGATCGTCGCGCTTCTCGATCGCGGCGTAGAAGGCGTCGCAGTCGACGTGGGCGATGGTCAGGCCGCGGGCGCGCTCCGCCTCAACGATTCGCGGCGAGCCGCAGCGCGGGCAACGCGCGCCGGCGGCGAATCCGGCGAGGCAATCGCGGCAAAAGCGCGCGGGCGCGGCGGCGTCGCCGGCGCTCACAGGTCGGTCGACGGCGGGGCGCCGCCGCGCCTCTGCGCCGCGCGGGCGACCTCGGCAGGGTCGATCCCCTGCTCGGCGGCGAAAGCGACCAGCAGCGGCTCGTCGGCGACCAGATAGTCGAGCACGGCGCAAAGAAAGCCGGGGTCGGCCGCCGCGCGCCGCAAATTATGCGGCCCCAGGCCCGAAAGGGCGAGGAAGCGCTCGAGGCGCGAAGCCTCGCCAGCGAGGAAGCCGAGCGCCACGATCGCCATCGATTCGTCCGATAGTCGGCCCGACGACAGCCGCGCGTTAACCGGCCGCAGGCCCATCCGGTTTTCCTTTCGTCAAGGACTACCGCTTACTATAACGCGTCACGCCCGCGGGCGGAATCTGCGCCGCCGCGGCGCTTTTGCATGGGCTCCCCGATGCCGAAAACCGTGCTCATCGTCGAGGACAATGAGCTGAACATGAAGCTCTTCAACGACCTCGTGGAGACGCGCGGCTGCAAGATCCTGCAGACGCGCAGCGGGGTTGAGGCGGTCGAACTCGCCCGCCGCCACCATCCCGATCTCATTCTGATGGACATTCAGCTGCCGGAGGTGTCCGGCCTGGAGGTCACGCAGTGGCTGAAGGACGACGAGGAGCTGCGCTCGATCCCGGTGGTCGCCGTCACCGCCTACGCGATGAAGGGGGACGAGGAGAAGATCCGCCAGGGCGGGTGCGAAGCCTACCTGTCGAAGCCGATTTCGGTGGCGAAGTTCTTCGACACCATCGACCATTTCCTCGGAGCGAAGTGAAGCGATGACCGCGCGCGTCCTCGTCGTCGACGACAACCCGCCCAACCTCAAGCTGCTCGAGGCGCGCCTCAACGCCGAGTATTTCGAGGTGCTCACGGCGACCAACGGGCCGGATGCGATCGCCGTCTGCGAGCGCGGCGAATGCGACATCGTGCTGCTCGACGTGATGATGCCGGGCATGGACGGATTCGAGGTCTGCCGGCGGCTGAAGGGGCAGATCGCCACCGCCCATCTGCCGATCGTGCTCGTCACCGCGCTCGACCAGCCGAGCGACCGGGTGCGCGGGCTCGAAGCCGGCGCCGACGACTTTCTCACCAAGCCAATCGACGAGGTCGCGCTGATCGCGCGGGTGCGCTCTCTGGCGCGGCTGAAGATGTCGATCGACGAGCTGCGCAACCGCGCCAACACCACGGTGGCGCTGGGCATGATCGCGCCCTTCGCCATGCCGAAGGCCGACGACGGCCGCCGCGGCCGCATCCTGATCGTCGACGACCGCGCGAGCTCGGCCGAGCGCCTCGCCCAGGCGTTGTCGCCCCACCACAACGTGTTCGTCGAGCCGGAAGCCCACGAGGCGCTGTTCAAGGCGGCGGAGGACAACGTCGACCTCATCGTCGTCAGCCTCGGCCTGGAGAGCTACGACGGCCTCAGGCTGTGCAGCCAGATCCGCTCGCTCGAGCGCACCCGCAACCTGCCCATCCTCATGGTCGCCGACGTCGGCGACCGCCAGCGCGTGCTGCGCGGCCTGGACATGGGCGTCAACGACTACCTGACCCGTCCAGTCGACCGCAACGAGCTGCTCGCCCGCGCGCGCACGCAGCTGCGCCAGAAGCGCTACGCCGACTCGCTGCGCGAGAAGGTGCAGCAGTCGATCGAGCTCGCTCTGTTCGACCCGCTGACCGGCCTCAACAACCGACGCTTCCTCGAAAACCATCTGGCGACGATGCTCGACAACGCGCGCGTGCGGCGGACGCCGCTGACGCTGATGATTCTCGACATCGACCACTTCAAGCAGGTCAACGACACCTACGGCCACGATTGCGGCGACGAGGTGCTGAAGGCTTTCGCGGATCGCCTGCGCGGCATCATCCGCGGCGGCGACCTGCTCTGTCGCCTCGGCGGCGAGGAGTTCGTCATCGTCATGCCCGGCGTCGCCACGCAAACGGCGACGCGCATCGCCGAACGCGCGCGGCTCGCCGTTCAGGACGAGCAGTTCCCGATCGACGCGAGCGGCCGCGTCATCCCGGTCACGGTGTCGATCGGCCTCGCCGAACGCCGCGACGACGACGACGCGGGCTCGCTCTACCACCGCGCCGATCAGGCGCTCTATCGCGCCAAGTCGGCCGGCCGCAACCGCGTCAGCGCCGACGCGGCCTGAGCGCGGCCGCCCTCCGCCCCGATTGGGTCACGCCGCCGATTCGAGCGGCAGCGCCGCTTCGAGCTCGGCGCGCGCCGCCTCGAGATCGAATGGCTGAGGGCGGCCGACGATCTTCGACAGCGCCAGTTCGGCGCGGCGCCGCGAATCGTCGTTGCGCGCCAACTTGGGGCTCGCCTCGGCGACTGCGCGCGCTTCGACGAGATCGCCGTTGCAGTGCAGCGCCACGTCGAGCCCCGCCTCAAAGGCCGCCCGCGCTCGCTCGCCCAGCGACCCGCCGAGCGCTTTCATCGACAGATCGTCGCTGACGATCAGCCCCTCGAAACCGATCGCTCCGCGCATGACGCGCTCGACCACGATCGGCGAAACGGTCGCCGGCGCGCCGGGATCGATCGCGCTGAACACGACATGCGCCGTCATCGCCATCGGCGCGTCGCGCAAAGCGGCGAAAGGCGCGAAGTCGCGTGCGACGAGTTCGGCGCGGCTCGCCGCGACCACCGGCAATTCGAGGTGGCTGTCGGCGCGCGCGCGGCCGTGCCCGGGCATGTGCTTGACCACCGGCAGCACGCCGCCGGCGAGAAGGCCGTCGCAGAAGGCGCGGCCGAGCGCGGCGACGCGCTCGGGCGAGCGCGAGAAGGCGCGCGCGCCGATCACCGCATGGGTTTCGGCGTCGGCGACGTCGAGCACCGGCGCGCAATCGATGGTGATCCCGACCTCCCGCAGGTCGTGGGCGATCAGGCGCGCGGCGAGCCAGGCGGCGCGCGGCGGATCGGCGGCGCTTTCGAAACGCGCCGCCGCGGGATAGGCCCGCCAATGCGGCGGCCCAAGGCGCTGCACCCGTCCCCCCTCCTGGTCAATGAAGACCGGCGCGTCGGCGCGGCCGACGCAGTCGCGAAAGGTTTGCGTCAGCGCGCGCAGCTGCGCGCGGTCGACCACGTTGCGCTTGAATAGGATGAGGCCCCAGGGGCGCGCGTCGCGCAGGAACGCGCGCTCCTCAACGTCGAGCGCCGGAGCGGCGCAGCCGCAGACGAAGGCGAGCGTCATGGTCTTCCTCTTCGGCGGCGCGCTTTAGTCCTTGGCGATGAAGCAGTCGCCGCCCGCCGCCTTCAACTTGGCGCAGAGGGCGGCCGCGTCGGCCTTGCTGAGGCCGGCGACGCGCACGCGATAGATCGTCTCGCCTTTGACCTCGGCCTCGCGCACCCCAAGCTCGACGTCGCCGAGCTCGCCGGCGTACTTGGCCTTCAGCCGCGCCATCACGCTCTTGGCGTCGGCTTCGGAGCGCGGTGCGGCGAGCTGCACCGCCCAGCCGCCGGTCGGGGCGGCCGCGTCGGTCGTGGGGGCCGGGGCGGACGCCGCAGGCGCCGGGGCGGTCGCGTCGGCGTCGGCGGGCGCGGGCTTCGCCGGTTTGGCTGCGCGCGGCAGGGCCGAGGCCAGGGTCAGCGGCGCGGTCGGGGTGGCGTCGGTCGCGACGGCCGGCGCCGTCGTGTCGGTCCTGGCGACGACGCGCGCGGCCGACTTCGGCGGCATCTTGGTCGGCAGGTCGACCGTCGGCGTCGCCGCTTCGCCGGTCGTTGGCGCGGGAGGCGGGTTGACGGCGCTCGGCGTGGTCGGCGCGGCGGGAGGCGGCGCAGGCGCCGGCGCGGGCGTCGAATCGACCGAGATCAACGTGCCGTCCGGCCGGACCGACACCGTCTTGACCGGCTTGGCGTCGGGGAACAGCGGCGCGACGGTGGCGGTCGGCCCGCCGGGGGCGACGATCGGCGGATTGAGCGAGGGCGCGACGGGCGACGCGGCGGACGGGGACGCCGCGGCGAGCGGCGAAACGCCGGGCGAAGGCGCCGGGGCCGGCGCCGCGATCGCCGCTTGGGGGCTCGCGCCCGGCGTTTGCGCGGCGAGATCGACCGGCTGCTCTTCGGTGGTGACGACCTTCACCGGCGTCGGCGTCGCCGAATCCTTCATCAGCAGAGCCGCGGCGTCGCCGGTCGCCTGCACGGTGGCGTCGCTCGGCGGTTGGACCTTGTTCGGCCCTTGCGCGGCGGCGATGAGCGGCGGCGGCCCTTTCGGCAAGCCGGGAACGCCGGTCTTCAACGTCGCGGCGCCGACGAGCAGCGCGACGCCGACCACGGTCAAGCCGATCGTCTTGATCCACCAGGAGCGCGAGCGGCCTTTGGCCGCGCCGGTCGCATCGGCCGCCGCGAGCATGGCGGCGTGCGGCTCCTCGGAAACATCGGGCGCGTCGACGGTCGGCGCGCTCGGCGCCGTCGGCGGCGCGCGCCCGACGGAAACCGGCGGCGGCTCAGCGGCTCCGAGGCCGACCGCGGGCGCGCGATCGACGACCGCCGTCCCGCCTCGCCCCGCGCCCGAACGCGGGGCGGAGGGCTCCTTCGCCGGCTCGTCCCAATTGATCATGTCGACGAGCCGGCTCAGCTCGGCGAGCGGATCCTCGGCGCCGCTCGCCGCCGGGTCGCTCGAACGCAGACGCCGCTCGAATTCGTCGAGATTGATTTCCGGAGCGATCTTGCCGGTGGAGCCGTTCATGGCGAACCTCGTTGGAAACCGCCGGGCCGCCGCGCCGCATGGCGCGTGAAACCCGTCGTCCGCCCCCCCGTCTTCCTCGCGAGTCCGGCGTCCTCGCCTGAATGTCAGCCGGACCCGTCAGCGCATTTCCTCGGGCGCGCTCACCCCTAGAACCGATAACGCCGACGCCGTCACGGCGGCGAACGCTGCGACGAGGGCGGCGCGCGCATGCGTCAATGCTTTCTCATCTTCGTTAACGTACCGCAAATGCGGCGAATCTTTGCCGCGGTTCCAGTGCGCGTGGAACAGCGTGGCGATGTCGTGGGCGTAGAAGGCGACGCGGTGAGGCTCATGCGCCTCCGCCGCCTGGACGATCGCGCGCGGATATTGCGCCAGCGCGCGCATCAACCCGCGCTCGCCCTCGTCGACCAGCAGAGAGAGGTCGGCTTCCGCCAGCGCCCGCGGCGCGAGGTCGAGATCGGGCACGACAGCCCGCGTCTGGCGCATGACGCTGCGCGCGCGCGCATGCGCGTACTGCACATAGAAGACCGGATTGTCCTGGCTCTGCTCGATCACTTTGGCGAGATCGAAGTCGAGCGGCGCGTCGTTCTTGCGCATCAACATGATGAAGCGCACGGGATCGGCGCCGACCTCGTCGACGACTTCCCGCAGGGTGACGAAGTCGCCCGAGCGTTTCGACATCTTCACCGGCTCGCCGGCGCGCATCAGCCGCACCAGCTGGCAAAGGCGCACGTCGAGCCGCGCCTTCCCGTCGGAGAGCGCCGCCACCGCCGCCTGCATGCGCTTGACGTAGCCGCCGTGGTCGGCCCCCCAGACGTCGACCAGGCTCGCGAAGCCGCGATCGATCTTGGTCTTGTGATAGGCGATGTCGCTGGCGAAATAGGTGTAGCCGCCGTCCGACTTGATCAGCGGCCGGTCGACGTCGTCGCCGAACTCGGTCGCGCGAAACAGCGTCTGCTCGCGGTCTTCCCAGTCGTCGGGCAATTGGCCCTTCGGCGGCGGCAACCGCCCCTCGTAGACGAGGCCGCGGCCGCGCAGGTTGTCGATCGCCTCACGCACGCGATCGACGCCGCCGTCGGCGCCGGTGAGCGCGCGCTCGGACGAGAACACGTCGTGGCGAATGGCGAGGACGGCGAGGTCGTCCTTGATCATCGCCATCATCGCCGCGATGGCGCGCGCGCGCGCGACGGGCAGCCACTCCGCCTCCGTCTTGTCGCGCAGGCTCGGGCCGAATTCGGCGGCAAGCGCCGCCCCAACCGGTTTGAGGTAGTCGCCGGGATAAAACCCCTCGGGAACGACCACCGTCTCGCCGAGCGCCTCGCGATAGCGCAGGAAGGCGGACCGGGCGAGCACGTCGACCTGAGCGCCGGCGTCGTTGACATAGTATTCGCGGGCGACGTCGCGGCCGGCGAAGGCGAGCAGGTTCGCCAGCGCGTCGCCGAACACGGCGCCGCGCGCGTGGCCGACGTGCATCGGCCCGGTCGGGTTGGCGCTGACGTATTCGACGTTGACCTTGCCTTCCGCGCGCTCCGGGCGGCGCCCGTAGGCGTCGCCGAGCGTCAGAATCGCCCTCAGCGCCCGTTCGTAGACCGCGGGCTTCAGGCGCAGATTGATGAAGCCCGGACCGGCGACCTCGACGGCCGCGACGTCGGGGTCGGCGGCGAGCGCGGCGGCAATGCTTTGGGCGACGGCGCGCGGATTCGATCCGGCGGCCTTCGCCTCGCGCGCGTAGACCATGGCGGCGTTGGTGGAGAGGTCGCCGTGCGCCGCCTCGCGCGGCGGCTCGACCGCGAAGCGCGCGAGATCGAGGCCTTGGGGCAGCTTGCCGGCGGCGACCGCCGCTTGCAGCGCAGCTTCCACCTTGGCGTGAAAATCCTCGAAAATATTCATGAATCCCGCTCGAAAAGGACGCGGCGCTTTAACTCAAGTCCGCCGCAGGGTCAAAGAGCCGACGGTATTCGTTGACCGCGAAGCGGTCGGTCATGCCGGCGATGTAGTCGGCGACGGCGCGCGCGCGCGCCGCTTCGCCGCCGGCCGCCCGCGCCGCCCAATCCGCCGGCATGGTCGTCGGCTTGGCGAAATAGGCGTTGAACAGCCGGCGCACTATCGAGTCGGCCTTCACCCGCACCCGCCTCACCTGAGGGTGGCGGTACATGTGGGCGAACAGGAACGCCTTGACGTCGCGGTCAGCCTTGCTCAGCGCCGGCGACAGCCCGATCAGGGCGCGCCCGGCCCGGCGCGCCTCGGCAAGGGTGGCGACGCCCGAGGCGGCGATGCGCGCCGCGCTTTCGCCGATCGCGTCCTCGACGAAACGGGTGATCACCCGGCGCGTCAGCTCGTGGACGACGCGCGGGCGCTCGAGGCCGGGATGAAGCGCCGCGACCTCGTCGAGCAACGCGGCGAGGAACGGAACTTCGCGAGTCGCCTGAAGGTCGAACAGGCCGGCGCGCAGGCCGTCGTCGATGTCGTGGGCGTCGTAGGCGATGTCGTCGGCGATCGCCGCCGCTTGCGCCTCGAGGCTGGCGTATTGGGCGAGACGGAGGCTCTGCAGGCGATCATAGGCGAGGATCGCGGCGGGAACGCCCCGCGCGCGCCAACGTTCGAGCGGCCGTCCTTCGGCGTCGACCAGCGGGCCGTTGTGCTTGACCAGTCCCTCGAGCGTCTCCTGGGTCAGGTTGAGGCCGTCGAAATCGGCGTAGCGGCGCTCGAGCTCGGTGACGAGGCGCAGGCCGTGGCTGTTGTGGTCGAAGCCGCCGTAGGCTTCCATGCAGGCGTCGAGCGCGTCCTCGCCGGTGTGGCCGAACGGCGTGTGGCCGAGGTCGTGGCCGAGCGCCACCGCCTCGGCGAGCTCCTCGTCGAGCCAGAGCGCCTTGGCCAGCGCGCGGGCGAGCTGGGCGACCTCGATCGTGTGGGTCAGGCGGGTGCGGAAGTGGTCGCCCTCGTGGTGGACGAACACCTGCGTCTTGTGGGCGAGACGGCGGAAGGCGGTCGAGTGGATGATGCGGTCGCGGTCGCGCTGGAACTCGGTGCGGGTCGGCGACGGCGGCTCGGCGCAGAGGCGGCCGCGCGATCGCGCGGGATCGGCCGCGTAGGGCGCCCGCGCGACCCGCCCTCCCCCGGTGAACGCCGTTGCCTGCATTGCGCTTCGCCTCGCCCGACCTATCTTCATAGCGATCGACCCGCCGATTGTCTGCAACGGGAATCAACCGATGAGCGAAGCTTCTCCCGCCGCTGGCGCCGCGGCGCCCCTTTCGATCAGCGCCGCCGCGGCGCGCCGCCTGCAGAAGGTGCTGGCCGGGGCGCCGGGCGCGGCGCTGCGCGTCTCGGTCAAAGGCGGCGGCTGCTCGGGCTTCCAATACGCTTTCGACGTCGACGCCGCCCGCGCCGACGACGACTTGGTGGTGACGCGCGACGGGATCAGCGTCGTCGTCGATCCCGTCTCGCTGGAGATGCTGCGCGGCGGCGAGCTCGACTTCGTCGACGACCTGATGGGCCAGACGTTCCGGGTGAAGAACCCCAACGCCGTCGCGTCGTGCGGCTGCGGGGTGAGCTTCTCGATCTGATTTTCTCCCGCCGGCGACGAGGCGACCAGGCAGGCCGCTCCCGCCAAAGGCAAGCCGGGGCGGCGGCGCCCTACCCCTCGAACTTGTTGTTCCTCGGGAAGCCCTTGGGCGGCAGGCGACCCGCCTCGGCGCGGTTGGCGATCCAGTCCTTCAGCTCCGCCTTGGCGACGGTGAAGGTGCGTCCCGCCGAGTCGCGCCAGGTCAGGCCGTCGGCGAGCTTGAACACGCGCGCGTCGGAAATCTCGCCGTCGCGGTAGCGCTGCAGCCGCACGCCCTTGCCGCGCGCCATCTCGGGGAGCTGGTGGCGCGGGAAGATCAGCATTTTGCGGTTCTCACCGATGACGGCGACGTGGTCGCCGTCGGCGGGGAGGGCGAGGCGCGCCTTAACCGGCGCGTCGACGTTGAGAACCGCCCTGCCCTTGCGCGTCGCCGAGAGAAGGTCGTCCTGGCCGACGATGAAGCCGCGGCCGTCGGACGACGCGAGCAGCATCTTTTCCCCCGGCGCGTAGGGCCAGACGGCGACGATGTCGGCCTGTTCGTCGATGTCCGCCATCAGCCGGATCGCCTCGCCGGCGCCGCGCCCGCCCGGCAGCTTGGCGGCGTCGAGGGTGAACGCTTTGCCGTCGCTGGCGAGCACCAGGATCTTCGACGTCGTCTCGGCGAAGAACCAGCTCTTCAGCGCGTCGTCGCCCTTGAAGGTCGCGCCGGAGAGGTCGGCGACGTGGCCCTTCAGCGCCCGGATCCAGCCCATCTGCGAGACGAGAATGGTGACCGGCTCGCGCTCGATCATCGCCTCGGCGAGGTCGGCCTCGACCTCGGGCGGCGCCTCGAAGCCGGTGCGCCGCTTGCCGAGCTTGGTGTCGGGCCCGAAGCGCTTCTTCACGTCGCGGATCTCGTAGCCGACCGCCTGCCACTGCTTCTTGTCGCTGGCGAGCAGCGCCTCGATCGCTCCCTTCTCCTCGGCGAGGTCCTTTTGCTCCTTGCGCAGCGCCATCTCCTCGAGGCGGCGCAGAGCGCGCAAGCGGGTGTCGAGGACGTAGTTGGCCTGGCTCTCGGAGAGCGAGAAGCGCGCCATCAACGCCGTCTTCGGCTCGTCGTCCTCGCGGACGATGCGGATGACCTCGTCGAGGTTGAGGAAGACGACGATCATCCCCGCCAGCAGCTCGAGCCGGCGGTCGATCGCCGCAAGCCGGCAGCGCGAGCGGCGGAGGAGCACGTCGCGGCGATGGTCGAGCCATTGCCGCAACGCTTCCGGCAGGCCGACCACGCGCGGCGTCACCCCGTCGACCAGCACGTTGAGGTTGACGGGAATGCGCGTCTCGAGCTCGGAGAGCTTGTAGAGCTGCTCCATCATCGTCGTCGGGTCGACCGCGCGGCTCTTCGGCTCGAGCACGATGCGCACGTCCTCGGCCGACTCGTCGCGCACGTCGCCGAGCAGCGGCGCCTTGCGCTCGCTGAGCAGATTGGCGAGCTGCTCGATCAGCCGGGATTTCTGCACTCCGTAGGGGATCTCGGTGACGACCACCGCACAGCCGCCGCGCGCGGCGTCTTCCTTCATCCAGCGCGCGCGCAAGCGGAAGCCGCCGCGCCCCGTGCGGTAGGTCTCGGCGATGACGGCGCGGTCGTCGACGATCACGCCGCCGGTGGGGAAGTCCGGGCCAGGAGCGAACTTGAGCAGCGCCGCGGCGTCGGCGTCGGGGTGGGCGATGAGATGGAGCGCGGCGTCGCACAGCTCGGCGACGTTGTGCGGCGGAATCGACGTCGCCATGCCGACCGCGATGCCCTGCGCGCCATTGGCGAGCAGATTGGGGATCGCCGCCGGCAGCACCACCGGCTCCTTGGTCTCGCCGGAATAATTGTCGCGCCAGTCGACCGCTTCCTCGTCGACGCCTTCGAGCAGCAGGCGCGCGACGTCGGTCATGCGCGCCTCGGTGTAGCGATAGGCGGCGG
>CAZKHF010000066.1:0-11851 GCA_964552445.1 uncultured Bradyrhizobium sp. | reverse complement strand
CGGTCGATCTTGATCTTGTCGAAGGGAAAGCTGCGCAGGTAGCTCAGGCTCGAATAGCCGGTGCCGAAGTCGTCGAGCGCGATGCGCACGCCGAAGGCGCGCAGCGCATGCAGGGTTTCGATGGTCGCGGCGGTCTGGGCGAGCAGCACCGTCTCGGTGATCTCGAGCTCGAGCCGCTCGGCGGCGAGGCCGGAATGGGCGAGCGCGCTGACCACGGCGTTGACCAGGTTCGCGCCGCGGAACTGGGTCGCCGAGAGATTGACCGCGACCGACATCGGCGCCGGCCACGACGCCGCGTCGGCGCAGGCGGTCCTCAGAACCCACTCGCCGATCGGCGCGATGAGGCCGGTCGCCTCGGCGATGGGAATGAATTCGCCCGGCGCGATCATGCCGCGGGTCGGGTGGCGCCAGCGCAACAGCGCCTCGAAGCCGCTGACGCGGTTGCCGGAGATCTCGACCAGCGGCTGATAGTGGACTTCGAGCTGGCCTTCGGCGAGCGCCGCGCGCAGGTCGGCCTCGATCGCGCGGCGCTGCTGGGCGGCGCGATGCAGGTCCTCGCGGAAGAAATTGTGGCGCCGCCGCCCTTCGGACTTCGCCTGATAGAGCGCGAGGTCGGCGTTTTTCACCAGCTCGTCGGCCGACAGGCCGTCGTCGGGGAACAGGGCGACGCCGATGCTGGCGCCGATGACGATCTCGAGGCCGTCGATCCAATAGGGCCGCGAAATCATCTCGTTCAGCCGCGCCACGGTCTTGTCGACGTCTTCCGGCGAGCCGACGTTGTCGAGCACGACGGTGAACTCGTCGCCGCCCTGTCGCGCGGTGAGATCGTTCTGGCTCAGCGCGCCGCGCAGCCGCTGCGCCACCACCCGCAGCAGACGGTCGCCGGTCGGGTGGCCGAAGGTGTCGTTGACGTCCTTGAATAGGTCGAGGTCGACGCAGCAGACCGCGAGCCGACGCCCCTCGCGCCGGCTCGCCTCGATCGCGGCGGCGAGGTTGTCGCGCAGATCGGCGCGGTTGCTCAAGCCGGTCAGCGCGTCGTGGCGCGCCAGGTAGGCGACTTCGGCCTCGGCCCGCTTGCGCTGGGTGATGTCGACGATCGCCGCCAACTGGCCGGCGCGGCCGTGATATTCGATGTCGCGCGAGAACGAGAGAACCTCGATCTCGCTCCCGTCGGCGCGCGCGTGGCGGCGGCTGCGGTCGCCGCTGTCGCCCGCGTCGTCGCCGTCCGCCGCCTCCGCCCGCCGTTCGGCGGGATGGAGCAGGTCGTCGGCGGTCATGCCGAGGAAGCGCTCGCGCGGGTAGCCATAGTGGGCGACCGCCGAGTCGTTGACCGCCAGGAAGCGCCGCGTCTCGGCGTCGACGATCCACATCGGCATCGGATTGGAGTCGAACAGCAGCCGATTGGATTCCTCGCGCTGGCGCAGCTTGGTGACGTTGGTCAGGGTGGCGCAGACGAGGTTGCCGGTGCGCGCCAGGCCGACGCGCAGATAGGCGGGCTCGCCGTTGAGCCGCGTCGTCAGCTCGAAGGCGTAGCGGCGGCCGTCGCCGCCGAGCAGCGCGCGCAGGCGGCGGACGACGGTCGGCGCGCTGAACGGATGGTCGCTTTCGCCGAGCCGCCGCCAGCGCAGCCGGTCGGCGTCGCAGCCGAGCAGGCGCGCGGCGCTGTCGTTGAGGTCGACGATTTGGAAATCGCTCGGTCGGCCGCGGGCGTCGCGGATCGCGGCGAGCGCGATCACGCCTTCGTCGCTCGCGGCGAACATCGCGTCGATCAGGCTGTGGCGCGGGCCGCGCTCGACGACGCAGACGGCGACCAACGGCGGCCCCCAGCGGTTGGCGAGCGGCAGGGCGAGGAGAATGCAGCTCTGCGCTTCGCCGTGGCGGGCGAAATAGGCCTCGGCGCGGTGCGGCGCGCCCTGTTCCAGCGCGGCGCGCGCCGCGTCGGAGAACGCCCAGGCGAGGTCGGCGTCTACTTGCGACAACGCGGCGTCGCGCGCGAGGCACTTGAAGCGAGCGCCGACGGCGCGGCCGACGCGCTTGATCGTCCAGTCGGCGGGATCGCCGGAGAGCAGCACGACGTTGTCGTCGATGCGGCCGAGGCCGTTGAGCAGCAGCTCTTCGAAAGGCGGCAGCGGCGGAGCGACTAGGCGCGCCACGCGCCAGCGCTGGCACAGTTCGGCGATGTCCTTCGGCTCGGCGTCGGCGGCTGAAGAAGACGGTTCGCGCGCGGCCGTGACAATCATAGCAGACTCTCCGATAGGGAAGCCGCTAACGGAATCACCACAACAAGGGTAAATATTCGCTAAGGCCCCGACATTCGCGGGAAGTATGACAGTCGATCGGCGCTCATTATTAATTGTTGGTTGCGAGACGCCGGGCGCTGCGGACGCGCGAAGGCTTTTGTGACAACTATATTACAGAATCACGACAGCGTCGCGACCTATTGGCCGACCGCGGCCAATCAGGCGACGGCCCTCAGGGCTCCAGCTCGCTGTCCCAGTAGAGGTAATCCATCCACGAGCTGTGGAGATAGTCCGGCGGGAACAGGCGGCCGTTGCGGTGCAGGTCGTGCACCGTCGGCTGATAGGGCGCGCGCGAGGGCCACATGCGCGCCGCCGAAGGCAGCAGGTCGGCCTTCTTCAGGTTGCAAGCCGAGCAGGCGGCGACGACGTTCTCCCAGCGGGTGACGCCGCCCTTCGAGCGCGGCACCACGTGGTCGAAGGTGAGGTCGTCGCGGCCGCCGCAGTATTGGCAGGTGAAGCGGTCGCGCAGGAACACGTTGAAGCGGGTGAAGGCGGGGAAGCGCGACGGCTTGACGTAGCTCTTCAGCGAAACCACAGACGGCAGCCGCATGACGAACGACGGGCTGCGCACCAGAGTGTCGTATTCGGAGACGATGTTGACGCGGTCGAGAAACACCGCCTTGATCGCGTCCTGCCAGCTCCATATCGACAGAGGATAATAGCTCAGCGGACGGAAGTCCGCATTGAGCACCAGGGCCGGACAAGCGTCCGGCGAGGTCGCCTGGACGTGAATCGTCAAAACGGGCTCCGTACCTCCTTCGATCGGAACGTCGCACCCGAATCCGACGGCGCTCATACTCTATAACCAGCGTGACGCCCTTGTGAAGGGCGGGCGTCCACGCGCGCCGACGCGCCTCAGCGCGCGCCCGCTTCGATCGCCGCGATGTCGTCGTCGGAAAGGCCGAAATGATGGCCGACTTCGTGGATCAGCACATGCGCGACCACCGCGCCGAGCGTGTCTTCGCCCTCGCACCAAAAATCGAGCAGCGGCCGGCGATAGAGCCAGATCATGTTGGGCAACGCGCCGGTCTCGGCGACGGCGGGCCGATGCGCGAGGCCTTGGCCGCGAAAAAGGCCAAGCAGGTCGAACTCGCTTTCCGCGCCCATCTCGTCGAGCGTCTCGTCGTCGGGAAAATCGACCACCTGGATCACCAGGCCCTCGCACAGACGGCGGAACTTCGCCGGCAGCCCGGCGAAAGCGGCCCGCGCGAGGGCGTCGATGTCGGCGGCGCTGGGCGCGCGCAGGCCGGCGAGCGGCGAGGTCGGCGGCGAATGGCTCATGGCGACCTCCTGCCCTTTCGTCGCATCGACGCGGTCAGCCTTCGAATTCGCGCGCGCGCACGTCTTCGAGGCGATCGAGGAAGTCGCGCGCGCGGGCCGCGACGGCGACGCGGATCTTTGCGGCGGCCTGCGGGAATTCCGCTAGCACGCGGCGAAACGCTTCGGCGGGAATCCTGAGCGCGACCGACTCCTCGGCGGCGCGGGCGCTGGCGCGCCGCGGCAGGTTGGCGATCAGCGCCGTCGCGCCGATCAACGCGCCCGCCTCGGCGCGGCGCTCGACGCCGTGGGCGGCGAGCGCGATCGCGCCCGAAACCACGAAATAGGCGGCGTCGGCGCGGTCGCCTTCGCTGAACAACGTCTCGCCCGCCCTCAGCGTCTTCCTGGCGCAAGAAAAGGCGATGAGCTGCAGCGCGTCGCGCGGCAGCAAATCGAACGGACGCGTGCGCCCGAGATTGCGGACGTCGTTCTCCAGGCTCATCGGTCGCGTTCCGATTCGCCCTCCTTAGGAGAGCAGCTTGTAGCCGCCCGCGTCGGTGACGAGAAGTCGCGCCTCGGCGGGGTCGTCTTCGATCTTTTGTCGCAGACGGTAGATGTGGGTCTCGAGCGTGTGGGTGGTGACGTTGGCGTTGTAGCCCCAGACGTCGCGCAGCAGCGTCTCGCGCGGCACCGGCTGGCGCTCGGCGCGGTGGAGGAAGCGCAGGATCGCCGCCTCCTTTTCGGTCAGCCGCAGCTTGACGCCCTTGGCGTCGATCAGGTTCTTGGTGGCGGGGCGGAAGACATAGGGGCCGATCTTGAACTCGGCGTCCTCGCTCGCCTCGTGCTGGCGCAATTGCACGCGCACGCGCGCCAGCAGCACCGCGAAACGGAACGGCTTGGCGATGTAGTCGTTGGCGCCGGATTCGAGGCCGATCACCGTGTCGGCGTCGGAATCGCGCGCGGTCAGCATGATCACCGGGCGCTTGAAGCCGCCGGCGCGCATTTGCCGCACCGCTTCGCGCCCGTCGAGGTCGGGCAGGCCGACGTCCATGATCACGACATCGGGAAGCTCGCTCTCCATGATCTGGCGGGCGGCCGCCGCGTCGCCGGCCTCCGACACCTTGAACTCGGGGTGCAGCGCCAACTGCTCGCTCAGCGCCTGGCGCAAGTCGGCGTCATCGTCGACGATCAGAATGTGACGCGTCTGGGTCATCGAATCTCGTCTCGTCAAAGCCCCCAAATCAAACATATAGTCGGTTTGGGCCGGCGACGCGAACGCTGTCGTCGACGCGCCGGCGAGCGCCGCGAGCCAACATCAACGTTCATGGCGCGAGCAATAGCGCGCAGCGCGTTCGTCGATCAACCATTCGTGGCCCTCCGCTCACGCCTTCGCCGCCTTCGAGAGCGCGCTCGGGCCGCGCTGGTCGTGGCGATCGCCGAATTCGGCCACGCGACCCGCCTCGACGGCGCCGTCGGCGGTCGATCGCGGCGCGAGAACGGCCGCCTTCCTCGCCGTCGGCGCGCTCGTGGGCGAGCGGTCGGCCGTCGATTGGCCGGGCCTCAGGGGGCTGACCTCCGCCAGGACCGTGGACCTCAAGCCGAGCGCGGATCGGCGCGCCGCGCTGAAGGACGCGCTCGCCGACCAGGCGCTTTTCGCCGGGCGCGGCGTCATCGACCGCGTCGACGCGGGCGGCGAGATTGGACTGGATGGACACGGCGAAATCCGCTATTAATGAGCGATCGATCCTGAATAGACCGGGGACGGCGCTATTTCAGTAATGGTCACTACGAAAAACTCCGACGCCGCGCCGCGCCGCCGCGGCCGGCCGCGCGGCTTCGACCGCGACGCGGCGCTGGCGACGGCGATGGAGACCTTCTGGCGCCTCGGCTACGAAGGCGCCTCGATCGCCGACCTCACCGCGGCGATGGGGATCACGCCGCAGAGCCTCTACGCCGCTTTCGACTCCAAGGCCGCGCTCTATCGCGAGGCGCTGGCGCTCTACCGCAGGACCAGCGGCGCTTCGCTGGCGGCGATCCTTGAGGCGGCGCCGAGCGTGTCCGACGCCTTCGAACGCTTGCTCGAGCAGCGCGCGCGCGCCTTCACCCAGGCCGGCCGTCCGCACGGCTGCATGATCTCGGCCGCGGTTCTGGCCTGCGCCTGCGAGAACGCGCCGGTGGCCGACCACCTGCGCGAGCTGCGCCTCGGCGGCCTGGCGGCCTTCCGCGCCGCGCTCGAACGGGGGAGGGAGAACGGCGAGTTCCGCGCCGATCTCGACGTCGACGCGCTGGCGCGCTTTCTCGCCGCGATCGTCGAGGGCATGGCGGTGCAGGCGCGCGACGGCGCGAGCGAGGCCGATCTCGAGCCGCTGGCGCGCCTCGCCGGCGAGGAGCTGGCGCGCCGGCGCCCCTGAGGCGCGCCGTTTACGGCGTCGTCGCCTTGGCCATGAGGACGGCCGACGACGGGCAGAGGCCGGCGGCTTGTCGCGTCGCGAGGATCGCCTCGGGCGCCGACGCGCGGTCGATCGTCGCAAAGCCGAGGCGTTCGAAATAGCCCTTGGCCGAGGTCGTCAGCAGAAACGCGCGCGTGGCGCCGAGCCTGCGCGCTTCGGCGAGCGTCGCCTCGACGATCGCCCGCCCGAGTCTGGCGCGTCTGTGCGCCGGATCGACGACGACCGAGCGCAGCAGCGCATCCTCTCCGTAGACTTCGAGCCCGGCGTAACCGACCGCCGCCTCGCTGTCGCGGAACGCGAACATCCGAACGCCCGGATCGCCGACGTCGCCGGACGGCAAGCCCTCGGCGTCGAGAAGTTCGGCCAGGCGGTCGAACTCGCCAGGCGTCAAAGGCTCGGCGCAGAGGGAGGCGGCCGCCGCGATCGACGTCACGGCTTCGCTCCGAGAGTCGTGTCCGTCGCCCCTTCGAGCCGCCCGATGTCCCACAGCTTCGCCTTCAGCGACAGCCCGTCGAGGCTCTTCAGCGGCAGCGCGAGGAAAACGGAGATGCGGTTGCGCAGGAAGCGGAACGCCAGGTTGAACGCGCGCTCCTTCTCGACCTCCGTCCCGTGGACCGCGGCGGGGTCCTCGATCCCCCAATGCGCGGTCATCGGCGGGCCGGGCCAGATCGGGCAGGCTTCGCCGGCCGCGGCGTCGCACACGGTGAAGACGAAATCCATGGTCGGCGCGCCCGGCGCGGCGAACTCGTCCCAGCTCTTCGAGCGATAGCCTTCAGCCGGGTAGCCATGCGCAGCGAGAACTTTGAGGGCGAAGGGATTGACGACGCCCTTCGGATGGCTGCCGGCCGAAAACGCGTTGAAGCGCCCCGCTCCGTCCTTGCGGAGGATACTCTCGGCGAGGATCGAGCGCGCGCTATTGCCAGTGCAGAGGAACAGGACGTTCAGAGGTTCGGCGGACATGGTTTCTCCCTCAGGAAGCGCGCGTCGGGGCGGCGGGCTCGCGATCGATCAGCTCCGCCGCCATTTCCGTCGCCCGCTGGGTCAAGGCGCGGCAACGCTTGATGAGCCCCCGCTCGCGATACGTCTCCCGCCCCTCAGGGGTGGCGACGCTGCAGCCGATCAGCTCCGGGCAGGAGACGGACCCGAACTCGTTCGTAAATTCCGCGAGCAACGATCGCACGGCGGCGTAGGTCTCGTCGGCGGAGTCGGCGGCGCTGCGGCGTCCCTTGGCGAGGCCGATCGCCATCACGGCGCCGGTCGCCGCGCCGCATAGGCCGTCGGTGCGGCTGAGGCCGCTGCAAAATCCGGTGGCCATCGCCGTCAGGTCGCCGAGGGGGGCGGCGCCCTGGCGGCGCGCCAAGGCGGCGACGACGCTCTCCGCGCAGCGCAGTCCGCCGTCGAACAGCCGCGCCGCTTCGGCGCCCGCTTCCGCAGGGGTCGTTCTTTCTTCTCTTTCCGACATGACGATCCTCCAGCAACCGATGTTTCCGCCGCGCCGCGTCAACGCCGCTACCAAGCGCAGCGACCAGCCTGCGTCGTCGATTGCGGCTTCCGCGCGCGCACGAACGCGCTCATCAGCTTGCCGTCGAGGGCGGCGAGCGCGGCGTCGGCGTCGACGCCCTTGCCGGCGAGAAAGGCGCGCGCGTCGTCGCCGACATAGACGCGCGTCGGCTCGACGCCGATCGCCTCGAAGCCGGCGGCGGCGAGCTTGGCGCGATAGTCGTCTTCGTCGAGCGCGCCGGCGATGCAGCCGGCCCAGGCGAGCGCGTCGCGGCGTAGCGCCTCGGGGATCGCCCCGCGCGCGACGATGTCGGAGACGGCGAAGCGGCCTCCCGGCTTCAGGACGCGGAAAGCCTCGCGCAAGACGCGGTCCTTGTCGGCCGAGAGATTGATGACGCAGTTGGAGACGATCACGTCGACCGAGCCGTCGGGCAGCGGGATGTTCTCGATCTCGCCCTTGAGGAACGCGACGTTGGCCGCGCCGGCCTGGCGCTGGTTCTCCCGCGCCAGCGCCAGCATCTCGTCGGTCATGTCGAGGCCGTAGGCCCTGCCGGTCGGGCCGACGCGCCTGGCCGATAGGAGCACGTCGACGCCGCCGCCGGAGCCGAGGTCGAGCACCGTCTCGCCTTCCTTCAGCTCGGCGAGGGCGGTCGGGTTGCCGCAGCCGAGCGAGGCGACGAGCGCCGTCTCCGGCACGGCCGCCTTTTCGTCGTCGGCGTAGAGGTTCGACGTCACTAGACTGGCGCGGTCGCGCGCCGTCCCGCCGCCGCAGCACGAGCGCGGCGCGCCGACGCCGCGCGCCGCCTGCGCATAGCGCGCGCGGACGATTTCCTTGACGTCGACTTCCGGCATGGGACCCTCCTAAAGGCAGGCGCGGGTGATCGTTTCGGGCCGGATCGCCTTGTTGCGCGTGCAGCATTCGGCGAACAGGAAGGCGACGATCTCGCGCAGCGCCTCGGTTTTCGCGGTGTAGTGGAGGAACGTGCCCTCGCGCCGGACGGCGACCAGGCCTTCGTTCTTCAGCTTGTCGAGATGGTGGGAGAGCGTCGACGGCGGGATGGCGAGCTCGGCGCCGATCTCGCCGACGACCAGCCCTTCGGGGTGGGCCTCCAGCAGCAGCCGGACGATCCTCAGGCGCGCTTCCGCGCCGAGCGCGCCGAGCATGTCGGCGTAGCGGGCGATCTGTTCCGGGTCGACGGTCGGCATGATCCCCTCTTCGATATTTCGATAAATGCAGAATTATCGAATGTCAAGCGCGCTCAAAATCAAGCGGCGGCCAGGCGCGCGGAATCGTCGACCGCCTCGGCGAACGAAAAAGGGCGGCCGCGAGGCCGCCCTTCTCTCCAACCGAAGCGAGTCGCCTCAAGCGGAATAGTACATCTCGAACTCGACCGGGTGCGGCGCCATCTCGAAGCGATAGACCTCCTCCATCTTCAGCGCGAGGTAGCTGTCGAGGAAGTCGTCGCTGAACACGTCGCCCGCCTTGAGGAAGGCGCGGTCCTTGTCGAGGCTGGCGAGCGCGTCGCGCAGGCTGCCGCACACCGTCGGGATCTTCTTCAGCTCGCGCGGCGGCAGGTCGTAGAGGTCCTTGTCGATCGCCTCGCCGGGATCGATCTGGTTGAGGATGCCGTCGAGGCCCGCCAGCAGCATGCCCGCGAAAGCGAGGTAGGGGTTGGCGGTCGGATCGGGGAAGCGCACCTCGACGCGCTTGCCGTTCGGGCCCGGCGCCCACGGAATGCGGCAGGAGGCCGAGCGGTTGCGCGCCGAATAGGCGAGCAGCACCGGCGCCTCGAAGCCCGGCACCAGGCGCTTGTAGGAGTTGGTCGTCGGGTTGGTGAGGCCGTTGAGCGCCTTGGCGTGCTTGATGATGCCGCCGATGTACCACAGGCATTCCTGGCTGAGGTCGGCGTACTTGTTGCCCGCCATCACCGGCTTGCCGGCCTTCCAGATCGACTGGTGGACGTGCATGCCGGAGCCGTTGTCGCCGTAGACCGGCTTGGGCATGAAGGTCGCCGTCTTGCCGTAGCTCTGCGCCACCATATGGACGCAGTACTTGTAGATCTGCAGCGTGTCGGCCGCCGTGAGGAGCGGGGCGAACTTGAGGCCGAGCTCGTGCTGGGCGGAGGCCACCTCGTGGTGGTGCTTCTCGGGGATCGCGCCCATCTGGCTCATCGCGGTCAGCATCTCGCTGCGCATGTCTTGCGAGGCGTCGACCGGCGGGACCGGGAAGTAGCCGCCCTTGGTGCGCACGCGATGGCCGAGGTTGCCGCCCTCGTAGGCGGTGTCCGAATTGATCGGCAGCTCGGTCGAGTCGATGGCGAAGTTGGTGTTGTAGGGGTCGGCCTTGAAGCGGACGTCGTCGAAAACGAAGAACTCGGCCTCGGGGCCGAAATAGGCGGCGTCGCCGACGCCGGTCGACTTCAGATAGGCTTCCGCCTTCTTGGCGATGCCGCGCGGGTCGCGGTTGTAGGGCTGGCCGCTGGCGGGGTCGAGAATGTCGCAAATGATCGACAGGGTCGGGACGGCGAAGAACGGGTCCATGACCGCGCTCGACGGGTCGGGCATCAGCGTCATGTCGGATTCGTTGATGGCGCGCCAGCCGGCGATCGACGAGCCGTCGAACATCAGGCCGTCGGCGAAGGCCTCTTCGTCGAACAGGGCCTGATCATACGTGCAATGCTGCCACTTGCCGCGCGGATCGGTGAAGCGCAGATCGACATATTTTACGTCATTGTCCTTGATCGCCTTGATGACGTCCTTGGCGGTCTTCATGATATGCCTTTCCTATCCTGAATGTTGTTGGGTTACACCCCCGCCCGCCGCGCGACGGCGACGCGAAGCTCACAAAAAACCACGGCATGGACAACACGCTAAAGCGCGTCCGTCCCGGTTTCTCCCGTGCGAATGCGGATAACCTCCTCGATCGTCGATACAAATATCTTGCCATCGCCGATCCGGCCGGTTTGCGCCGCGTTGCGGATCGCCTCCACCGTCGCCGCCAAGCGTTCGTCGGCGACCACCACCTCGATCTTCACTTTGGGCAGGAAGTCGACGACGTATTCGGCGCCGCGGTAGAGCTCGGTGTGGCCTTTCTGACGGCCGAAGCCCCTCGCCTCCAGAACCGTTATCCCTTGAACGCCAGCCTCTTGCAGCGCGTCCTTCACCTCGTCGAGCTTGAAGGGCTTGATGATCGCTTCAACTTTCTTCATCGGCGCAAGAATCTCCTTTCGTGCGCAAGAGAGCCGCTCCGAGGCGCCCTCCGGCGACGATCGTCGATACGCGTTCGGGCATGGAAACCGCTCCATAGCACCGGATTTCTCCCGGCGCTATGCCCGAAAAGCAGGCGCGATCGAGCGCCGGGTGCGGCAATTTCGCGGTAATGCCTAATCTTTAGTCTTGGCGCCTATTGTTTGGGCCGCAGGTTCAAACCGTCGGCCCCCACTCGCCCGAGGCGAAGATGCGCCAGGCGTTGAGGCCCGCCTTGGCGACCACGACGCGCCCCGATTTGGCGATCCTGACGAGATGGGCGAACACCAGCGGATGGCGCCAGGCGAGCGGCCGCTCCGGCGCGCAGACGGCGCGAAACTCGTCGCTCTCGTCCGACTCCATCAACAGCGTGCCGACGCGGTCGGGGCGCAGCGTCGTCGGCAGCGCGCGGTCGGCGAGCCATTCGCACTCGAAGTCGCGGCACACCTGCGGGCGGCGCGCGTAGATCGCGCAGCCGGCGCCGGCGCAACGATGCTCGCAGGCGGGCCCCGCGGGCTTCTTCAATTCGGAGATCTCCAGCACCGAGCAGCACAGGGTGCAGGGGCCGCAGGACTTGCCGGGAGCGGGCGCCATCTCGTCCTCTTGTCGCGCCCGCGCGCTTGGCCGCCGGCGCCGAGGCTCCTTACCTCTATGATTCCATCGCGCTCGGCAATGGCTTTGCGGCGATGTCGCAGGCGTCCGTCGCGCGGCCTTGCAGCGCCGACACAGAAGCGGTCCAGAAGCCGACGAAGTCGGGGCCGAGCGGCCGCCCCAAGCGGTCGACGCCGCCATGGGAGAGCGCGACCCACATCAGCGCGCCGGCGAAGCTCAAGAAGAAGAGGATGCGCGCGTAGGCCGCGGTTCGCTCGCGGGTCGACCACGCGGCGTCGCTCAACGCCGCCCACGCCTTGCCGGCCCAAGCGTTCATGCGCCGCGAGGCTCCGGGGCGCGCGTTTATTGGCCAATAAGTCGACGGTCGGCGGAGCGCGACGAGCCCTTCGGGCGGCGGCCGAGGATTTTGTCGCCCTTGACAGCCCGGCGCAGCGCGTGTCTTTGCGCGCGCAAGTTTATCGGCAGGGAGGCGGCCATGACGACGGC
>CAZKHF010000065.1:0-11883 GCA_964552445.1 uncultured Bradyrhizobium sp. | reverse complement strand
ACAATCCCGACGGCGTCGAGGTCCAGGACGTCGAGCGCGACACCGTCGCCTTCACCCCCTACGCGACGATCAAGGACCTGTTCGCGCTGTCGTTGTTCCTCATCCTCTACGCGTGGCTGGTCTTCTACATCCCCAACTATCTGCTCGACGCCGACAACTCCACGGTCGCCAACCCGCTGTCGACGCCCGCGCACATCGTGCCGGAGTGGTACCTGCTGCCGTTCTACGCGATCCTGCGCGCGATCCCCAACAAGCTCGCCGGCGTGATCGCCTTGTTCGGCGCCATCGCGCTGCTCGCCTTCCTGCCCTGGCTCGACACTTCATCGGTGCGCTCCGCCAAGTACCGGCCGCTGTTCCGCATCTTCTTCTGGATGTTCTTCTTTTGCTGCGTCGGCCTGGGCTGGCTCGGCTCGCAGGAGGTCACCGACGCGACGACGCTGGCGGCGCGCGTGCTGGCGGTCGGCTATTTCGGCTTCTTCATCGTCGTCCTGCCGGTCCTCGGCCTGATCGAGAAGCCGAAGCCGAGGCCCGCTTCGATCGCCGACGCCGTGCTGGCGAAGCATGGCGAAGCGCGCGCGCCGACCGCGAAGGGGTCGAGGGCCGCGTGAGGGAAATGCGCCGATGATCCGCTTCAAGACCTCCCTTCTCCTCCCCGCCGCGCTCGCCCTGCTGCTGGCCGGCGGCGCGGGCGCGCTGGCCGACGACGCCGAGCAGCCGAACCCGCCGCGCCAGAGCTGGAGCTTCTCCGGCCTGTTCGGCGTGTTCGACCAGGCGCAATTGCAGCGCGGCTTCCAGGTCTACCGGGAGGTGTGCGGCAAGTGCCACAAGCTCAGCATCCCCTTCCGCTCTCTCGGCGACCCTGACGGGCCGGGCTTCACCGAGGCGGAGGTGAAGGCGCTGGCGGCGAGCTATCCGGTGACGAACGACGAGCCGAACGATCAGGGCGAGGCGTTCAAGCGCCCCGGCCGTCCCTCCGACATCTTTCCGCCGCCGGACTCGTTCCCCAACGACCAGGCGGCGGCGGCCGCGCTCGGCAAGACGCCGCCCGACATGGCGCTGCTCGCCAAGGCGCTGAAGTACGAGCGCGGCTTCCCGTGGTTCATTTTCGACGCGCTGCCCTTCGACCAGTACCAGGAGATGGGCGCCGACGTCATCTACGCCATCCTCGACGGCTACACGAAGCCGGACGACCCGCAGTGGAACCTCTATTACCCGGGCCACCGCATCGCCATGCCGCAGCCGATCGTGGACGGCGTGGTGACCTATCAGGACGGCACGCCGGCGACCCTCGACCATTACGCGCGCGACGTCGCCGCGTTCTTGAGCTGGGCGGCCGAGCCGACGCTGGCGGAGCGCAAGAAGCTCGGCTTGCGCGCGCTGATCTTCCTCTTCATCCTTGCCGGGATGCTCTATTTCGTGAAGAAACGCGTCTGGAGCAAGCTGGGCTGAGGGGCCGCAGG
The DNA here is from genome assembly GCA_964552445.1 of uncultured Bradyrhizobium sp. Classification (GTDB taxonomy): domain Bacteria; phylum Pseudomonadota; class Alphaproteobacteria; order Rhizobiales; family Beijerinckiaceae; genus Roseiarcus. Next base: position 10,423 of record CAZKHF010000065.1, on the reverse strand, counting down.
CGGGCGGCGCGAAGGGGGCGACATGGCTAAGGCGATCGTCGGCGTCATCGGCGGGTCGGGGGTTTATCGCCTCGACGGCTTGAGGGACGTTCGCGAAGAGCGCGTCGCCACCCCGTGGGGCGAACCGTCCGACGCGCTGCGCTTTGGGCGAATCGGCGGCGTCGAGGCGGTGTTCCTCGCCCGCCACGGCCAGGGGCACCGCTTCTCCCCCTCGACGATCAACTACCGCGCCAACATCGACGCGCTGAAGCGCTGCGGCGTCACCGACGTCATCGGCGTCTCCGCCTGCGGCTCGTTCCGCGAGGAGCTCGGCCCCGGCCTGTTCGTGCTCGTCGACCAGTTCGTCGACCGCGCCTTCGCGCGTCAGGCGAGCTTCTTCGGCGCCGGCTGCGTCGCCCATGTGTCGATGGCCCGCCCGATCGCGCCGCTGCTCAGCCGGCGCGTCGCCGCGGCGGCCGAGAAGGAAGGAATCGCCTGCCGTCGCGGCGGGACCTACCTGTGCATGGAGGGGCCGCAGTTCTCGACCCTCGCCGAGTCGCTCGACTATCAGTCGCGCGGCCTCGACGTGATCGGCATGACCGCCGCCACCGAGGCCAAGCTCGCGCGCGAGGCGGAGATGTCCTACGCGACGATCGCGATGGTCACCGACTACGATTGCTGGCACGAGGTCCACGGCGCGGTCGACGTGCCGGCGGTGATCCAGGTGATGAAGGACAACGCCCATCGCGTCAACGCGCTGCTCGCGCGCGTTCTCGGCGACTTTCCCGCCGAACACGAGCCGTGCCCGATCGGCTCGGACCGCGCCCTCGACGGCGCGATCATCACCCGCCCGGAAGCGCGCGACCCCCAACTGATGCGCAAGCTCGAGGCGATCGTCGCGCGGGTGGTCGCCTCGGGCGGCTGAGGCCGCCCGCGGCGCCGACGAAGCCTTCTCGGCCGAGGCGCGGGCTCGCGCGCTTGCGGCGTAGAGCCTTTATTCATATAATTTATAGACTGAGAGGATTTTTCGATGACGATCGATTGGGCGAACTTTGCGCCGCTTCCCGCTCTCGCCGGAGGTCTGCTGATCGGCTGCGCGGCGGCGCTGCTCATCCTCGGCGCGGGCCGCGTGCTCGGCGCGTCGGGAATCGTCGGCGGCGCGATCGAGGGGCGCAAGGGCGACGCGGCCTGGCGCTGGTCGCTCATCGTCGGCCTCATCGCCGCCGCGCCGCTCTCGCGCGCGCTGTGGGGCGCCGCCGCGCCGGTCTTCGCCGCCGGCTGGATCACGCTGATCGTCGCGGGCTTCCTGGCTGGCTTCGGCGCCCGGCTCGGCTCCGGCTGCACCAGCGGCCATGGCGTCTGCGGCCTGGCGCGGCTGTCGCCGCGCTCCGCGGTCGCGACCGGCGTCTTCATGGCGACCGCCTTCGCGACCGTGTTCGTCGTCCGCCACGTCGTTGGCTGAGAAGAGAAGGAGAAGCGGGATGGCCCGCAACGCCCTCGGCTTGATCGTCGGCCTCATCTTCGGCCTCGGCCTCTGCCTCTCCGGCATGTACGAGCCGGCCAAGGTGACCGGCTTCCTCGACCTCGCCGGGCGGTGGGACCCCTCGCTCGCCTTCGTCATGGGCGGGGCGATCGCGGTCGCGCTGCCGGCCTTCGCGCTGGCGCGCCGGCGCGCCTCCGCCTGGATCGGCGTCCCGATCGACCTGCCGACCAAGCGCGCGATCGACGCGCCGCTGGTCGTCGGCGCGGCGATCTTCGGCGTCGGCTGGGGCCTCGCCGGCGTCTGCCCGGCGCCGGGCGTGGTCGACCTCGGCTTCCTCAGCCCTGGCGCGGCGATCTTCGTCGCGGCGATGGCGGCGGGCATGCTGACCTGGCGCGCCGTCGCCGATCGGCGCTTGCCGGGGCGGGGGCTCTCGGCGCAGGATGCGTGAGCCGCAAGAGGGCTCGCGCCGTGACCCGGCATTCGTTCGAAAGGATCCTTTTCGCGACGCGCTGGCTGCTGGCGCCGTTCTATGTCGCGCTGGCGCTCGCGCTGCTGGCGTTGATGGCCAAGGTCGGCGCGCGCGTCTACGAGCTGGCCGTCCAATTCTCCACGCTGGGCGAGGACGACGTCCTGCTCGGCGCGCTCGGCGTCGTCGATCTGACGCTGTCGGCGTCGCTGATCGTCATCGTCATCCTGTCCGGCTACGTCAACTTCGTCGCCCCGATCGACATCGAGGCGCACAAGGACTGGCCGCACTGGATCGCCGACGTCGACTTCGGCGAGCTCAAGCTGAAGCTGCTGGCCTCGATCGTCGCCATCACCGCGATCAAGCTGCTCGAGGCTTTCATGGACGCCAGCCGCGTCTCCGATCGCGATCTCGCCTGGGAGACGGGAATGCTGCTCGCCTTCGTCGCGTCGGCGGTTCTGCTGGCGCTCGCCGAGTGGATCGGCCATCATTCGTCCGCGCAGCGCTGAGCGGCGCTATTTCTCCAGCAGCACGCTGCGGCATTCCGGCGGCAGCTCGGCGAGCGACAGCGGCGGCTTGGGCTTGCCCGGCGCGGGATGCAGGGCCTCGTCGGTGAACCACCACGCCAGCGTCTTGTCGCAGCCGTCGCCGGGCGGGACCGGGTCCTGCGGCCGGCAGTCGGGCTGGTCGGCGGGGCAGGCGATGCGGATATGGAAATGGTAGTTGTGGCCCCAATAGGGGCGCACCTTGTTCATCCACGGCTCGCCCTTGGCGGTTTCGCACAGCGCCTTCTTGATCGCCGCATTGACGAAGATGCGCTCGACCTCGGGCGCCTCGGCCGCCGCCTTGACGATCCCCGCCTGCCGCGCCGTCCAATGCGTCCGATCGACCGTGAGCCCGTCGGCGCTCACCATGTCCGCCGCCGACATTTCCTCGCGCTCCTCGCGCGTTAACCTGCGGTCGGGCGCCGGGGTCAGCCACACGTCGGCGTCGAGGCCGATCTGGTGGGAGGCGTGGCCGGTCAGCATCGGCCCGCCGCGCGGCTGCGAGATGTCGCCGACGAGAATGCCCGGCCAGATCCCCTCCTGCGCCGCCTTGCGCGAGAAGCGCTCAAGAAAGGCGATCATCGCCGGGTGGCCCCAGTTGCGATTGCGCGACAGACGCATCACCTGCCAGGTCTCCCCGTCGACCGGCAGCGCCTTGGCGCCGGCGAGGCAGCCGCGCGCGTAAAAGCCGATCGAGCGCGTCATCGTCTCGGTCGGGGTCAGCGCGCGGCCGAACAGCTCCTTGGCGGGGAGGTTCGGGTCGGCGGGATCGGCGAGCGGCGGCGGCGGGGTCGGGGAGAGCGAGCCCGGCTCTTGGGCGGTCGCCGCGGCCGGGAAGACGCAGGCGAGGGCCAGCACGACCGCCATACGTCGCATCTTGAAGCTCCCCTGGGTCGGCTCTATCTCCTCCGCGCCGTGGCGCGCCGTCAATCGGCGGGGCGGGCCTTCGGCGCGCCGCCGCGGTCGGCTCGGCGGCGGAAATGGCCGCCGCAGGCCCGGAGGGATGTCGTCGCGGCCTCGCCCGGCGGGCGGGGGCGTGCAATTTCCTGTCGTCGCGACAATTCTGCAACGAATTTGCGACCAGCGCCGCGGAAATCCGGCGGTCATGAAAATGGCATGCTTTACAAAACGTTAACTGGTAAGCGGCCGTCGCCGGGCGGTTCCGGCGAGCGAATATGGCGGAATTGTACCAAAATCTTGACGCGCTCTGGTTCGCAAGGCGCCGTAACGGAAGCGCCGAACCCGAACGAAGCTGGTCCGGTTTTCAAGTGTTTGCCGCGCGCGTCGCGGCGGCGGGGCGAGGACCCGCCGGCGCGCGCCGGCGCGGCGTCGGCGCGCCGGCCTCAATTGGGTTGCCCCGCCTGCCTCGCTATGCAATAGTGACCCCGCAAATTGATTGGCCGGGGTGCGGCGGTGAGACAGGTAATTTCAGGCTAATTTCGGTGTTATTGGCGTGAATAGTGCTTAATGTAGCTGGGGTGTGTTACACTTATACTTAACGGTGTGGGGATCGTCGTCCGGCGTACGGATGGCGAGTGATAGAGTTCTAGCGGGAACTCAAAACATCTACGTTTAGAATTGCGATGAGGCCACAGTGCGGGCTGTGGAAAGTGAGGCCATGTCAATTCAAACCCCTGCGGGATACGCAGGCGATCTGACCGTTGAGGAAGCCTATGCCCTCCTCTCCCACGACGAAGACGCCGTGCTGGTCGACGTGCGCACCCAGCCGGAATGGGCCTACGTCGGCGTCCCCGACCTTGGGGAATTGGGCAAGACGCCGGTCTTCCAGGAATGGCAGATCTATCCGTCGCTGCAGGTTGCGGCGGATTTCGTGCCGCGGCTGACCGCCGCGCTGGCGGCGCGGGGCGTAGACCGTTCGACGTCGGTGCTTTTCCTCTGCCGATCCGGCGTGCGCTCGCGCGCCGCGGCGACGGCGTTGACCAGCGCGGGCTGGACGCGGTGTTTCAACGTCAAGGAAGGCTTCGAAGGGGGACTCGACGCGAAGCGCCGGCGCGGCGCGATCGGCGGCTGGCGGGCCAGGGGCTTGCCCTGGACTCAGTCCTAACCGGCTCTGCAGGCCGGCCCCTTTTCGCCGCCATCCTCTTCGCGATCTCTACTTCCGAAACGGGATTCTCATGGACCAGAGCGCCCAAATCATTGCGGCCGCCGCCGACCCGCGTCTCGTCGAGCCCAGACACGACCTCGCCGAAAGCTGGCGGCGCTGCTGCAAGCGCCTGTGCGCCGAGCTGGGGGAAGACGTCTTCTCGAGCTGGTTCGGCCGGGTGACGTTGGAGTCGGTGGAAGGGGGCCGCGCCCACTTCTCCGTGCCGACCCGCTTCCTCAAGAGCTGGATCGAATCGCATTACCACGAGCGCATCCTTTCGGCGTTGGCCGCCGAGCTCGGCGGCGTCGCTTCGATCAGCATCAGCGTGCGCTCCGCGGGCGCCGCGCCGGGGCTGCAGCCGGCGCCGGCGACGGTTCATGCCTGCGCTGCGAACGCGATCGACCCGGCGCGCGCGGGGGCGTTCCACGCCCCCGCCGCCGCCTACGTCGCGCGCGGCGCGGCGAGGGTCGAGGTCGTCGGCCAGCGCCTCGAGGCGGTCGACGGCTCGCCGCTCGATCGTCGCCTCACCTTCGCCTCCTTCCTGGTCGGACGCCCCAACCAGCTCGCCTTCTCCGCCGCGCAGCGCGTCGCCGACGGCCGGGTCGGCGAGCCGCCCGCGTTCAGCCCGCTCTACGTCCACGCCGCGGTCGGGCTGGGCAAGACCCATCTCTTGCAGGCGATCGCCCATTCGGCGGTCGAGCAGGGCCGCGCCGTCGTCTATCTGACGGCGGAGAAGTTCATGTACGGCTTCGTCGCGGCGCTGCAGGCGCAGACGGCGATCGCCTTCAAGGAGGCGCTGCGCTCGATCGACCTTCTCATCTTCGATGACGCGCAGTTCCTTCAGGGCAGGGCGATCCAGGCCGAGTTCGGCCACGCGCTCAACGCGCTGCTCGATTCCGGCCGCCAAGTGGTGGTCGCCGCCGACCGTCCGCCGAGCGACCTCGAGTCGCTCGACGAGCGCGTGCGCTCGCGCCTTGCCGGCGGCCTGTGCGTCGAGATGGCCGCGCTCGACGAGCCGCTGCGCACCAAGATCCTCGAGGCGCGCATCGCCGCGGCGCGCGCGCAGAATCCCCATTTCGAGGTGTCGCCCGCGGTGCTCGCCTTCGTCGCGCACTCGATCGCCACCAACGGCCGCGATCTCGAAGGCGCGGTCAACCGTCTGCTCGCCCATTCGATCGTCGGCCAGCCGCCGCTCAGCGTCGAGGCGGCCGAGATCGCCATCCGCGACCTCATCCGCGCCCGCGAGCCGAAGCGGGTGAAGATCGAGGAAATCCAGAAGCTGGTCGCCAGCCACTACAGCGTCACCCGCGCCGACATCCTTTCCTCGCGGCGCACCGCCACGGTGGTCAAGCCGCGGCAGGTGGCGATGTATCTCGCCAAGGCGCTCACCTTGCGCTCGCTGCCCGAGATCGGCCGCCGCTTCGGCGGGCGCGACCACACCACGGTGCTGCACGCGGTGCGCAAGATCGAGGGCCTCAGCGCCTCCGATTCGACGCTGCGCGAGGAGCTGGAGCTGCTCAAGCGCATGCTGCAGGAATAGGCGGGCGATGGCGCTGATCTTTAAGATCGTCGCCGCCGAGGATTGGCGCGCGGCCGAAGCCGCGGGCGCGTTCCTCGGCGCTGCGGTCGACCGCGCCGACGGCTACATCCATTTCTCCACCGCCGCGCAGGCGCCCGAGACCGCGGCCAAATGGTTCGCCGGACGCGGCGATCTCGCGCTGGTTGCGGTCGACGCCGACGCCCTCGGGCCGGCGCTGCGCTGGGAGAAAGCGCGCGGCGGCGCGCTCTTTCCCCATCTCCACGGGCCGCTGCCGCTCGCCGCGGTGGTCTGGGCGCGGCCGCTGCCGCTCGGCGCCGACGGCCGCCATCGTTTCGACGGGCTGGCGGCGTGACCGGCGCGATCGGCCTTCTCGGCGGCCTGGCGCGGCCCTTGCTCTTCCGCCTGCCGCCGGAGACCGCCCACGGCCTGACCATCGCCGCGCTGCGGCTGGCGGCGTTCCTGCCCCCGCCAAAGCCCGATCCGCGCCTGGCGGTCAACGCCTTCGGCGTCGATTTTCCCAATCCGCTCGGCCTGGCGGCGGGCTTCGACAAAGAGGCCGAGGTCGTGCGGGCGCTGTTCGCGCTCGGCTTCGGCTTCGTCGAGGTCGGCGGGCTGACGCCGCGCCCGCAGCGCGGCAATCCGCCGCCGCGGCTGTTCCGCCTGCGCGCCGACGCCGCGCTGATCAACCGCATGGGCTTCAACAACCGCGGCTACGAGGCGGCGCGCGCCCGCCTGGCGGCGCGGCCGGTCGCCGGCGTCGTCGGCGTCAACATCGGGCCGAACCGCGATTCCGCCGATCGCTTCGCCGACTTCGCGCTCGGGGTGAAGATCTTCGCCCCGCTGGCGAGCTATTTCTCGATCAACGTCTCCTCGCCCAACACGCCGGGCCTGCGCGACCTGCAGCGGCGCGAGGCGCTCGACGCGCTCGCGGCGCGGGTGATCGAAGCGCGCGACCAGGCGACGCCGCGCCGGCCGGCGCTGATCAAGATCGCGCCCGATCTCGATCTGCGCGCGCTCGACGACGTGGTCGCGGTGGCGCTGGCGCGCGGCGTCGACGGCCTGATCGTCGCCAACACCACCACCGCGCGCCCCGCTTCGCTCAACGATCCGCTGGCGCGCGAGGAGGGCGGCCTTTCCGGCCGGCCGCTGTTCGCGCCCTCGACCCGCCTATTGGCGCGGACCTACCTGCGCGCCGGCGGCGCGCTGCCGCTGATCGGCTGCGGCGGCGTCGAGGACGCGGAGACCGCGCTCGCCAAGCTCGAGGCGGGCGCGACGCTGGTGCAGATTTACACCGCGTTGATCTATCGCGGGCCGCGGGTGATCGGCGACATCCTCGCCGGGATCAAGCGCGCGCTCGAAGCGCGAGGGCTGGCCGACGCCGCCGCTCTGACGGGAACGCGCGCGCGCGAGTGGGCGGCGGGGGGCGATTGAGCGGCTTTAACGGCCGCGGCGCATGTCGAGCAGCCTGAGCAGGATCCACACCGGCACCACCACCAGCGCGCCGGTCGCGAGAATCCGGCCGATCTTGCGCACGTCGCTGAAGCCGAAATCGACGACGCTGTGGGCCAGGCGCACGAAGCTGTCGATGATGTCGGAAGGCTCGAAGCCGAAAGTGGCGAGGATCAAGCCGACCACGAACGAGACGACGACCAGCCGCAGCGCCAGCGCGCCGGGCGAGCCGCCGAGGATGTTGGTCAGCGCGGAACCGTTCATGCGCAGGTCGCTCATTTGTACGCCAAGCGGCCGCTGGCGGCCGAGGTCGACATGACTTTGCTGCGAAGCGGGCGCGAATTCAAGCGCGGCCGCGCCGCGGCGTCGTTCATAAGGGGGCTTACGCCAGCAATCTTGCGGCGACCCCGCGAGCGAGCGCCAGCTTCACCGCCGACGCGTCGAACGAAACGAACGTCTCCGCGCCGAGGCTGGCGCCTTCGAAGGCGATGACTCCGTCGGCGAAATCGCCCCCGGCCTCCAGATGCGCCAGACCCGCCTCCGCCGCCGGGCGGTTGACCACGACGTTGGCCGAATCCAGCAATCGCCGGAAGCCCTCGGCGATTTCGTCGGCCGGTATCTTGTATCCCCTCGACAACACCCAGGCGAGCTCGCACAGTGTCGGCAACGTCAGCGCCACCAGCTCCGCGCGCCCCAACACGTCCCTGGCGACGCGACTCTGCCGCTCGTCGTCGCCGGTCGCGGCGCGTACCAGGACGTTCGTGCCGGCGGTCATCCTCAACGTTTTCCAGCCCAGCCGTCGGCGGCGATTTCGTTGATCGCTTCGATCGAGAGGGACGGGCCGTCCTTTCTCTTGAAGAAGTCGAAGACGTCGGCAATCCGCCCTTTCGACCGCGCGGCTTTCGCCTCGACGCGACCGCCAGGGAGCAATTCGACGCTGATCCTTTCGCCAGGGCGGACGCCGAGGTGCTTGAGGACGTCTTTGCGAAGGGTCACTTGTCCTTTCGCCGTAACCGTGAGGGTCGTCATGTCGTCGCCTCGAACCCGCTTGGGCAAGGTAAGGCAAGTATGCCTTTCGTTCAAGCGCCGCCGCGGGGCGGTAGTGGGTCAGGCTGAAATTTCGGGGTCATGGAAAGAAAGGAATGGCGGCTTGGCACAAAGCAGCCAGCCCCGCCGCTGTCGCTGCGGCGGCGTTCCATCCTGTCTGCACTCTGGCTGTCCTCAAGATATCGTTGCCGTTACTTGTTATGGATGCCTCGATAAGTCCGTTCTCGTCAACGTGTTCCACGTAACGCACTCGAACAAAGCGCGCAATGAACCACAGTATAGCTGATATAACCGCTAGTAGTATTGCGGCACCCGTCAATACCGATTTCATGGCAGTCCTCCTCAATTTTTCTCTATAGAGTTCGCACTTGCCAGGTTTCGGCTCGATGGTCTCGCAACGCGCCACAATACCCGAAACATCCCAAAGCCGATCGGATATGCCGGTTGCCATCGCTGGACGAAGACGAAAATCGACGCGTCGGCGGCCCCACGCCAGGGCCGCCGCGCTCGCCCTCGGACCGCTCACGCCCCTTTAGGGAAATGCACCACCGTCGCCGGCTTGCCGCCGGAAGGCGGCGGCGTTTCCGCTTCGCCGCCGGCCGGCTTGCCGTTGAAGGTCAGCGCCCCGTGAGAAGCGCTGATCGCCACCGTCTCGCCGTCGCGGATCTCGCCGGCGAGCAGCATGTGCGCCAGCGGATCCTGCACCGACTTCTGGATCGCGCGCTTCAGCGGCCGCGCGCCGTAGGCGGGATCGTAGCCCTTGTCGGCGAGCCACTGCCGGCCCTTGGCGTCGAGCGTCAGCGTCACCTTGCGGTCCTCGAGCAGCTTGACGAGCCGCTTGAGCTGGATGTCGACGATCGCTCCCATGTCCGCGCGCCGGAGCCGGTGGAAGAGCAGGATCTCGTCGACCCGGTTCAGGAACTCGGGGCGGAAGCGCGCGCGCACCTCCGCCATCACTTCCTTCTCGACCGACTTCGCGTCCTCGTCCTCGCTGAGGTTGGCGAGGAACTCCGAGCCGAGGTTCGAGGTCATGACGATCAGCACGTTGCGGAAATCGACGGTGCGGCCCTGGCCGTCGGTCAGCCGCCCGTCGTCGAGCACCTGCAACAGCACGTTGAAGACGTCGGGGTGGGCCTTCTCGATCTCGTCGAACAGCACCACCTGATAGGGCCGCCGGCGCACCGCCTCGGTGAGCGCGCCGCCTTCCTCGTAGCCGACATAGCCGGGCGGGGCGCCGATCAGACGGGCGACCGAGTGCTTCTCCATGTATTCGGACATGTCGACGCGCGCCATCGCCGTATCGTCGTCGAACAGGAACGCCGCCAGCGCCTTGGTGAGCTCGGTCTTGCCGACGCCGGTGGGGCCTAAGAACATGAACGAGCCGATCGGCCGGTTGGGGTCCTGAAGCCCCGCGCGCGCCCGTCGCACCGCCGTCGAGACGGCGGCGACGGCCTCGCTCTGGCCGACGACGCGCTTGGCGATCTCCGTCTCCATCTTCAGCAGCTTGTCGCGCTCGCCCTCGAGCATCTTGTCGACCGGCACGCCGGTCCAGCGCGAGACCACCTGGGCGACGTGATCGGGCGTCACCGCCTCATCGACGAGATGGCCTGCGCCCTGCGCCTCGCTGGCGGCGAGCTTCTTCTCCAGCTCGGGGATGACGCCGTAGGCCAGCCGGCCCGCCTCGGCGTAGTCGCCCTTGCGCTGCGCCTGCGCCAACGCGTTGCGCGCGCCGTCGAGGTCCTCCTTGAACTTCGTCGCCTGGCCGATCTTGTCCTTCTCGGCCTTCCAGCGCGTCGTCAGCGCGTCGGAT
>CAZKHF010000064.1:0-11919 GCA_964552445.1 uncultured Bradyrhizobium sp. | reverse complement strand
CCTACCGGCGAATCGCCGATGACCACCGCAAGCCGCTCGCTCGCTACGGCGCTATTGAAAGCGCGCTTCGCAAGCGGCTTGCTCCCGCCGAGCTACACCACCAGATGGGACACGACCCCCCGCCCCCCGGCCGCCCTCCCGCCCCAGCGCAGATTGCAATCTGGCGTTCGTAGACTCGTCTACGTTGCAGAAATACTTTCCCCGGACAGCCGTGCGCTGCGCGGGACCACTTCAATAGACCCGACCAGCGGCAGATCGAAACCGGGTGGGTCCGAAAGCGCCTCGCCAGCATGGCGTCCGCTTTCGAGAACCGCCTCTTTGGCCGGAACAGGCCGTAATAGGCGAAGCGGACGTGGGCTTGCCGATTCCTGTGGTCTGCGCCCCAAATTGCCGACTTTCGGACGCGGTACCGCGTGGAGGGACGCGGAGCGGCAAGGGACTGCAAGAGTTCTCGTAGGCGTGCTAAGCTGCTCTATAAAATGGGTTTCCGAGGCGAACGGTGCAGCGCAAGAAGTGCTCTCTTTCATCTTGCCGGGCGCGCCAACCGCTTGCAGCCGCGGGCGAGAGTCTTCGCCGTTCCGGCTCGGGCGCGGCCTCTTTCCGTCGTTCGGCGAGTCGCGAACAGCGCGGGATCGGGCGAAGGCGAGTAGGTCACGGATCGTCCGCCTTGGGGTTTGGGGAGTCCGTAAGCTGTCGCCGAAAGCCAGGCGGCGGGCCGTCAGGCTCGGAGCGGCAGATCGCGCATCGGCAGAGTGACGAGGAAGCCGATCGCCGCGAAGCAGGCGCAGGTCAAGAAGGCGAGGTGGAACCCGCTGACGAGAGCGGCCTGCGCGGCGAGGCGCCCCGCCGCGTCAAGGGCCGCGCCGCCGTCGCCGCGCAGCACGCCGAGCGTGGCGGAATGTCCGAGCCCGCTGGCGGCGAGCCCGGCGGCGAAGCGCGAGGCCAACAAGGACCCGACCAGCGTGCTGCCGAAAGCGCCGCCCATCGAACGCAGGAACAATAGCGCCGCGGTCGCCGCGCCGACGTCGCGGCGCTCCGCGGCGTTCTGCACCGTCACCAGGCTGGGGGTCTGGCAGAGGCCGATCCCGGCGCCCGCGGCGAGCATGTAGAGCGCGATCAGGGCGTGGCTGGTCGCCGCGCCGACCCCGGCGAGCAGCAGGAAGCCGACTGCGCCGGCCGCGAATCCGCCGAGCATCAGCCCCTTGCAGCGGCCGATCCAGCGCGCCGCTTCGCCGGCGAAGAAAGCCCCGACGATGACGCCGCCAAGGAACGGCACGATCAGCGCGCCGGAGTCCGAGGCGCTCGCCCCGTGGAGGAGCTGGAACAGCAGCGGCAGCAGGAACGCTCCGGCGAAGATGCAGGACGTCGCGAGGAAGCCGGCGGCGACCGCGAGCGACACCACCGCGTTGCGGAACAGCCGGGGCGGCAGGAGCGGCTCGGAGACGTTGCGCTCCTGCGCGAACAGGGCCGCGAGCGTCAGTCCGGTCGCGAGGGCGAGGAGCAGGATTGGCGCGGAAAGCCACGGGAAGGCGCCGCCGCCCCAGCTCAGGATCAGCAGCGGGCAGGCGATGGCGATCGTCAGCAGCGCCGCGCCGGCGTAGTCGACGCGGGCCTTGACTCGGCGCGCCTTCAGCATCTTCAACGCGCGATCGCTGAGCGCGAAAGCCGCGGCGCCGATCGGCACGTTCAACCAGAAGATCCCCCTCCAGGAGAAGGCGTCGGTGATCCAACCGCCGAGCACCGGACCGGCGATGCTGGCGGCGGCCCAGACGCCCGAGATATAGGCCTGGTATCGGCCGCGCTCGCGCGGGGCGACGACGTCGGCGATCGACGCCTGCGCCATGACGAGCAGCCCGCCCCCGCCGATCCCCTGCAACGCCCGGAAGGCCACGAGTTGGACGAGGCTCCGCGCGCAGCCGCACAACACGGAGGCGAACACGAACCAGACGATCGCCGGCAGCAGCAGCGCGCGCCGGCCATAGAGATCGGAAAGCTTGCCGTAGATCGGGGTGGCGGCGGTGGAGGTGAGCAGGTAGGCCGAAATGATCCAGGAGAGGTGGCCGTAGCTGTTGAGATCCGCCGCGATCGCCGGCACGGCGGGCACCACCACGTTCTGGTCGATCGCCGAGAGCAGCATGCAAAGCAGGACGCCGGAAAGCACGCGCAACACTTGCCCGCGCGTGAAAGCCGGGCTAGCGGCGGCTGGCGACTCCGCCGAGGTTGTGGCGGGAAGGGAGGGAGCGGGAGCGTCCATGAAATCGGGCGGCGCTCTGGATAACGCCGAACGAGTCCAGGCGCCGTTCACAAACCCGTGTGCTCGGTCGTGGTCGATGGACGAAGGAGAGGGCGCCGGCGCGTCGTCTATCCGGCGATCTTGCGAATGTCGTTCGCGTGGTCGGCGATGGCGCCGAACGCCGCGGCGCGCGCCTGAACCGGCGCGGCCGCGGCGCCCGCCGACCTCAGTAGGTCGCTTGGTCGGTCGCCGGTTGCGCCTCGGCGGTTTGCGCCGGCGCGGACGGGTCGTTGGACGCCATCGACGCGTGATACTGGCACGCCGACGCTACGGCGGACGTCGCCGCCGCAAGGCCGAACCCAAGCACAAGAGCAAGAATGACAGCGCGCATCATGAGCCTCCACAGAAGAGCCCCCGGTCGCCCGAAAGCAAAGCTAGCGCCGCCGCGCGCGGCCGCCTAGCGCCGCCGGCGCCGTCTCACGACAATTTGCGCCGTTGGCTTTCCGCTCCAGCTCCGGGCAATTTTCGCGACGCATGCTGTCCGGCGAAAGCAAACCCCGAGGTCCTCCTTTGTCCGCAGTGTCTGTCGCCGTCGTCGCGTCCGACGACGCCCCGTTCTTTCACGCTTCCGTTTCGCCGCGTCTCGGCGGCGCGGTCGACTACTTCTTCGCGCGCCGACGCTCGACTGCGATCGGCGCGCGCTTCTGGAGCTTCGTCGCCGACGGTTGGGCGAGCTTCGACGCCATCGAGCGCACCCGCTGCGCGCGATTGTTCGCGCGCTATCGGCCCTATTGGAGCCCCGAGATTCTCTCCGCCGCCGACCGCGCGTTCTACAACGCGCTGCCGGACGATTTCGTCGTCTATCGCGGCCAGAACGGCGCCGAGCTGCCGGTCGCCGGCGCCTTCACGCTCTCGCTCGCGCTGGCGCGCCGCGCCGCGCTCGGCCGTCGCAACGTGCGTTACGCCGAGCCGACGGTGGTGTCGCTCGCCGTCTCCAAGAAAGAGATCGCGCTCGCCTTCGCGGACCGCGAGGAGGAGGCGATCGTGCCGTTTCCCAGCCAAGCCATTCTCGCCCGCGTCGAGGCGCGCGCGCTTGCGCGGTTGACGCACTGAAACGCGGCGGCGTCGAGGCGCGTCGGCCGCGGCGAAGGCGGCCGACGGCGAACCCCGCGCCCGCGGCGAAGCGGACTCTGGACAGCGAAATCCGTGCGCGGGATATTCCCTCGCGTAGCGAGGAACCGCGTCGGTCGATCGCGCCGACGGCGCGGTTCGCCGTTGGGATTCCGCGAGGATAGACGATGCGACGCCTGCTTGCCGTTTCCGCCCTTTGTCTCGGCTCCGCCGCCCCCGCCGTCGCCGATCCGGCTGAGACCATCGCCCCGACGATCATGCGCGCCGCGCCGAGCGCGGCGGCGCGCGTGGTGCAGCGCATTCCCGCCCACGCCGAGATCGACCTTTCTTCCTGCTCGGGCGCGTGGTGCCGCGTCTCCTGGCGCGATCGTTTCGGCTACGTGCGCGCCGAAGCCGTCGCGGTAGGCTCCTACGCGCCGCGGCCGGCCTATTATTCCTACTACGGTCCGCGCTACTACTGGGGCCCGCCCGTGGTTGTCGCGCCGGGCTGGGGATGGGGTCGGCCCTACGGCTACGGCTGGGGCTGGCGGCGCTGGTGACGCGCGATCGCGTCAAGGGCGCGTGAGCGCGCTCCGACTTTAGTGCCCGATCTTGCACCACAAGGTCGCGTCGCACTTCTGAATCGAGCTGTACGAAAGGGCCGCGCCTTTCATTTCGCCGACCACCGTCACCTTGGTCCCGAGATATTGGCGAAGCGCCGGATCGTCGAGATACGGCTGCGCGCGCGACTCGACGGCGACGTCCTTGCCGTCGGGCGTCTGCACGAAATAGCGCGGCGCTTCCGACCGGCTGCCGATCGCCGACAGCTTCGAATAGAGAAATCCGTCGATCGTCGCCTTGTCGTCGGCCGAGGCCGGCCACGACGACGCGCAAAAGCCGATCACGACCGCCGCAATGAGTCGCATTCTTTTCATGTCTGCCCTCGAATCATGCTCTCCGCGGCGCAGTCGCCGCCGCTCGCGTCGCGCCGCGGCGGCGCCATAGCGCGAGTTCGGGGCTCCGCCCAAGACCTGGGAGCGCGTCGCGTCGTCGCGCCGCCCCTTTCCCGCCTCGCGCGGACGTGCCACACCCGCGCGCATGTCGAGCCCGCCCGACTCCCCCCGCGCGCGCCGGCGCCCGATGGCGCGCCGGCTGATGCTGCAGGACTTCCGCTCCTACCCGGCGCTCGACCTCGCGCTCGACGGCGCGCTGATCGTCTTCTGCGGCGAGAACGGCGCCGGCAAGACCAACCTGCTCGAGGCGCTGTCGCTGTTCGCGCCGGGGCGGGGCTTGCGCCGCGCCGAGCTCGCCGCCTGCGCGCGCATCGGCGGCGCCGGCGGCTTCGCCATCTCGGTCGAGATCGAGGAGGACGGCGCGACGCGCCAGCTTGGCTCGGGCTGGACGCCCGGCGGGGAGGGCGACGCGCCGGAGCGGGTCAGCCGCCTCGACCGCGCGCCGGTCGCCTCGGCGCGCGCCTTCGCCGATTACGTGCGGCTGGTCTGGCTGACGCCGGCGATGGACGGCCTGTTCGCCGGGCCGACGGTCGAGCGGCGCCGCTTCCTCGATCGGCTGGTGCTGGCGCTCGACCCCAGCCACGGCGCGCGCGTCGCCCGCTTCGAGCGCGCGCTACGCGGCCGCAACCGGCTGCTCGAGGAGGGCCGTCGCGACGCGGCCTGGCTCGATGCGATCGAGCGCGAGGCGGCCGAGCTCGGCGTCGCCGTCGCCGCGGCGCGGGTCGAATGCGTGACGCGGCTGAAGGCGGCGATCGCGCTCGAGCGCGACGACGCCTCTCCCTTCCCCTGGGCCGAGCTCGCGCTCGAAGGCGAAGTGGAGCGGCTGGCGGCGGAGAATCCGGCGCTCGCCGCCGAAGACGCCTACCGCGCGCTGCTCGCCGACAACCGCGGCCGCGACGCGGCGGCGGGGAGAACGCTGATCGGTCCCCATGTTGGCGACCTTCTCGTCCGCCACGGCCCCAAGGACGCGCCGGCGGCGCAGGCCTCCACCGGAGAGCAAAAGGCGCTGCTGGTCGGCCTCGCGCTCGCCCACGCGCGGCTGGTCGCCGACATGTCGGGCCTCGCGCCGCTGGCGCTGTTCGACGAGGTCGCGGCGCATTTCGATCCGCGCCGGCGCGCGGCGCTGTTCGAGGCGCTGGAGCGGCTCGGCGCGCAGACGTTCGTCACCGGCGCCGACCCGACCGTGTTCGCCGCGCTCGGGGAGCGCGCGCGCATGTACGAGGTCTCGCCGGGGCGGGTCGAGCCGTGGCGACGGCGCGCCTAGAAAGGAACGTCTCAGATCGAACCGTCATCGCGACGAACGAAGCTCGGCGCCGAACGAAGCAAGAATGGCCTCGCCCAACCCGCGGCGCCTGACGAACAGGCGGACGAAGGACCCTTCGCCACAGTGTCTTAGCCGGGGATTGGCGCCGACAGACTTGCGGTGTAAGAAGAGGCGCGAGTAGTTTGGACGCCCGAACCTGGGCCTGGGCCCCGCGAATAGACCGAAAACCAGTTTGCCGAAAGACCCTCCATAAGAATGGGGGCGCGATTGATTTAGAGGGGCGGCGGCGACGGGCGGACGCCTGCGAGAGAAAGGGCGAAAAGCTTTCGCGACCAAGAAGAAACGGCCGGCCGACGGGCGAACTTTAAGTAAGAACAAAACGCGATCAGCGCCGGTGGCTGCTCCGGCGCGAATTGAGACCCCGTCAACCGAGTGAGGGTCCAATGAAGCCGCGGCGAGGACCATTTGGAATATCCGTCCACGGAGGAACGCGGCCCGCCGCGCGGCTTGGCGCGGCTCTGTTGGCGGCGGTTCTCACACTGGGGTTGGTGGAGAGCGCGCGCGCCGACGGCTGCGACGCGTCGCAGGTCGGCGATATTTTTTCCGGCGCATGGGGCGACGTCCAGGGGTGCAGCGGCGTCATAAGCCAGCCCGGACTGCTGGCGGCGGCGAGTTTGGTCGGAACCGGCCTCGCGATCAGCGGCGGCGCCGGCGACGTATGTCCGCAGATCACCAGCATCATCGCCAGCTCCCCTGTCGGCACAGTGAGTTCGATCGAAAACGCCCTCTCGAAACTTCCGATCGGCGACAGCCTTGTCCAGGAGTTGGAATCAATCGCCAAACAGTCCACCGACCCCTTCAACGACGTCCAGAACGTAGCCAAATGCGCCTGCGCGATGGCGACGAGTTTGAGCCAGATCGGCTCGCTCATTGGCGATTGTCTGTCCGACGCGTTGTGCTGGTTCGGCGACCAGGGGATCGGCCAGCGCTGCGATTGCGGAGCGCCGACGCCGATTATTCCCGCCAACTGTTACCAATTGGCTTGCGCTGAGCTCATGCCGCCGTCCGGGTTCAACGAGTCGCAGTGTGCCAATGTCATCGTAAAGGGGCCCCCCTCGAACGGTTACCCCGTGACGATCTCGACAACTTCGCTTGGTTCGCTATTTGAACAGGGCGGGCCCAATACGGGCAGTTGCGCGCCCATCGACTGGTGCTACTGCCCGCAGCCAATGACCTGGCAGTGGGTCGACTATGCGCCGGAGAGCCTATCCAACCCCAATGCTTACCAGATGCTGTTGTGCGAATGCCCTGTCGGGTCGTCGCTCGCGCAGAACCCGCCGGGACCGGGCGGGCCGGTTTGCCTGTGCGACAATGGGCTCGACGCGGGCCAGCCGATCCCGCTCGATGGCTGCGCGCCGGTCTGTCCGCAGACGCAAGTGCCGATCGCCGGCGGCGGATGCTGTGATCCCCAGCAGGTGGCGGCCTGCGGCGTCTGCTGTTCGGACGATCAGATTCCGGACCCCAATACCGGCAACTGCATGCTGAGGCCGCAGCGGCCGTTTACGCCGCGACAGTAGGTCCGGCGAACCCCATCGCGCGAGGCCCGCCATGGCGTCTCGAACCGGGTGCGAAGAACAGGCGAGAACAAAGGCCGGGAATCGGCGCCGAGGCGTTCTCAACTTGGCGCTCGGCGGCGCAGCGGTTGGGCTCGCGGTCGCCGCGTCGCTCATGGCGTCCGCTTCGACCGGACGCGCGCAGACGCCGCCCGTCGTTCTCGCGCCGCTGGGAGCGGCCGCGGTCACCGGCTTTTCCGGCGCGCTTTTGCCGGCGCGCATCGCTCCGGGCGTCGAACCGGCCGCCTGGACCTTCATCGATCTCGCCGGCCCGTCGCTGCGCATCGTCGACCTCAGCGACATGCATGGGCCGCCGAACGCGCAAGTCGTCGCCGCCCTCAAGCCGTTCACCGCCGTCGCCGCGCAGATTGGCCAGGTCTTCTCGGTCGCGCTCGACAACGCCGACCCGCCCAACCTCTTTGTCGCGGCGAGCTCGGCCTACGGGCTGCCGATTGTCGCGCCGGCGCCCGACGGGGTCTGGGCGCCGGCCGGCTGTGCGGCCGGCCTTGTCGCGCGCGCGGCGTTTGCCGGCGACGAGACCTGCGTGAACCCGCAGACTCGCGCCGCCGCGTCCGCGGACAACGCTGCGGCGGCGACGCGCGTCAAGCTCGATGGCTTCTGCGTCAAAGGCTATGTCTGGCGCGAAGCCAATCCGAGCGACCATGTCTGCGTGACGCCAGAGACGCGCGCGCGGACGCGCGCCGACAATCGCCTCGTCTGTCCGCCCGGCCAGCTCCGGTGGGCTGACGGCGCGTGCGGCCGCCGGCTGATGCACGTCAGGACGGGCGCGGCGGGCGCGGCGTTCATGCCGGGCTTGTGGGGCGCGGCGGCGCCGGCGGGCGGGCCCGGATCGATCTGGAGGATCGACGGCGCGTCCGGCGCGGTCAGCCTGTTCGCCAACGTCACGCTCGACGGCCGACCGAATTCGGGTTCGGCGCTCGGCGGCCTCGCCTTCGACGGCGTTTCGAATTCGCTGTTCGTCGCCGATCGCGAGACCGGCGTGATCCACCGCTTGGCGATGAACGGCGGCGAGCTCGGCCGCTACGACCACGGCGCGCAAGGCCGGCCCGCGCAAGGGCTGTCGCCGGTCCTATTCGACCCGGCGCGGCGGCTCGACGTGTCCAGCCCTGCCTTCGACAGCGCGCGGCCGGAAACCTGGAGCTACGCGCCGCCGCAGCGCCGCGTGTTCGCACTCGCGGTTTTTCAGCGGCGTCTCTACTACGCTGTCGCCGCCGGTGAGGAAGTCTGGTCGGTCGGGCTCGGGCCCGACGGATCGTTCGGCGCCGACGCGCGATTGGAGATTGCGGTTCCGGAGCTCGCGCCCGGGAGCGAAATCTCGAAGATCGCCTTCGACGACATCGGCCGGATCTACCTGGCCGAGCGACCGGCGCCGCTCGGCGCCTTCGACTTCGAAGCGCTGACGCAGGAGGGCGTTGGCCGCGTGCTGCGCTACTGGCGCGACGGCGAGAAGGGCGCGGCGGGCGGATGGCGGCGGCAGCCTTCCGAATACGCGCTCGGATTCCCCGCCTCGCTGCAGAACGGCGACGGCGGCGCGGCGACCGGCTACCGTTACCATCGCTTCGGCGCGCTCGATCGCGCCGCCTGCGGCGAATTCCTGTGGTCGACGGGCGAGCGGCTGCGCGAGACGTCGGACGCGGCGCTCGCCGCGCAGCTCAGCGCCGGCGGCCCGGCGTGGGTGAACGGTCTGCAGGGCGAGGAAGTCTGGAAGCTCCGGCCGCAGAATGTTCCGCCGCTGCAAAGCTATTTCGTCAGCTACGACGACGTGTTCAGCGACCCCGTCTCGCGCGGTCATCTGGGCGACGTCGCCATTCGCCGCGCCTGCTGGCCGGGCCCCGCAGCCGCGATCCCGCCGGCGCTTCCGACATTCGTCTGTCCGCAAGGAATGGCCGTCGCCCTCAATGGCGGCTGCTGCCCGCCGACGCTGCTGTCGCCCGCCGCAGGCTTGTGCTGTCCGCCAGGCTCGGGCCCTGATCCCGCGACGGGCCTATGCGTTCCGGTTCCGACGCCGGGGCCCACGCCGAGGCCGGGTCCGCGCCCGACTCCGCCGCCATCGACGCCGCCGTCGACCCCGCCCTCGACCCCGCCGTCGACGCCGCCGTCGACGCCGCCGACCGCGATTCCCGTCACCCCCTCATCCTCTCCGAGCACGCCTTCTTCCAGCCCTGGCGGCTGCGGGCCAGGTTACGTCTATACCGGCGGCGGCGCCGACACGGCTGGGGGTTGTTGCCGGCAAGGCCAGTTCACGTCGAAGGGAATCTGCTGCGACCGGGGTCAGACGCCGGGAGGCCCCGCGAATAGCCAGTGCGTCGGAACGAACGAATGCACGCCGCCGCTGGTTCAGGTCGGTAGTCAGTGCTGCTCGCAGAGCGATCTTCAGCCGGGCGGCCGCTGCGCCGCTTGCGCCAACGGGACGCAGCAGACCTGCGCCGTGACGCAAACCCCGAGCGGCGGTTATGGCGTGACCTGCTCTTGCTGCGCCGCGAGCCAGGTCACTTCGGACGGCGTCTGCTGCCCGACGGGACAACATCCGGGCGGACCCAATAACAGGCAATGTCAGTCGCCGCCGCCCGCAACCCCGCAATGCGGCCACTGCCCGACGGGGCAGATCTATGCGGCGGCGCCGGGCGTGGTCAACGGCCTGGCCAGCGTCGCGACGATGCAATGCTGCGCGACGACGAACGTGACGTCAGACGGTCTCTGCTGTCCCGTCGCGGTGGACCCGACCAACCGCGCCGTCTGTCCACAAACTCAAAAGCGGGAGGAACACAAGCCCAGGCCGAGTTGCGCGACGGGCTACCGCCTGATGCCCGACCAGTCATGCTGCCTGGAAAGCCGGGTCAGCGCGGACGGAAGAGTCTGCGAAACGCAATGTCCGGTCGGCGAGACCTACCGCGGCGGGGGTTGTCAGACCGCCGTTCCGGTCCTGCCGGTCGTCCCAGTCGTTCCGAGTCCGGCATGTAAATTCGGTGAAATCCTGCGCGACAACCGCTGCGAGCCCACCGTTCCCGTCAAGACGTGCGCGCCGGGCCAAGTCTTGCGTGGCGGACAGTGCGTTTACGCGCCGGCGATAGTCACAACGTGCGCATCGGGCCGAGTCTTTCGCGGCGGACGATGCATTTTCGCGCCGGCGACGATCACGAAACCGAAAGCGCTGCGTCCGCCGCCGCTCAAGCTCGTCCCCGCTCCGCGACCGCCCATCGGACGGAAACTCTACTTGCGTTAGGACATGCCGCAGCCCGGTCGAACCCGCGTCCTCGCTCCGTCCGCGGGCGCGCATGCGCAAAATCTCCCCGGAGCGCGCCGCCGACGACGACGACGACGCGAGGAGCTTGCGCTCGCGGCGACGGCGGCGAATCGGTTCGACGCGCCTAGAGCAGGCGGCTTTTGGTTGGAATCGCATCTTCGTCATCGCTTCGTCGCTTACGCTCCTCGCGATGACGGCGGCTCCATGTGAACGCCGCGGGCTCTAGCCGGCGCTCTTGGCGACCAGCGTGGGCAGATGCTGGGCGAGCACGTTCAGCGCGCTGGCGGGGTCGACGCCGAAGTGCTGGGCGAGCTGTTTGACCTGGTCGCTGCCCAGCGCCGCCTCGATTTGCTGGGGCGTGACCGACGCTTGGCCGCCGGAAAGCCAGGTCTGCACCTCGTTGGCGAGGCCGCCCTGCTGCAGCTGCGTCACCACGCCCTGCAGGTCGCCGAAGTTGGTCTTCGCCAAGGCCACGGGAAGCAAAGACCGAAACTCATCCACCGCGACCTGCTCCAACGTGCCCTTCAATCCGCTGGTAAGGCTGTCGAGAAGTCCCATGCCGCGCTCCCGCTGAACCGACGCCGCTCCTGCGGCGTCTGAAACGCGGCGATGTTGCCTTGCGGCGCGGCGACTGACAAGCCGCGCGCGCAAAAATGGCGACGTCGCAGGGGCGGCGAAAAGCGCTCGGAGCGGCGAAACGAGAAGAGCCGCCCCTTCCGGGACGGCTCTTCCATTGTCGCGACCACGCATAGATCACACGAGGTCTGTTGAAGCCCAGCGTCCCCTACGCGCGGAAATCCTGCGCACGGACGATGGTCCAGGCCTCGACAATCGCGCATGGCGTCTGACAATGAGACACTGGATCACCTCCTTTCGGCTTGTTGACAACGTCCGCCAGAATAAGGCGATTCGTCGGTTTTGAAAGCCCCGAAAGCAGGCGCCGCCGCCGGGCGGTTAGGCTGCGGCGCCGCAAACGCGAGCGGCGCTCAAGCCGCCGCCTGCTCAACCGCTTCGCACACGTCGGCGACCAGCGCGTCGACCAGGGTCGGGTCGTCCGCCTCGGCCATCACGCGGATGACCGGCTCGGTGCCGGAGGGGCGGATGACCAGGCGACCCTGCTCGCCGAGCCGCGCCGTCGCGGCGGCGATCGCCTTGCGCACCGACTCGTTCTCGAGCGGCCGCCCGCCCTTGAAGCGAACGTTGCGCAGCACCTGCGGCAGCGGCTCGAAGCGGCGGCAGACCTCGCTCACCGGCTTGCCCTGCTTGCGCACCACGGCGAGCACCTGCATCGCCGCGACCAAGCCGTCGCCGGTGGTCGCGTGGTCGGTGAGGATGATATGGCCCGAGGGCTCGCCGCCGACGTTGTAGCCCTTCTCGACCATGCGCTCGAGCACGTAGCGGTCGCCGACCGCGGTGCGCTC
>CAZKHF010000063.1:0-11941 GCA_964552445.1 uncultured Bradyrhizobium sp. | reverse complement strand
GAAGCCGGCGGCGATGGCGTTGAAGCCGAGCGCCTCCTCGGCCCAGCCGGCGTCGACGAGCTTCGGATTGCCGTGCATCATGTCGCGGATCGCCATCGTCATGATCAGGCTCTCGCGCAGGATGCGCCGCTTGTCGTCGGCCGAACGCGGCTTGGCGTTGCGTTCAATGCCGTAGCGGAAGTGCTTGTCGGCCCACGCCAGCGCGCGGTCCAGCTCGGCCTTGTCGTAGATGCCGTTGTCCAGCCGCCGGCGCACCTCCGTCATATCGACGGCCTGCACGCGCATGCCGAGCCAGGACTCGAAGAAATCGTGGTTGACGATCGATCCGGCGATGCCCATCGAGACGTTGCCGACCGAGAGATAGCTCTTGCCGCGCATGTGGGCGACCGCCAGCGCGGCGCGGCCGAAGCGCAAGAGCTTCTCCTCGACGTCGGCGGGGATGGCGGCGTCGTTGGCGTCCTGCACGTCGCGGCCGTAGATCGAGAAGGCGGGCAGGCCCTTCTGGTTGTGCGCCGCCAACGCCGCCGCGAGATAGACCGCGCCGGGCCGCTCGGTGCCGTTGAAGCCCCAGATCGCCTTCGGCCGCAGCGGATCCATGTCGATGGTCTCGCTGCCGTAGCACCAGCACGGCGTCACCGACACCGTCGCGCCGACGTTCGCGCCGGCGAACTTGGCTTCGCAGGCGGCGGCTTCCGCCATGCCGGCGATGGTGGTGTCGGCGATCACGCACTCCACCGCTTCGCCGCCCGGATGGCGCAGCTTGGCCGACAGCAGCGCCGCGGTGCGGCGCGCCATCGCCATCGTTTGCTCTTCCAACGATTCGCGCACGCCACGGCGCCGGCCATCAATGATCGGCCGCACGCCGATCCTCGGCAAGGAACTCGTCATGTGTTGGATCTTCCTCTTTCTTGAGCCGATTCCATCCCGTTCGCGACGCCCTTCGGTCCGGCCTTGTCGCGCCGGACGCCCTGCGCCTGATTATCGCTTTACGCGCCGCCCATAGAGCGCTACTTCGACTTAGCACTTTACTCTGCACGATCGAGGGCGCGCAAGGGGGAGGATGTTCCGCCCGGACGATTCGTCGCAGTTGACACGACCGCGACTTGCCGCCACTGCGAAATTGGCGTGTAGATTTAGACGATCGACGACATCGTTTTTCGAACGCTGCGTTGCAAGGACCACAGGTGCCGAAGACTGTTGCAGAGATTGCTCGCGAGACAGGTTTCTCGGCGACGACCGTTCGGTTGATCGCCAACGGGCAGGCCGGCAAGTACCGAATCAGCGAGGCGACGGCGAAGATCGTCGAGGAGCAAATCCGGCGCTACGGCTTCGTCGTCAATCACGCCGCCCGCAGCCTCAAGCTCAGGCGCACGGATACGATCGGGCTGGTGGTGCCGGAGCTGAGCAATGCGTTCTTTGCGCGCCTGATGTCGGGCCTCGAGGAGCTTTGCCGCGGCAGCGGCTTGGTTCTATTAACCTCGTCGACCAACGAGAATCCGGACCTCGAAGACCGGGCCATCCGCAGTCTGTGGGCGCGCGGCGTCGACGGACTGATCGTCGCTCCTTGCCGCACGCCCGACTATGGCAGGCTGTTCGCGAAGAACGCCAAAATGCCGATTGTCGCGGTCGATCGCGCTTATCCGGATTCGCGTTATCCCTCGGTAGTCAGCGACAACGTTGAGGCCGGCCTCACGCTGACCCGGGCCGTGCTGGCGACGGGCGCGCCGCTGACCGCCTTCTTCTGCGGCCAACCGGAATTGCCCACCATCGCCGGCCGCATCCGCGGTTTCGCCGCCGCCTGCCAGGAAGCGGGCGTGGCGGACTGGAAGGAGCTGATCCTGCGCACGGCGGAAAACAGCGTCGGCGCCGGACGGACTTTGATGGGGCAATTGCTGGAGCGCGGACGCCCGCCGGCGTCGTTCGTGTGCTCGTCGCTGATGGTGCTGGAAGGCGCGACGCAGCGTCTGAAAGAGCGAATCGGGCGCATCCCGCCCGAGACGGTTATGGGCACCTTTGACGATCAGGAATCCCTTGACTTCCTGCCCAACCGAGTCTTTTCGGCGCGGCAGAACGAGAGAGAGTTGGCGTCGTTAGCGTTCGCGCAACTCAAAGAACTGCTTTCGGGGAGGATCTCCCCGCCCGAACAGACCATAGTGTCCTTCCAATTGGTCCGGCGCGGCGGCGCTCGCTGCGAGCCCGCCGCCGGCGCAGGTCTGTAGCGGTCAAATCGTCCAGGCCAATCTTAGAGACTGGTTGAGAATGGCGGCGTTGGGACGGGGACCGTGGTTCGCGCTGGGGTCGAGCGGCGGCAGGCTCAATTGCGACACGTGGCGACGGCGAGATCAAACGCCGCACCGAGGTCGTCGGCATCTCTCCCAACGCGGAGGCGATCACCGGCCTCGTCGGGGCCATCCTCATGGAACAAAACAACAACTAGGCGGCGCAACGTTGCCGCTACATGACCCTGGAAACCATCGCCCCGTTGAGCGATGATCCCATCGTCGGGCCGCCCGCCGTAGCCGCCCGACCAGCTCGGCTCACGCCGGCGGCTTCGCCGAAGCTACACCACCGAAAGGGACGCGATCCGACCTTGACCACGAGAGACATGCGAGGGGCCGCTCCGACACGGGAGGAGAGCCGCTTCATCCCGGTAGGCCGCGCGGTCTGATGGCGCGCGGTCCCCGGACATCCTCCCAATGCCGAACCCTGTCGCGCGGAACCGATTCCTTCGCCAAGCGGTGTTTTGAAAGCCGTTGGAATTATTTTTTGTTAACCGCGGCGCGCGACGCTGCGACGCGGCGACAGTTGATTTTTGCGCCCCTTTCTGATTGAAAGCGCGCATGCGAACGCTCGCGACAACCCTGCGACTTAGCCGCCCGGCGCTTTGAGCGCCGGGAGACAAGGCCCAGTTTCGCTTCCTTTCCAAATTCTTCGCCTTGACGCTTCGCGACCGTGAGCGGTCCGGGCGGCCGGCGGCATAAGCTCCGAGGGTTTGTCATGACCAACATGCCGATTCACAAATATCGCGCCTACGCGCCGATCGTTCTGCCCAATCGCCAATGGCCATCGCGCGCCATCGAGAAGGCGCCGATCTGGTGCTCCGTCGACCTGCGCGACGGCAATCAGGCGCTGGTCGAGCCGATGGGCCTCGAGCGCAAGCTGCGCATGTTCGAGCTCCTGGTCGGCATGGGGTTCAAGGAGATCGAGGTCGCCTTCCCCTCCGCCTCGCAGACCGACTACGACTTCGTCCGCGCCATCATCGAAGGCGGCAAGATCCCCGACGACGTGGCGATCCAGGTGCTCGTCCAGTGCCGCCCGGAGCTGATCGAGCGCACCTTCGAGGCGGTGAAGGGGGCCAAGAAGGTCATCCTCCACTTCTACAACTCGACCTCGACGCTGCAGCGCGAAGTGGTGTTCCGCACCGACCGCGCCGGCGTGCGCGAGCTCGCGGTCTCCGCCGCCAAGCTGGTGAAGGGCTTCGCCGACGCGGCCGCCGGCGCCGACGTCGCCTTCGAGTATTCGCCGGAGAGCTTCACCGGCACCGAGCTCGACGTCGCGCTGGAGGTGTGCGAGGCGGTGAAGGCCGAGATCGCGCCGACGCCGGAAAAGCGCCTGATCCTCAACCTGCCCGCCACCGTCGAGATGGCGACGCCCAACACCTACGCCGACCAGTTCGAATGGTTCGGCCGCCACATTTCCGACCGCGACAGCGTCATCCTCTCCGTCCATCCCCACAACGATCGCGGCACCGCGGTCGCAGCGGCGGAGCTCGCGCTGATGGCCGGCGCCGACCGCGTCGAAGGCACGCTGTTCGGCAACGGCGAGCGCACCGGCAACGTCGACATCGTCACCCTGGGGCTGAACCTGTTCACCCAAGGGGTCGATCCCGGGCTCGACCTCAGCGACGTCAACGCGATCCGCGAGGTGGCGGAGTTCTGCACCCAGCTGCCGGTGCACCAGCGCCATCCTTACGTCGGCGATCTCGTCTACACCGCCTTCTCCGGCTCGCATCAGGACGCGATCAAGAAGGGCTTCGAGGCGCAGGAGAAGCGCAACGAGCCGGTGTTCCAGGTGCCTTATCTGCCGATCGATCCGAAGGACGTCGGGCGCGACTACGAGGCGGTGATCCGCATCAACAGCCAATCGGGCAAGGGCGGCATCGCCTATGTGCTCAAGGCCGACCACGGCCTCGACCTGCCGCGCTCGCTGCAGGTCGAATTCTCCAAGGTCGCCCAGGACCTGATGGATCGCGAAGGCAAGGAGCTGACCTCGCCCGAGCTGTGGGGCCTGTTCCAGCGCACCTATCTGCTCGCCGATGCGCCGCTGACCCTGATCAAGCAGCGCACCGTCCCCACCAGCCCCGACAGCCGCGAATTGTCGGCGACGCTCAAGCGCGCCGATGGGACGACGCTCAACATCGAGGGCAACGGCAACGGGCCGATCGACGCCTTCGTCGACGCGCTGAAGCGCGCCTTCGACGTCGACTTCTCTTTCATCGACTACCACGAGCACGCGATCGGGCGCGGCGCCGACGCCATCGCCGCCTGCTATGTCGAGATCCAGGACGGCGGGAACGGCGGCGTGGTCCACGGCGTCGGCATGGACCCCAACATCATCATGGCGTCGCTGAAAGCGACGTTGAGCGCCGTGCAGCGCCTGATGGCGAGGGAAGGGAAGCTCTGAGCGGACCGCCGCTACGGCGCGCCGGGGGAGCGGTACTGCTTGCTGAGCGAACCGCCGCTCACCGTCGCGTTGACGGCGCCGCCGATCTTCACGCAGACGTCGCTCCCCGGCATGACCATGCCGGGGGCGCCGTTGATCTTGCAGGTCTTGGCCTGGTCGGCGGAGGCGGGCGGCTTGGCATCGCGCGACGGCAGCTCGGCCGCGCGCGCGCTCGTCGCCGCTGCGAGGGCGGCCGCCGCGACGACCAACGCGACGAACGCAAGCTTCACGCGATCTCCATGGGCTACCGCCATAATCGGGAGACTACGCCGCCGTGGCGCGGCCAGCAATGCAGGCGCCGCGTTGACGCGTCGGCGCGGGACTGCGAAGGTTGCGCGGCGAAGCGATGACGGATAGGGGAAGCTCGGCCATTTCCGCCGGAACGGAAGGCATGACGTCGGACGCGACCGCGGCGCGCCCGCCAAATCTGGGGCCGCCGTTGGCGTTCGTCGGCGCTCTCGCTATCGCCGCCGCGGTCCACGCCTCGCTTTCCGCCCACGACTGGATCGTCGCCGGCCTCGCCGGCGCGGCGGGGCTCGCCGCTTGGCGATGGGCGCGGCTCGGCGAATGGTCGACGCCGGCCGCCATTCTCGACGCGGCGGCCTTCGCCCTGTTCGCCTATCAGCGCAACGATTCGCTGGGCTTTCTGCAGCTCGCGGGGCCGTGGGCCGACGTCGTGCGCCTCGACTTCCCCGACGCGGCGATCGGCTTTGTCGTCTATCTCGGCGGCGGGCTGGCGGCGCTGCTTGGCAGCTATCGCGCGCTGCGCCCGATCGAGGCGATCGGCCTCGCGGCGCTGCCGTTCCTGCTCAAGCTCGCGGTCGTCCTCGGCGCCGATTGGCACATGGCCGAGCTCGGCGCGCTCGCCTTCCCGGCGCTGGTTTCGTTTCAGGCGAAGGTGTTCGTCGGCCGCGCGCTGACGCTGTTTGTCGTCAGCGAGGTCGGGCTGGAAATTCTTTCGTTCATTGGCGTCGGTCGGCTCGTCCGCGCGGCGAAGCTGCACGCGCTGATCGCGGCGATCGCGATCTTCGGCGCGGCGACGCCGCTGATCGCCAATTTGGCGCAAACGTTTCCCGCCTTGCCGGCGGCGATCGTCGTCAGCGCCGCGCTCGCCGCGCTGGCGCAGGCCGGCCTGTGGGGGCTGGTCTATTTCGCCACCGGCCTCGGGCTCGACTCGCTCGGCCAGCGTCCGCCGAGCTTCGTCTCGGCCTGGGGCAATTGGCGCGCCGGCGTGGTCAAGGGCGCGATCTACGGCGCTCTCTACATCCTCATCGTGCTCATCGCCGCGGCGCCGCTGCGCGACGCCGGCTTTGTCGCTTTTCTCAAGCGCGAAGGTTCGCTCGCGGCGCCGATCGCCGGCGCGCTGCTCTTTCCTCTGGCCCAGACCCTGATTGGCAGCGCCGACGGGACCGCGCCCTTCTTTGGCCGCCTCGTCGCCGCCTACCGCGATCGGCGCGCCTACGTCCGCGGCGTCGTCGCCGGTTTGGGGTTCGGCTTAGCCTACCCGCTCGGCCTCGCCGACATGGACCCGTTGGCGCGCTTCCTGTGGACGGCGCTGATCGGCGCCGTCGCCTACGCCGGCGTCGATCTCGCCTTCGACGCGGCGCGCGTCGCGCGAGGCGAGCGCGGCAGGATGCAGAGCTGGCGGTTCTATGCGCTCGGCGTGGCGCTCGGCGGCTTCGTCGCCGGCGCGCTCGGCTGGTATTTCGATGCGGCGCAGATCGGCGTGGTGGTCAACAAGTTCTGGGCCTACGCCGACGTCAATTACCGCCTTTCGGGCCGCGCGCTCGGCGATTTCATCACCTATCCGATCTTCAACAAGTATGGGACGGTGAACCTCGGCGAGGTCGCCGGCGGCGTGCGGCTGTTCTACGCCGAGTCGATTTCCGGCGTCATCAACTGGTCGCTCGCCGCGCCGCTGTTCGCGATCAACGCGGTGTTCCTGACCGCGGCGCTCGATCGCAGCTTGAAGCCGATCAAGGCGCTGATCAGCGGCCGCGGCGCGCAGGGCCTGGTCGAGCTCACCGTGCGGGTGATGCGCTGGGGCCTGTGGATGGCGCCGATCATCAACACCTTCCTGCGCCAGTCGGCCGATCCGTCCTGGTACAACCAGGATGGCGCGGTGCGCACGCTCGTCGCCACCGCCGCCGACATCGGCATGCCGACCGGCGACTTCAGCAGCTTCAGCCTGACGGTGTTTCTCGGTCTGCTCGCCTACGACTGGCTGCGGGTGATCATCTGGTTCGACCACATGGGCCTGCGCGTGGCGACGCTGGTCAACCTGTCGTTTGTCGGCGGCGACCGGCTCGACGAGGCGGCCGGGCGCTTCCTCGGCCACGGCGCGCGCGCGCGCGCCATCCCCGACGGCGTTCGCCGCTTCGGCACTTGGGCCCCGCTGCTCATCCCGTTCTACATCCCGCGCGGCGCCGACTGGGACAAGGCGTGGACCGGCGCCGAGGCGCTGGCGCGCGGCGGACCCATGCCGGGCGCGGTCAAGGCGATGGCGGTCGCCTACGGCGTCGCCGGCCTGGTTCTCGGCGCGGCGGCGATCGCCGTCGCTTCGCGCGCGCGCGAGAAGCCCGGCGCGCCCTCGCTCGCGCTCCCCGGCGCCCCGGCGGCGCTCGGAAAACCGCCGGAGCGCTTCTCCTTCCACAACGGCGCGGTCGGCTTCGAGCTCTATCGCGACGGCCGCGGCGCGGCCTATGTGATGGGCGACGAGCGCGGCGGCTTTCCCATCGACCTCATTCGCCGCCCGCTCGATCCGCTGCAGGCGCGCGGCCATTTCTTCTACCTCAGCGAGGACGACGGCGAGCCGTGGTCGATCGGTTGGGCGCCGGCGCGCCGCGCCGGCGGCTACTGCGTCGAGCGGCGCGGCTTCAATCGCGTGGCGATCGAAAACGCGTTCAACGATGTGCGCGCGACGATGGAGGTCTCGACCGATCGCGAAGGCGCGGTGTTGAGCTGGCGGGTCCATGTCGAGGACCTCGCCGGCCGCGCGCGGCGGCTGCGGCTGACCAGCTTCTGCGAGATCGCCGGCCACCAGACCGAAGCCTACGCGCGCGACGTCGCTTTCGCTGGCATGCATGTCGAGACGATGTTCGTCGCCGCGCTCAACGCCATTTTGGCGCGCAACCGGCTGCTGCGCTCGGCGCGGGCCGATCGCGGCGAGACCGCGTTCTTCGCGGCGAAGCCGGGAGCGAACGCCCGCTTGGTCGGCTACGAGGATTCGCGGCCGCGCTTCATCGGCGAGGGCACGCTCGCGAGCCCGACCGGCTGCGGGCGCCATCGCCCGCGCAAGCTCGACGACGAAGGCAAGCTGTGGACCTTCGATCCCGCCGCCTGCTTCACGCTCGAGCTTGAGTTCGCGGCGAACGGCGACGCCGAGGCCGAGTTCATCATCGGCCGCTCCGACAATGCGGTGTGGGCGGCGGAGCTGATCGCGCGCCGCCTCGGCCTGCCGCCGATCGCCGAACGCGACCTGCAGGTCCGCCTCTACGAGACGCGCGCGGTCGAGCCTTGCCCGGCGCTGCCGGATCGCTGGCCGTTCTCCTTCGCGCCCGACGGGCGGGCGCTCCATCTCACCCAGCGCACGCCGCGCCCCTGGTCGCTGGTGATGGCCAACGAGCTCGGCGCCTCGACGGTGGTCGCCAACGACGGCGAGATCTATTCGGCGTTCGGCAATTCGCGCCACAACGCGCTGACGCCGTTCCGCTTCGAGACGACGACGACGACGCTGCCCGGCCAGATCGTCTATGTGCGCGATCTCGACCGCGGCGAGACCGATGCGCCAAGCTTCGCGCCGTTCGAGCGCGCCGACGCGGAATACGCCGCGACCTACGAGCCGGGGGTCGCGCGCTTCGCCAAGGCGCGCGGCGACCTGGCGATGGACTACGCCGTGTTCACGCCGCCCGATTTCCCCGGCGACATGCGCCTTTTGACGCTGAGCAACCGCGGCGAGAAGCGGCTGCGCCTGCGGGTCGCGCCGTTCTTCGACATCGCGCTCGACGAAGGCCCCGACGAGAGCGCGGGCAAGCTCAGCGACGCGGAGGTCGACGGGACGCTGTTGTTCGAGAACCGCCGCAACGATTTCGAGCGCGGCGTCGCCTTCGCCGCGACCAGCCTCGATCACGCCAAGCGCGAGCGGATCAGAGCGCGCTTCTTCGACGGCGCCGGCCGCGACATCCGCACGCCGGCGCTGGTCGAGGAGGAGGCCTGCGATCCGTCGCAGCGCGACGACGGCCGCCGTTGCGCGGCCTTCGTCGCCGACGTCGAGCTGCCGCCCGGCGGCGAGATCAAGGTCGCCATCGTCCTCGGCCAGGCGGCGACCCGCGCCGAGGCGATCGCCGCCGGTCAGGCGGCGACGGTCGAGCGCGCCGAGCAGGCGCTAGCGACGACGCGCGCCTCCTGGGCGGAGCGGCTCGGCAAGATCGCCGTCGTCACCAACCGGCCCGACTTCGATCGCCTGATCAACTGTTGGCTGCCCTACCAGCTTTACGCCTCGCGGCTGTTCGGCCGCCTCGGCCCCGAGCAGCGCGGCGGCGCCTACGGCTTCCGCGATCAGCTGCAGGACACGCTGCCGCTGATCCTCATCGAGCCGCGGCTCGCGCGCAAGCAGATCGTGCTGCACGCCGGCCAGCAGTTCCTCGAAGGCGATGTGCTGAAGTGGTGGCATCCAGCGCCGAACGGCGGAACCGGCGTCGCCCAGCGCACCAAGGCGAGCGACCCGCAGCTGTGGCTGCCCTACGCGCTCGCGCGCTACGTCAGTCAGTCGGGCGACGCGAGCGTGCTCGACGAGGTCGTCCCTTATCTCGAGGCGGCGGCGGGGCCGCCGAACGAGGACGCCTGGATCGTCGCGCCGCGTCCGTCGCGCGAGACCGACGACGTCTACGGTCACGCGCGCCGCGCCATCGTCTATACGCTCGACCGTCTCGGCGCGAACGGCCTGCCGCTCCTCGGCGCCGGCGACTGGAACGACGGCATTGACGCGCTCGGCCGCGCGGGCCGCGGAACCAGCGTGTGGATGGGCTTCTTCCTCTTCAACGTGCTTGACGGCTTCGTTCCGCTCGCGCGCTTGCACGGCGACGAGACGTTCGCCGAACGCTGCGAGGCGGCGCGCGAGTCGGTGCAGGACGCGCTGGAGACCGCCTGGCGCGGCGACCATTACGCGCTCGACTTCGCCGACGACGGCCGCGAGGTCGAGATGGCCAACGCGATGACCACCGGCTGGGCCGCCTATTCCGGCGCGCTGCCCTATAAGCGCGCGCTGGCGGCGCTGGAGGGCGGGCTGAAGGCGATCGAGCGGCCGAATCGAATCCTGCTCCTGGAGAAGCCGTTCTTCGAGCACAGCCAGCCCTATCCCGGGCGCATCGCCGACTATCCGCCGGGCGTGCGCGAGAACGGCGGCCAGTACAGCCACGGCGCGACCTGGATCGTCGACGGCTTCGTCAAGCTCGCCGAGGAAGCGCGCGACAACGGCGACGCCCACGCGGCGCGCAAGCTCGCCGCGCGCGCCTTCGAGATCTTCGAGAAGATTTCGCCGCTGAAGAAGACCGACCCCGACCAGATCGCGAGCTACGGTCTGATCCCGATCCAGCAGCCGGCTGACATCTACGACGGCTACGGCCACGGCGGCCGCGGCGGCTGGTCGTGGTACACCGGCTCGGCGGCGCGCATGCTTTCGGCGGCCTACGCCATGTTGGGGATTTCGCAGGTCGGCGGCGAAACGCGCGTCGCCGACGACCTGTTCGAGCCGAAGGGCGAGCTGGTCGTCGAGTCGCTCAGGATCGGCGAACGGACCTGGAAGAGGGGCGAGGAGCGGCGCTGATCCGTGATCGCGACGGGCGGCGCAAGAGGAGGACGGGTCATTTTCGTTCGCGCGAGGGGAGCGACGACGATGAATCGGCGAAGTTTCCTGCTGACCCTCGGCGCGATCGGCTCGGCGGTCGCGCCGCGACCCTCGCGCGCCGCTTCGCTGGCCGATTGGTTCGAAGACTTCAGGGTGGCGCGTCGCTTCGTGGACGCGGGCATTCCGATCCACAGCTACGTGACGAAAAGCACGAGCATGCTGCCGACCATGGCGATTGACGACGTCGTGCTCGCCGATCTGCGCTCCCGGGGCGCGCCGCCGGCGCGCGGCGAGCTCATCGTGTTTCGCAACTCCGACGGCGCCGATTGGATGAAGCGGGCGGTCGGCTTGCCGGGCGACCGGATCGCCTTCAAGAACTGGCGGCTGATTCTCAACGGCGCCGAGGTCGCGTGCGACAGCGCGGGGCAGGGCGAGTTCGCCACGCCGACCGGGCGGCGGACCCTTCCGCTGTGGCGCGAATCGCCGCCCGACGCGCGCCCCTACCAAATCGTCATCGAGGACGACCTGCCGAAAAGTTGGCGCAGGCTCGCCGACCTGCCGGAAATCGAAGTGCCGCCCGGCCGCGTTTATGTCCTCGGCGACAACCGCACCAATTCGGCCGACAGCCGCACGTCGATGATTGGAACGATCGCGATCAGCGACATTGTCGGGCGTGTCGTCTATCGGCTGCGGCCGAACGCGGGTTGGATGGTCCCGGAGCAATCGGTCCCGGGCCTGCCGCCGAAGTAGCCGAGGTTTCCGCCGGCGGCGCTCAGACAAGGCCGAAGGCGATCAGGCTTTCGGCCGTGGCGACTAGCGCCTCTTCGGCGGGGATCAAGGCGCGGCCCAGCAGCGCGACGGCGTCGGACGCATCGATTCGTCGCATCGCGCCGAGTTCGTCGAGATTGCCGCGCAGGTCGCGGTCGAACAGCGCGTAGAGCCGCACCGCCCAATTGGGCATTTCGAAGCGCGGCGCCTTGCGCGCGCGATCCGGGAGGCGGCGGCGCAGGACGTCGGCGAGTTGCTTGAGGGATAGGCAATCGTCGCCGATCGGGAAGCGCCTGCCGCCGGCGCTTGGGCTCGTCAGGGCGGCGACATGCGCGGCGGCGACGTCGCGCGCGTCGACGATGGGGAAGGCGATGCGCGGCGCGGCCGGCATGGTTCCGTTCATTAGCCGCAGCGCCGTCAAGGCGGACGTGCCCGGGTCCTCGTCGAGCAGGGGGCCGAGGATCATGCCCGGATTGATCGCGACGAGATCGTTTTCGCGCCCGGCCGCATTCACGATCTCCCAAGCGCGTCGCTCGGCGAGGGTTTTCGAGTCGGTGTAGGCGGTGCCGCCAGGGCCGTCGAGGTCGCTCCAGTCGCGCGCCGTGT
>CAZKHF010000062.1:0-12062 GCA_964552445.1 uncultured Bradyrhizobium sp. | reverse complement strand
GCGCCTTGCCTTCCATCCATTCGAGGAAGGCGCCGCCCGCGGTCGAGACGTAGGTCAGCTGGTCGCCGACGCCCGCGACGTTGAGCGCCGACACCGTGTCGCCGCCGCCCGCCACCGCCTTCAGCTTGCCGTCGACGGCAAGCGACGCGACCTTCTTGGCGATCGCGATCGTCGCGACGTCGAACGGCGGCGTCTCGAAGGCGCCGAACGGGCCGTTCCACACCAGCGTCTTGACGCCGCCCAGCGCCGCTTCGACCGCGGCGATCGACTTCGGCCCGATGTCGAGGATCATGTCGTCCTCACCGACGTGGTCGACGTCGACGGTCCGCGACGGCGCGTGGGCCTTGAACTCCTTGGCCACCACCGCGTCGACCGGCAGCACGATCTTGCACCCGGTCTTCGTCGCGTCGGCGAGAATGCCGCGCGCGGTGTCGGCGAGATCCTTCTCGCACAGCGACTTGCCGATCGCCTTGCCCTGCGCGAACAGGAAGGTGTTGGCCATGCCGCCGCCGATGATCAGCACGTTGACTTTCTTGATCAGGTTGGCGAGCAGCTCGAGCTTGCCCGACACCTTCGCGCCGCCGACGATCGCCGCCAGCGGCCGAACCGGCGCGCTCAGCGCCAGGGTCAACGCGTCGAGCTCCTTCTGCATCGCGCGGCCGGCGTAGGCAGGCATATGGTGGGCGAGCCCCTCGGTGGAGGCGTGGGCGCGGTGGGCGGCGGAGAAAGCGTCGTTGACGTAGATGTCGCCGAGCTTGGCGAGCTGGGCGACGAACTCGGGCTCGTTCTTCTCCTCGGCCTTGTAGTAGCGGGTGTTCTCAAGACAAAGAATGTCGCCGTTCTTCAGCGCCGCGACCGCCTTGGCGGCGGCCTCGCCGATGCAGTCGGGGGCGAACGCGACCGGCCGCTTCACCACTTTGGCGACCGCCTCGGCGACCGGCTTGAGGGTGAAGGCCGGGTCCGGCTTGCCCTTCGGGCGGCCCAAATGGGCCATCAGGATGACCTTGCCGCCCTTGTCGGCGAGTTCGAGGATCGTCGGCGCGACGCGCTCGATGCGCGTGGTGTCGGTGACTTGGCCGTTTTCGATGGGAACGTTGAGGTCGACGCGCAGCAGCACGCGCTTGCCCTTCACATCGGCGGAATCGAGTGTGCGGAACGAGCTCATAGCCAAGGCTCCTCGCGCCGGGCGGCGCAATGGGAAATCGAGAGTCAAAAGATTCGGGGCGGGCGTTGCGCGCCCGCCCCGGTTGGAGGCGTCAGATCAGCTTGGCGAGCGCGACGGCGGTGTCGCCCATGCGGTTCGAGAAGCCCCACTCGTTGTCGTACCAGGAGAGGACGCGCACGAACGTGCCCTCGAGCACCCTGGTCTGGTCGATGTGGAACACCGACGAGCGGCTGTCATGGTTGAAGTCGATCGAGACGTTCGGCCTCTCGGTGTAGCCGAGGATGCCCTTGAGCGGGCCGCTGTCGGCCGCCGCCTTGATCGCCGCGGTGATCTCTTCCTTGCTGGTGGCGCGCTTGGCGACGAACTTGAAGTCGACCACCGAGACGTTCGGGGTCGGCACGCGGATCGCCGAGCCGTCGAGCTTGCCCTTGAGCTCGGGCAGCACCAAGCCGACCGCCTTCGCGGCGCCGGTGGTGGTCGGGATCATCGACAGCGCCGCGGCGCGGGAGCGATAGAGGTCCTTGTGCAGCGTGTCGAGCGTCGGCTGGTCGCCGGTGTAGGAGTGAATCGTGGTCATGAAGCCGTGATCGACGCCGATGGCGTCGTTGAGCACCTTCACCACCGGCGCCAGGCAGTTGGTGGTGCACGAGGCGTTGGAGATGACGAGGTGCTCCTTGGTCAGCTTCTGGTGGTTGACGCCGAAGACGACCGTGAGGTCGGCGCCGTCCGACGGGGCGGAGACGATCACGCGCTTCGCGCCGGCGGTGAGCAGCGCCGCCGCCTTGTCGCGCGCGGTGAACCGGCCGGTGCACTCCATGGCGATGTCGACGCCGAGCGCCTTGTAGGGCAGCTCGGTCGGCTCCTTGATCGCCGTCACCTTGATCTTCTTGCCCGCGACCACGAGCGAGTCGCCGTCGACGCCGACTTCCAGCGGGAAGCGGCCGTGCACGCTGTCGAAGCGCAGCAGGTGCGCGTTGGTCTCGACCGGCCCGAGATCGTTGATCGCCACAACGTCAATGTCCTTGCGGCCAGATTCGGCGATGGCGCGCAAAACCAGCCGCCCGATGCGCCCGAACCCATTGATCGCAACTTTTACCGCCATCGTCATTACCTCCAAGTGAATTGAGGGCCTTCGTCCCGCATCCCGGGGGGCCGCGGACCGCGCGCTTTTTGCTCGATCCCTATTCTAAAGTCCAGCAGGCCGCCGAACTGGACGCTTTACGCAGGACGCGTCACATACCGTCCGAAAAGGCGCCAGAGTCTTAACGAAACTCTCGTTCATTTGATCAGCAGTCTGCCCGGGCGCGCGACGCCTTCAGGACGTCGCGCTTCGTTCGCCCTCGCCGCTCCTCGAGGAGCGGCCTAGACATCCGCCTAGCAGAGTCTCGACCGTCGGAATTTGATCTAAGCCCAAAATCGCGGCTTTTTGCCGCAATCCGTCTCAGCGGCCCAAACGCGCGAGCGCCGCCTCGGCGACCTTCTCGGCGGTGACGCCGAAATGGCGATAGAGCTCTTTGTACGGACCGCTGGCGCCGAATCCGGTCATGCCGACGAACGGCCCGTCGCCGATCAGCGCGTCCCAGCCCTGCCGGATCGCCGCCTCGACGCCAACGCGCACCCGCGCTTCGCCGAGCACCTGCTTACGGTAGCCGTCGCTCTGCTGAGCGAACAGCTCCATGCAGGGGACCGAGACGACTCGCGCCGGGACGGATTTCGTCGCCAGCAGCGCCTGCGCGGCGACGGCGATCGACACCTCCGAGCCGGAGGCGAAGATCGACACTTCCGCCTTCGCCGGCGCCGGCGAGATCTCATAGGCGCCGAGCGCGCACAGGTTCTCTATGACATGGGTCCGACGCAGCGCCGGCAAGTTCTGCCGCGTCAGCGCCAGGATCGACGGCGACTGGCGCGCCTTCAGCGCCGCCTGCCAGCACTCGACCGTCTCGACCGAGTCGGCGGGGCGGAACAGCAGCAGGTTGGGGATCGCCCGCAGCGCCGCCAGATGCTCGACCGGCTGGTGGGTCGGCCCGTCCTCGCCGAGGCCGATCGAATCGTGGGTGAAGACGTGGACGACATGCGCGCCCATCAGCGCCGCCAGCCGCAGAGACGGGCGGGCGTAATCGCTGAACACCAGGAAGGTCGCGCCCGACGCGATAAAGCCGCCGTGCAGCGACAGGCCGTTGCACGCCGCCGCCATGCCGTGCTCGCGCACGCCCCAGTGGACGTAACGTCCGCTCATGTCGGTCGGAGTGATCTCGCGCGTCGCCTCGACCTTGGTGTTGTTGGAGCCGGTGAGGTCGGCCGAGCCGGTGACGAGCTCGGGGACGACCGGCGCGATCTTCTTCAGCGCCGCCTCGCCCGCCTTGCGGGTGGCGATTTCCGGCGCCGCGGCGGCGAGCTCCTTCTTGTAAGCGTCGACCGCCGCGTCGAGGTTCTTGGGCAGGTCGCCGCGGATGCGGCGCTCGAACTCGGCGCGCTTGTCGGGGGCGAGCGCGGCGAGCGCGCGCTCCCATTTCTCGCGTTCGGCGCGGCCGCGCGCGCCGACGGCGCGCCACGCCGCGAGGATTTCGTCGGGGACGACGAACGGCTCGTACGGCCAGTCGAGCGCCTTGCGCGCGCCGGCGATCTCGGCCGCCCCCAGCGCCTCGCCGTGGGCCTTGGCGGTGCCGGCTCGGGTCGGCGCGCCGAAGCCGATGATCGTCTTGCAAGCGATCAGCATCGGCTGGTCGGCCCGCTTGGCGGCGCGCAGCGCGCTGAGGATGGCGACCGGATCGTGTCCGTCGACGCTCTCGGTCCGCCAGCCGGCGGCGCGGAAGCGCGCCGGCGTGTCCATCGAGTCGGCGATCGAGGTCTTGCCGTCGATCGATATGCCGTTGTCGTCGTAAAGCACGATCAGCTTGGCGAGCTTGAGATGGCCGGCGATGGCGATCGCCTCGTGGCTCACGCCCTCCATCAGGTCGCCGTCGCCGCACAGCACGTAGGTGTGGTGGTCGACCACGTCGCCGAACTGGGCGGCGAGCATGCGCTCGGCGATCGCCATGCCGACGGCGGTGGCGAGGCCTTGCCCGAGCGGCCCGGTGGTGGTCTCGACGCCGACCGTGTGGCCGTATTCGGGATGGCCGGGCGTCTTCGAACCGAGCTGACGGAACGCCTTGATATCGTCGATCGTCAGGCCCTGAGCGCCACCCGTACCGGTCAAATAGAGCAACGAATAGAGCAACATCGAGCCGTGTCCGCCGGACAGCACGAAGCGGTCCCGGTCGGGCCAATGGGGATCGGCGGCGTCGAACTTCAGCACGTCGCGATACAGCGTGGTGGCGATGTCGGCGGCGCCCATCGGCAGGCCGGGGTGACCGCTCTTGGCCTTCTCGACCGCGTCCATCGAGAGGAAGCGAATCGCGTTCGCCATCGCATTGTGGGAGACTGAGGCCGACATGTTGATTTCCTTCGCGGCGCGCCGCTCGAGCGGCTGAACTTTAAGTCGCGCCGTTGATAGGCGTGCGGGCAATCTTCTGTCAATCGCGCCCCTCGGCGCGTTGACGGCCCCTTCAAGCATCGCGTAAACAATGCGTCATAAAGGAAGGAGCGCAATGGCCGTCGGCCCGTTCGAGCCCTCCCTGCGACGCATGCGCGCGGCGATCGACCTGCTCGAGGCCGCGGTCGAGCGACGCGCGCGCCTCGACGCCCGACGCGGCGACGCCGACGAAGAGCTGGCGCTGATGCAGGACGACCGCGCCCGGCTGGCGGTGGAGCTCGACGGCGCCCTCGACCGCAACCGCGCGCTCGATGCGGCCAACGCCGAGGCGGCGAAGCTGCTCGCCCAGGCTAACACGGCGCTCGATCGGCTCATCGCCGAGGCGGGCGAGTTCGGCGCCGATTGAATCCCGCCGCCGCGCACGAGGCGGGCCGGCGGGAACGAGGCGGGCGACCATGGCGCAGGTGACGGTGACGATCGGGGGACGTTCCTACCGCCTCGCCTGCAACGAGGGCGAAGAGCCGCACCTCGAGGCGCTCGCGAACGAAGTCCACGCCAAATTCGAGGCGATGCACAAGGCGTTCGGCGAAATCGGCGACCAAAGGCTGATCGTCATGACCGCGCTCACTCTCGCCGACGAGTTCGCCGAAGCGCGCGAGCGCATCGCCGAACTCGAAGCGGACGTGGAGCGCGCCGCCGAGCGCGAACGCGCGACGCGCCGCGACGCCGAGATCCAGACTGTCGCCGCCGCGCAGGCGCTGGGCGAGCTGTGCCAGCGAATCGAAAAACTCGCCGCGGCGTTCAATACGCCGGCGAAGGGCTGAGCGAACCGCCCGCGCTCACGACCCCGGATCGATGACGCCGAAATAGATCTTCGGCGGCGCGCGCACGCCGCTGAGCGTCGGACGGGTGAACCCGGTCAGATCGCGCACCGCCGTGGAAGCGCCGTCGATCTTTTCATCGGGCGTCGGCGTGTCGCAAACCACCAGCGCGCCGCGCCGCCGCAGGTCGGCGACGTCGAGCCAGGGCGCGTTGAGGGATTCGCCGTCTTTCAGCACCAGCGCGCGGTAAGGCAGGTCGAAGGCGATCGAGCCCGCCGCCTGGAAGCTCACCTTGCCATCCAAGCTGACGATGTAGGGGATCGGGCCGGCCGCATGAGCCGCCCAATAGTCCTCGGCGAGGCGCGCGAGGCCGGGCCCGTCCATCTCCGGGTAGGCGCCGTTGGAAAGCGGCGTTTGCAGCCGCCAGACCTCGCGAACCCCGACGTAACCCCCGGCAAGAGCCGCCGCCCACAGGGCGAAGACGAGCCACAGCCGCCGCGGCGCGGAAAAGCCGGCGCGCGCCGCCAAATGGCCCCACCACGCCGCGAAGCCGACCGTCAGCGGCGTCAGCCAATGATAGAAGAGCCGCACGCCAAACGGCGCGAACAGGACGATCACCACGATCGGGCCGAAGATCGCGACATGGAGGAAGAGGTCGAGGCGCGTGCGCGTCTCCCGCGCGAAGGCGGCGCGCAACGCCGCGACCAGCCGCGCGCGCCCGCACGCCGCCCAGGCGAGCGAGGCCATTGACAGATTGGCGAGCGCGCAGTCGAAGACGAACATGACGATCCAGCCGACGCGCTGGAGCGCGTTGGCGCGGGTCTGGTGGACCGCCCATTTCAGCGGCGTCGCGCCGTGGCTGGCGACGTCGACCGCCTGCGGAGCGATGATCGCGACAGCGATCGCCACAGCGACCCACGGCCCCGGCGTCGCCAAGCGCTTGCGCCATTCCGGGACGACCAGGCAGGCCGCCGCCAACGGCAGCGCCAGGTGGAGGATGGCGTATTTCGCCCATAGGCCGAAGCCGACCGCGGCGCCGAAGGCGGCCCATTCGACGAGCGAGCCGCCTTCGAAGGCGCTCCACGCCGTCCACAGCACGATCGCCCAGAACGGCATGACGCCGATGTTGTGGTTGAACTTCAGCGGCCAGTAGGTCGCGTAGGGCGAGGCGAGGCCGGCGAGCAGCGTCACCAGCGCTCCGCCGCGGCGATCGACGCGGGCGACGAAGCCGGCGGCGATGACGAAGGCGCCGCAGGCGAACGCGAGCGCAACGCCGAACAGCGCGACATAGCGCCAGTCGCCGGCGTTGGCGGCGAGGCCGCTCAGCCACGACGACAGCGGCGGATGGCGCAGATAGGAGAGCCGCCAAGCCGGGCCGTCGACCACGCCCTCGGCGACGTCGTTGTCGATCGAGCCTTCGAACCGCGTCGCCAGCGCGAGCCAGACGACAAGCTGCAACGCCACGAGCGTGGCGGGAACGAGGAGGACGAGCCACGCCGCCGGCGCGGCGGAGGCGCCGCGCGGCGCGGCGACGCCCTGGCGATCGGGTCGGGCGGTCAAGACTCTCTTTCCGTCGTTGGAACGGGCCCCGGACAAGGCCGGCGTTGAGTGGCGCGCCGGTCCCGGCGCCGGCGCGGGGTTTCTAGGCGCCGCTCCGTCGCGTCGTCAAGGAAGCGCGTCGACCCGCCTCGTCGCTAGCGCGTGGCGATGACGACGGCGACGCCCGCCATCACGCCGGCGGCGGCGCGGCGCGCCAGCCGGGCCGCCCGCGTCGCCTTCAGCGCCGCGCGGGCGCGGTTAGCGAGCAGCGCATAGCCGGCGAGCGTCGCGGCCAGCACCGTCGCCATTGTCGCGCCGAGGACGAGGAAGCTCGCCGGCGTCATCGTCTCGAGGTCGACCACCAGCGGCATGATCGACAGGAAGAACACGATCACCTTGGGGTTGCCGAGCGTCAGCGACAGCGAGCCCCAGAACGCCCGCCAGCCGCGCGCGGCGCGCGGCGGCGCCTGCGTCTCATGCGCGCGGGCGGAGCGCGCCATGCCCCAGGCGAGATGGAGCAGATAGGCGGCGCCGGCGAACTTCAGCGCCACGAACACGGCCGCGAATTCGTGGGCGAGCACGGCCGCCCCGGTCGCCGCGATGGCGAGCCAGATGAAGTCGCCGACGACGTAGCCGGCGATGAACGGCGCGACGCCGACGAGGCCGTGAGCGAGGACGCGCGTGATCAGCGCCGCCACCCCCGGCCCCGGCGTCGCCACCGCGGCGAAATAGACCGCCACGAACAGCAGCAGCGACGAAATCGACATGAGGGCCCTTTCCCGTCGTCGGCGCCGGCGGCGCGCGCCGGAACGACCGCGCCGACCACAGCGCGCCGCGCCGGTCAAGGGGGCGCGCGGCGCCGGATGACGCCGCGCCGCGCGCGCTCAGTAGCCGTGGATGCAGTCGTTGTAGCGCGCCCAGTAGTTCTGCCGCCACAGCGACGAACCGTTGGCGGCGCCGCCGACCGCGCCGACGCCGGCCCCGGCCGCCGCGCCGGTCCCGACCGAGTTGTGACCGCCGACCAAGGCGCCGACGCCCGCGCCGAGCAACGCGCCGACCGCCGCCCCTCCCACCGTGTTGCCCGCGGTGGCCTGGTCGGCGTATTCGCGCGCCTCCTGGTCGCAATAGGCGCGCCGCGACTGCGCCTCGGCGCTCGCCGCCAGCAAGACGACGAGCACGCCGGCCGCCAGAGCCGCGGCGGCGTTGCGAGCGACGGATTTCATGGGTCTCTCCTCGATGTTTCCCTTCGGGAATTGCCAATTACGCGCAATCGCT
The DNA here is from genome assembly GCA_964552445.1 of uncultured Bradyrhizobium sp. Taxonomy (GTDB): domain Bacteria; phylum Pseudomonadota; class Alphaproteobacteria; order Rhizobiales; family Beijerinckiaceae; genus Roseiarcus. The sequence continues at coordinate 3,790 of CAZKHF010000062.1, read as the reverse complement.
GTCCAACGCCATAGCGCGACTTTGCGGCGCCTTTTTGCGCTTTTTCCGGTCGTCTCGCCGAACGCCGCCCGCGCGACCGTTCGCCGCAGCGCGCGCTCGGCGACCCGAGGCTCGCGTCACGCTTCGCGGAACGCCGCGTCGGCGCGCTGCCAGCGCGTCCGCCAACCGCTATGCTCCCGCCGCGCCGGAGGTTCACGCCGAGCGCTTCAGAGGAAGGCCGATGAAATCCTATCGCAAGGAGCTGTGGTTCGAGACGCCGACGCGGCGCGCATTCCTCAACATCACGCCTGAGGTCGAGGCCGCGCTGAAGGAGAGCGGCGTCAGCGAGGGCCTGGCGCTGGTCAACGCCATGCACATCACCGCCTCCGTGTTCATCAACGACGACGAGAGCGGCCTGCACGCCGACTACGACGCCTGGCTGGAGCGGCTCGCGCCGCACGAGCCGGTCTCCGCCTACCGCCACAACGGCGCCGGCGAGGACAACGCCGACGCCCACATGAAGCGCCAGGTGATGGGGCGCGAGGTGGTGGTCGCCGTCACCGCCGGCAAGCTCGATTTCGGCCCGTGGGAGCAGATCTTCTACGGCGAGTTCGACGGCCGCCGCCGCAAGCGCGCGCTGGTCAAGATCATCGGCGAGTAACGGCGAGCCCGAAACGCGCGCCGGGCCAATGTCGCGACGCGGACGCGGCCGCCGAGCGCCGCTGCGGCGGCGTGGCGGATCGCATAATGACGCGGCGGACCGTAAAGAAGGAAAAGAGGCGAGCGGCGGGAAGCCGTCCGCCGAAGGGAGAATGAGGAGACGCGCCATGGCGCTGCCGAAACCCGCTCCTTTGCTTCCGCCATGGTCGGCCCAAGCGCGGCTTTGCGCGCTCGCCGCGCTGCTCGCCGTCCTGGCGGCGGCCGGCCCGGCGCGCGCCGACGTCGACACCTTCCACGACGTCACCGGACGCTCGCGCGGCGACGCGGACCTCCAAGCCGACAGCTTCGACTGCTGGGTGAAAGTCGGCAGGACGCGAAACGGCCAGCCGACGCCGCCGGCTTTCAAGCGCTGCATGCTTGCGCGCGGCTGGCGCTACGTGAAGACCGAGCCCGGCTACTACGACCGCCGAAAAGGACTGATGTGCCGGCCGAGCTCGTTTCTCGGCATGTCCGCCGACGTCTGCACGCCTGAGTGAGCCGCGGCGGCCCCGTGCGCCGGGGCGCGGCGACGCGGGCTTGACGGCGCCGAGCGCGAGCGGCCGTTCCGGTCCGCGGCGAAGCGGCTTCAATGGCTTAAGCGCGCTCTTCTGTCCCGCCGGCGGCCGGCGTCGCCAAGCCCCCGCGATGGAAACCTCCCGCCCGGCCGAAGCGGCCGCAAGCGCTTACGCGCGCGGCGGGCCGAACCGCGTATTTTACGCACCATCAAAGTAATATCCACGGCGCCCATGACGCCAAGCGCAAGCGCCGGCGACGTCGTCAATTCGACCGGCTTGGCGGTCAATTACGTCTTCTTGACCGACGTGCTTATCGGCTGGCCTGTCTTGCTCTGCGAAAGCTTATACGCGGAGCCGCCCGTCTTGGGCTTGTCGGCCTTGGGCTTCTTGGCCTCCTTGTTGCCCCTGAGTTGACTTTTGGCCATTGCATTCTCCCACTGCTATCCAGTCTCCGCGACCCCGGGCGCGAAATGGTCGGCGCCGCTCGCTCGACCGCGACCGTGTCCGGCGCAAGCCGCGCCTTCCGCAGCCTCACGCCCGGGCCGCCCTCGTTTCCGGCGATGAACGCGACGCCGGCGGACGCTAGGGCGCGGGCGGAAGGCGAGCGCCGCCGGCGCCGCCGTAAGTGCATCGTCGCGCAGCCCAATTGGATTGGCAATGCCGAATTTGACGCGCCGCCGGGCCAGCGCAAGGTTCGGGCAACCTGTTCAGGCTCGGCGCCGGCGCGCGCGGCGGCGCGGCGCCGCCCTGTAGGCGCGGTCGATGACCGCGCCTGTCGACTGCTACCGCTGTCCCCTACCGCCGCTCGCGCCCAGCCCAGAAGTTGGGGATTTCGTGAGCTGACGCCATTATCCCCGCCCAGTCTTGCAGCCGCCAAACGGCCCCCGTCATCCCGCAACCCGCAACCCGCGCCGCGGAAGGGGAACCGCGCGTCCGATCGCGCGCGCCTCTTCGATCCAGCAGGCGATGGCGTCCTCGATGTTTCTCGCCGCCTCCTCGCGGGTTTCGCCGTCGGACAGGCGCCCGGGAAGATCGGGGACGCTCGCCAGGAAGCCGCCGCCGTCTTCTTCCGGCAGCGGCTCGATCGGCGCCGCGTAGTCGGGTTTTCTCATTCGCGTCTCTCGCCGCGTCGATCAAGCGCACGAACTTGCGCGTCCCCACGGCGGCGCGCCGAATTGGGGCGATGGCGCGGCCGCCATGCCCGAGCCGTGCTCGCCGTCAAGCCCGAGCGCGCGTTCCGCGCGTCGCCTTCGGCGAGGCTTGACCGCTCAAGCGCGGCTCGGGCGTTTGGTTTCCATGGCTTCGACGCCGCAAACCGGCCGCGCGCGGCCGGTTTCGGGCGTCGAAGCCATGGCGGCGAAACGCCCTCTCGCGTCGGCGCGGTCACCGCGAAGCGGCCGAAGCGGAGCGGAGGAGCGCCGAAGGCGCTTGACGGCGACGGCGCGATAGGGTCGGCGGCGACAATTGCGCAATTGAGCACGCGTCACCGTAATCACGTAATCACGTAATCGAGACCTATTTATGAAGTTTGTTATATTTAGGCTGTTCTCGACCAATTACCCGCTTTTCGATCTTCCTCGCAGCGTCAATTGAGTCGACTTGTTGGACAACAACTGTCGCTCCGGGGATCGGATCCGGGCCGTTGGCTAGATGCTCTTGCAACCTTTCTTGGGCTCTGCCGCGCTTGGCGATTCCAGTATAATTGTTTCTGCCTCCCGCAGTTTCGATTTCGTACACGATCGGCTTGTCCTTCGGAACGCTACTTATACCCGTTTGATTGAACGGCACTGCTCTTTTCGTCACTTCGGCATCCTCCTGAGTGGAAGCCCGTCGATCAGCTTATTATCGAACCACAAGTATCACAAATAAGATACCGCGGACACCTAACCATTGTCAGATTGCCACAATTCGGACAAATATCGTCTGTGTACTGAAACTGCCTTCCCAATCGGCGATATGCTTTGTGGTGTGGGACTGCACAATGAGTCGAAATTGCATTTGGCGTGACGTACGCTTTAACGTCAGAATCTGAAATCAAGAAGTATTCACAAAATCGATCCGCCTGCCACTCAGCGGACTCTTCTTCCAAAATCCATTTCTCTCGCAACCCCGAAAATAGCTGCGCATAATGGTCGTGCAATGTTAAGTGACCGAGCTCATGTCCTAAGACGTCTCGGGCGCTTGGAATATTTTCGTCCGCCTCGTCCCAAATATCCTTATCGACGTTCAATGTTACGATCGGCTTGAATTGGACAAAGGCAGGAGGGTCAGGTGTTGATTGCCTAAAGAATCGCAGCTCGATGAGCCCTTTTCTGAGCAGCGGTTCCCTCGTCAGACGGCGTATGCAGGCTGTGACACTAAAATCAGAACGACAACTTACGCCGAGCGCCGCGCGTACGCGCTCTGCCGTTTCCTTGATCGATTCTTCTCGCCGAAAGCTAACTTTATAGTCTTTGCGCAAAGCCGCTCCCCTCAACTGCACCCCGTCGTCCCCCCGCAGGTCTCGCACTTGAGGCACGTCCCGTTCCGCACCATGGTGAAGTTGCCGCATTCGGGGCAGGCTTCGCCGACGTAGCCTTTGATGCGCGCTTCGGCGC
>CAZKHF010000061.1:0-12083 GCA_964552445.1 uncultured Bradyrhizobium sp. | reverse complement strand
GAGGCACCAGCGCGCCATGATCGAGCCGCCGCGCGAGACGATGCCGGTGACGCGCCTGGCGGTCAGCGGCACGTAGGCGAGCCGCACCCCGGCGTGGATGGTGAAATAGTCGACGCCCTGCTCGGCCTGCTCGATCAGCGTGTCCTTGAACACCTCCCAGTCGAGCTTCAGCGGGTCGCCGTCGACCTTCTCCAGCGCCTGGTAGATCGGCACGGTGCCAATCGGCGTCGGGGAATTGCGCACGATCCAGGAGCGGATGTTGTGGATGTTGCGGCCGGTCGAGAGGTCCATCACCGTGTCGGCGCCCCAGCGGATCGCCCACACCATCTTCTCGACTTCCTCGGCGACGCCGGAGCTGACCGCGCTGTTGCCGATGTTGGCGTTGACCTTGACCAGGAAGTTGCGGCCGATCGCCATCGGCTCGAGCTCGACGTGGTTGATGTTGGCGGGGATGATCGCCCGGCCGCGCGCCACTTCCTCGCGCACGAACTCCGGCGTGACGAATTCGGGGATTGCGGCGCCGAAGCTTTCGCCCTCGGCGATCCGCGCCTTCGCGTCCTCGACCGCCGCCTCGCGCGCGAGGTTCTCGCGATAGGCGACGTAGATCATTTCCTCGGTGACGATCCCGGCGCGGGCGAACTCGAGCTGGGTGACGAGCTGGCCGGGCGCGCCGGCCCTCAACGCGCGCCGCGCCGGACAGTGCGGGGCGAGCCGCTCGGACGAGACCGAGCCGTTGTCCTCGGGCTTGATCGCGCGGCCGGCGATCTCCGCATAGCCGCGGGCGGCGATCCAGCTTTCGCGCACCGGGGCGAGGCCAGCGGCGAGGTCGATCCGCGCGTCGGGATCGGTGAACGGGCCGGAGGCGTCGTAGACGCGCGCCGTCGGCTCGTTCGGGTCGGAGAGCGCGATCTCGCGGAACGGCACGCGAATGTCAGGGCGGCCCTTGGGAGATGCGTAGACCTTGCGGCCGCCGGCGATCGGCCCGGTGGTGACGCTCTGCGGCGCCGCCGCTGCGATCTTCGCCTGTTCGTTCATCGCCGTTCTCCTCAACGCGCTTGCACGGTCACGCGTCGAAGAGGGGAGCGGGCGATTTCGGCGGCTTGCTGCCGTAGGCTCGTCCCTTCGCCGGCATGACCCGGATCAGGTTCAAAGGGTTCGGCGTTCTGGCCGCCGTCTCAGCCCCTTACGAGGCGCCCCTCGAGTGAGGGGGCGAATGTGAGCCCGCGCGGGCGGCCTTGTCAACCAGGGAATGGCAAGCCCGCGCCGACGGCGAGCGTCGGCGCCCGGCGCTTGCGAGCGCCGGCGCCCCGCCCATCGCAGCGGCGTCAAACCTTCTCGCGCGAGCGCGAGAAGGCGCGCGTCAGCTGCAGGCCCATTCCTTCCAGCTGCAACCCTGACCGCAGTACTTGAGCGCGGCGGCGACCGCTTCCTGCTGGTTGGCGGCGTCGAACGCGTCGCCCCACGCGCCCGAACCGTTGGTGGCGAAGGCGATGCAACGGTCGTTCTCCCAGGTGACGATCAGGCAGCCGCTGCCGCAGGCCTTGAGCGCGGCGTTGAGCGCGTCCGGCAACGTCGCGTAGCCGTGGGCTTCGGAGCTGGCCCCGGAGCCCGGATTGTAGGCGATCGCGCCCCAGCCGGCGAAAGCCGCGCCCGGAGCGAGCAACGCGGCCGATAAGACGAGCGCAGAAATCCCCTTCATGTCGTCCCCCTCTTGGTCGGCCCGCGGCGGCCGCGCCGGCCCCGCCGGGCGGGTTCATCACAGCATTGCTCGACGCAAACGGTCAAGGCGCCTCGACGCGTTCGACCTCCGGTCGCCGCCGGCGCCGCGACGAGATCGTCGGCCGGCGCGCGATCCGTGGCGCGCGCGTCGCCGGCGCAGCGTCGTTTTGCAGACGCGCAAACGCCGCTTGCGCCGGCGCCGCCCGCGGCCGCCCAGCGGCGCTCGCGGCGCTAAGTCAGACGAGCCGGCGTCGCCTCAGCTGCACGCCCACTCTTGCCATGAGCACCCGGCGCCGCAGGCGCTGATGGCCGCGGCGACCGCGGCGTTGCTATTGCCGTAGCCGTGAGCCTCGCCCCACGCCCCCCTTCCGTTGGTGGCGAAAGCGATGCAGCTATTCTGCTCCCAATTCATGATCCGGCAGCTGCCGCCGCAAGCGTGGAGAGCGGCGCGTTCTGCAGCGCCCAACGACCCATAACCGTGCGCTTCCGAGCTGACGCCGGTCGCCGAATTGTAGGCGATCGCGCCCCAACCGGCGAAAGCCGCGCCCGGAGCGAGCAACGCCGCGCACAACACGAGTGCAGAAATCCCCTTCATGTCGTTCCCCTCCTTGTCGGCCCGCGGCGATCGAGTTCCCGCCGTCGAGCGCGTTCATCACAGCATCGCCCGATGCAATTGGTCAAGGCGCCGCGACGCGGCGGCCGGCGGCGCGCACGACCGCGCTCGCCGCCGGGTCGACTTCGATCCCGGCGCGCTCGGCAGCGGCGAGCCAGTCGGCGACGGCGCGGCCGCCGACCCGCAGGCCGGGCGCAATCTCCGCGAGCGGCGCCAGGGCGAAGGCGCGCTCGACCAGACGCGGGTGGGGAACCTTCAGCTCGGGCTCGTCGATCGTCGCCTCCCCGTAGGCGAGGATGTCGATGTCGATCGAGCGCGGCCCCCAGCGCTCGGCGCGCCGGCGGCCCATCGCGCGCTCGACCTCAAGACAAACGGCGAGCAGCGCCCGCGCCGGCAGCGTCGTCGTCGCCAGCGCCGCCAGGTTGAGGAAATCCGGCTGGTCGCGCTTGCCCCAGGGCGGCGTGCGGTAGACCGACGACAGGCGGCTGATCCTCACCCCCGGCGTCGCCGCGAGGCGGGCGAGCGCTTCGACGAACGCCGCCGCGACGTCGCCGAGGTTGCCGCCGAGGCCGAGATAGGCGTCGATCGGCGCCTCAGCCGCCACGCGTCACCTCGATCTCGACCCCCGCCGCCGCGAGCGTCGCCTCGATCGGCGGCGCGACCTTGCCGACCCGCGCCACGACCCTCTCGACGCGCGCGAACTTCTCCAACAGCGCGCGCGCGACGTCGAGCGCGGCGGCCTCGACCAGCTTGCGCGGCGGTCCGCAGAAGACCTCGCGCGTCAGCTCCACCACCTTGCCGTAGTCGACGGTCGCCTTGAGGTCGTCGCCGAGCGCCGCCTCGGCGAGGTCGACCACGAGCTCGAGATCAATCACGAAGGTCTGGCCGTATCGGCGCTCGTGGGCGAAATGGCCGTGGAAGGCGTGGAGCCGCAAGCCGTCGACGAAGATCCGGCCGCGGCCGACCGAAACGGGAAGCGCAGCGCCGTTCATCGTCAGCTTTCCTCCACGCCGCGCCAGACCTTGAGCGCCTGGACCTGGGTGGCCACGTCGTGGACCCTCAAGATCGCCGCGCCGTTGATCGCGCCGATCAGCCCGGCGGCGATCGACCCGGCGACGCGCGCGGCCGGCGACGGCTGGCCAGTCGCCAGTCCGATGGTCGACTTGCGCGAGACGCCGAGCAGCACTGGCCGGCCGAGCGCCGCGATCTCGCCCAGCCGCCGGATGAGTAGAAGATTCTGCCGCGGCGTCTTGCCGAAGCCGAAGCCGGGATCGACGATCAGCCGCTCCTCGGCGACGCCCGCGGCGAGCGCGACGTCAATCGAGCGCTTGAGAAAGGCGATGACGTCGGCGACGACGTCGAGCTCGGGATCGATCGCGGCGCGATTGTGCATCAGCACCGCCGCGGCGCGCGCGTCGGCGACGACGCGCGCCATATCCGGGTCGCGCTGGAAACCCCAGACGTCGTTGACGATCGACGCCCCGGCGAGGATCGCCGCCGCGGCGACGCGCGACTTGGAGGTGTCAACGGAGAGCGGCGCGTCGACGCAAGCGGCGAGCGCGGCGACCACCGGGACGACGCGCGAAATCTCCTCCTCGGCCGCCACCGGGCTCGCGCCCGGCCGCGTCGACTCGCCGCCGACGTCGACGATCGCCGCGCCTTCGCCGACCAGCCGCTCGCCGTGCGCGGCGGCGGCCTCGGCGGTGGCGAACTGACCGCCGTCGGAAAACGAGTCGGGCGTCGCGTTGACGATCCCCATGACGGCGACCGGCGCGCCGAGCGTCAACGACTTGCCGTGCGGCAGCTCAAGCTTCACGCGCGAACCCAGCTTCGGGATCAGCGGCGGAGCACAAGGCGCGCTTTCGCCGACCGTCCGTCGTGGCGCAGCTATAGGCCACAAAACCGGCCCGCGCCACCTGCGCTCGACCGCGCCCGCTCTTCTCCGCCGCGGCGGGGGGCTCGCCAAGCGCGCCCGCAACCGACTGCGACGGCGCCGTCTTGCAAAAGCAAGCGAGCGGCCGCAATCTCAGCCCCGCCCGCGCCTCCATCGGGAGAATTCCGGATGACGATCGAGGGCCGGCGAGCAGCCGGTCGGACGGGTCCGGCTTTTCGCCGTGACGCGCCTTGTCCGTTGCAGGAAGGAATCGAAATGACCGAGGAAGTCGTTCGCGGACCGTCAGGCGCCATTCGCTTCCATGCCGAGCGCTGCATACATTCCCGCAACTGCGTCCTCGATCGACCGGATGTGTTCGTGCCGAACGTGGAAGGCGAATGGATCCATCCGGAGAGGGCGACGCCCGGCGAGCTGGCGTCGCTTGCTCGCAATTGTCCTTCGGGCGCGATCCAGTATGAACTGCCTGACGGATCGACGGGCGAGCCCGCCCCCATGGTGAACACCGTGCGCATCCGCGAAAACGGCCCGTTGGCGTTTCATGCGCAACTCGCCATTGACAATGATAATGCTTCGGATCGGCTCAGAGCGACGCTCTGCCGCTGTGGCGCTTCCGCACACAAACCATTCTGCGACGGCAGCCATGTCGCATCGGGTTTTGCGGCTTCCGGCGAGGTCGTCGCCGTCGACTCGTCAGCTCTCGCGCGACGCGACGGACCGTTGTCCATCGACCCCATTGTGGACGGGCCGCTCCAAGCGACAGGGAGCCTTGAAATCGTCACCGGCGCCGGCAAGACCGTCAATCGCGTCACCGAGACGTGGCTGTGTCGCTGCGGTCACTCGCAGAACAAGCCGTATTGCGACGGCAGCCACAGGGCTGCCGGCTTCCGCACGCGATCTGAATGAGAGAGCGGTTCCTCCGGCTGACGCTGGAACCTGCGCCTCCGGAGATGCGCCGAAAGTTCGATCAGGCGGCCGCGCCCGAAGGCGGGGCCGCCTGATCCGGCCCTTCACGCCAAGACGATCGGCCGCGGCGGCGAACAAGACGTCCGCTTGATCAGAGAAGCCCCGAGCGCAGCGCCGCTCGCGCGGCTCGGTCTTGATTACGGCTGAGCCCGCGCGATCGCAGCGACCGACGTCGGACGCCCGGAGCGGGAGAGATTGGGGCGCGAGCGTGGCTCGACCTCAACGCCGTGCGCTTCAGGCGACCGCCAGCGGCGGCTTGGCGACGTTTTCGCTCGGCGACGCCTCTTCGGCTCCGCCGTCGCCTCGGGCCGCTATCCGGCTGCGTAAGGCAGCTTGGCGACGTTGGCGGGCAGCGTCTCGGACGCGCCCTGCTGCGCCGCCGCCGCCGCCGCCGGGCGCCGTTCGGCGGGGGGCGGCGACGCCGGTCGGCGCGCCAGCAGCCGCTCGGAGCGCGAAGCCTCCAGCGCCCCGTCGGTCAAGCGGCGCTCGGCGTGAAGGCGAGCGACCTCGTTCTGCAGCGCCGCGACGCGGCGCTCCAGCTCCTCCTTCATCTGCTGGCCCGCCCTCACGGCTTCGTCGGCGCGCGCCGTCGCGCGCTCGGTCGTCCGCGCCGCGTTCTTCAACGCCGTCTCCTTGGCGCGAAGCTCGTCGTTCAGCCCGTTGACCTGGTCGACCAGCGTGCGGCGGAGACGATCCGCGCCCCCCAGGCGTTCGTTGGCGCGCGCGAGATCGTCCTTCAGCGCGACCTCGCTCTTCTCGAACGCGTCGATATGAATGCTGTCCTCCAGCAGCTGCCGTTCGGCTGCGCGCAATTCTTCGGTCTTCTCGCGCAACTGGCCGCGGGCCTGCTCGAGAAGCCGCTCCGTGACATCGACGCGTCCGCGCACCGCGAGGACGGCGTCGCCCAGTCGCGCCGCCTCCGCGCGGCTGCGTTCGGCGAGCTCGAGGTGCTTGGCCCGCAGGGCGACGTGCGCCTCCTGCTCCTCGGCCAGCGATTGCCCGAGAGCGGCGACGCGCTGCTTGCTCTGCTCGATGAGCGACTCGTATTCGACGATGCGGGTCGCGTTTTCGGCGGAGCGACGATTGATCTCCTCAAGCTGCTGACTGAGGTTCCTCGACGATTCGCGCAGCGTCGCGTTCTCCTGCGACAGCAGCGCGCCCTCGTCGCTCGCCGTCTTCAGCGCGATATCGAGATCGGCGAGCCATTGGTCCTTGGTGAGGCATTCGTCCTTGCGGCGCCGCAGCTCGTCGCTCAGCGCGCTGGTGCGGCGCGTCTCGGCTTCGAGCGCTTCTTCGAGCTTTTCGTGCGCGGCGACGCGCTCGCGCAACTCGTCGCGCGCCTCTTTCGCCGCGGCCTCGGCGCGCTCGAGGCGCTGCTCCATTTCGCCCTTCTCGCGCAGCGCGGCGTCTCTCGCCTCGGCCATGCGGTCGCGCTCTTCGACCGCCGCCGCGTGCCGCGAGGTCAGGTTCTCGCACACCTCCTCGACCAGGTTGAGCTTCGCCCCCATCTCGTTGGCGCGGGCTTCGGCGGCCTCGAACCCGTCCATCAGGTCCTCAACCGGCGCCACCAGCCCTTGGAACGAGCCCTTCAGCAGATCCAACTGGGCGAAAGCGCGCGCGACCTCGTCAAGTTGGGCGCGCAAGCTCTCGGTGCGCATGCCGACGCTTTCGAGCCGCGGCGGCGAAGCGGGTTGCCGAACCGCTTCGCTCGCGGCGGACGACGCGGCCGCGTCTTGCTCCTCCGGCGATCGCGGGTTGGTGCGGACGAGCCCAGCCATCTGTTCCCACAAAGCGCTCATTGTCTCCCCTCCCCGGGCGAACCGACCGGCGGGCCAGCGACGCAGCGACGCGCGAGCTTTACGCAATTGACGCCGAGGCTTTTACCTTCACGGTCGACGCCTTCCCCTCGGGACGACTCATCGTCTAAAGTGGAAGAACTTGCTCGTGATCGCTCGCGCCCATGATGATGGGGCGTGTCGCGCAATCCAAGCGCGCCAACGTCGGCGACATGATAAAACTGTGCAAAACTCCGGCGCGCGCCGCACCGCGGAAGTCTTCGCCGACCGCTCTGGCGGCGGAAGCCGCGGGCGCGAGCCAAGCCCGGCGACGAAAGGCGGCCGCGCCGGCGCCATTTGTCGCGCCAACTCCCTGTTCCGTCGAAGCTATGGGCGGCGACGCCGATTCGCGCCGTCCGCGCGCCGACGCGGCGGCCACGACCGGTGGTCAGAACATCGTCTCATCTCGGAAAGCTGACGCGCCCCTGATCCAACCTCATCCGCGCTTCGGGCTGCGCAGACCGCCGTTTGGGTCTTCCTCCGCAGAAATAGACGCATCCCCGAGAACGACTGCGCGGACAGTCGGCCGGCGACGCGGCTTGCGACCGCGGCCGGCGGCGTCGCGGGTTCTTCCCCGGAGCGCAGAGGCGTTCGCCGAGCGCTCCCCTTCATGCGGCTGCGCTTCGCCCGTCCGCCTTCTCCCGCGAGCGGGCTGTGCGGGAGAGGGTGGGGATCGGGGCGGACGCCGACCCCGTAGGGACTGGCGTTCTATTCGGCCGCCACCGACAGTTTGCCGACGTCGCCGGGCGACGGCGCTCCGGCCGCCTCCGCCGGCTCCGCGAGCCGCCCGTCGAGCCGCGGCGGCGGCGCGCGGCGCGCCTGCTGACGTTCGGCGCGCGAAGCCTCGAGCGCGCCGTCCGCCAGCCGCCGCTCCGCGCGCACGCGCGCCACCTCGTTCTGCAGCGCAACGGTGCGGCGTTCCGATTCGTCCCGCTCGCGCTGCCGGTTCTTGGCCGCCTCCTCGACCCGCGCGGTCAGCTGCTCGACGGTGCGCGCGGCCGACTGCAGCGCGGTGTCCTTGGCGCGGACGTCCTCGGTCAAGGCGCCGACCTGATCGGTCAGGGCGCGGCGCGCGCGCTCGGCGCCGGCGAGGCGCTCATTGGCGCTGGCGAGGTCGTCCTTGAGCGAACGCTCGCTCTTCTCCAACGCGTCGATCTGGATGGCGTTCTCCATCAGGCGACGCTCGGCGGCGCGCAGCTCCTCGATCTTCTCGCGCAACTGGCCGCGGGTCTGGTCGAGAATCCGGTTGGTCACGTCGATGCGGCCGCGCATCGCCAGCACCGCGTCGCCGAGGCGGGCCATCTCGCCCCGATTGCGTTCGACCTGTTCGAGATGCTTGGCGCGCAGGTTGGCGTGCGTCGCCTGCTCGTCAGCCAGCGACTGCTCGAGCGCGGCGAGGCGATGCTTGGCCTGGTCGATCGCCATCTCGCAGTCGGCGACGCGCGCCTCGCCTTCCGCGGCGCGGCGGTTGGCGGCGTCGAGCTGGTTGGCGAGGTTCTGCGCGGATTCGCGCAAACCCTCGTTCTCCTGCGACAACATCGCGCCCTGATCGCTCGCCGTCTTCAACGCCACCTCCAGGCCAGCGAGCCGCTGGTCCTTGTTCGACAGCTCCTCCTTCAGGCGCCGGAGCTCGTCGGCGAGCGCGCCGTTGCGGCGCGTCTCGACCTCGATCAGGCGGTCGAGCTTTTCGTTGGCGGCGACGCGCTCGCGGAGGTCCGCCTGCGTCTCGGCCAATACCGCGTCGAGCCGCTGGACGCGCTGCGCCGCCTCGCGGTTCTCGCGCGTCAGCGCGTTGCGCGCCTCAGCGAGGAGATCGCGCTCCTCGATCGTCTCGGCATGCCGCGCGCTCAGCGTCTGTTGCGCCTCCTCGAGCGCGCTAAGCCGCGTCCGCGCCTCGCTGACGCGCGCCTTGGCCGCTTCGTATTCGCTCATCAGTTCCGAGATCGGCGTCTGCACGGCCTGGAACAGGCCCCTGACCCGTTCGATTTGCCCGAGGCCGTGCTCCACTTCCTCGAGCTGCTCACGCAGCGCCTCGTTGTGCATGCCGATGGTTTCCAATGGCTCCTGCGGCGCAAACCGCTGGAGGGCGGCGCCGACCGCGGCGGCCGGCGCGTCCGTTTCATTGCGCGCCGTCGCCGCTTCGCTGGGCTGACCGACGCCGACTACTCGATTCCACAACGCGCCCATCGCATCTCCCTCCGCCCCGTCCTTCCGGCCGGCCCGCCGACGCCGCGAGACGCCCGACGTCGTGCAGGCAGGCTGGAACGCTCCGCTGTCCGACGCTTGACCGACGGCGGGCGTTCGGCGTCTCCGCTTGAGGCGCCCGCATTTCTCCCGCGCGCCCCGCTCGCCGCCCGTTATGGTTGTAGATAGGTAAACGTGACAACCGACAGGTGTCAACTGCGACGCTTGACAAAACGGCGCATAACCAGCGCGCGGCGGACGGCAGGTCGCGCCGGCAAGGCGCGCTGGTCCCCGATCGAGGCGCAACCCATTGATCGCCCACGATTCCACAGCGCGATCGGGCGGCCGAGCCCGTCAAGCGCCATTCGCTCCTGCGGAAATCCGGGACCCGCGCCGCTCAGCCGAGATCGAGCGCGAAGGGGACGCCGGCGAAACAATCCTCGCCGCGGCCGATCGCCTCGATGGCGCGGACCATGCGGCCGGCGCGGCCGAGCTTCGCGTCGGCGAGCGCGATCAAAAGCGAATTGGGCGTCGCGGTCGGCGACGCCGCGCGCAGGGCGCGCGCGATCTCGCGCTCGTCGCGACGCGGCGCGAGCGCGCAGGCCGAGATGAACGCGGCCGCGGTCGAGCGGCTGACGCCGGCGAAGCAATGGATGAGCAGCGGCGCGCCGCGGTCCCACGCGGCGACGAAGTCGAGCAATTGGCGAACGTGCGCAGGCGCGGGAAGAATTTGGCCCGGCGCGTCCTCGACGATGTCGGAGACGGCGATGAAGAGATGGCGCTCGGGCGCGATCGCCGGCGGCCGCGCGACTGGCGTGCCGAGATTGAGCAGCGTCACCATCGATCGCGCGCCCGATTCCTCGACCGTCTCGTCGATTCGCGCCAGCGGGCAGACGTGAATGCGCGACATGCGGCGCTTTCCTTCTCGACGCCGGTTCAGCGCCGGCGCGCTTCAGGAACGCGTCGGCTGAGCGTGATCGAGCTCGGCGAAGCGCTCGAGAAAACGGCGTTGCGCCTCCGCCGGCCGCAGCGGCTCCAGATACGCGGCGAACGCCTTCAGCGCAAATCGCGGCGCGCCGAAGAACTGGCGCGCCTCGGCGACGACGAAGCCGGCGAGCGTCGTCGCCTCGAGGAACGCTGCGGCGCGATCGGCCGCCTTGATCGCCTTGGCGAGCTCGGGCGTCAATTGCGCTGGCAGGCCGAAGCGGATGAAGATCGCCGCCATCAGCCGGTTCTCGACCGACTTGTAGTCGCCGCCGACCGCCGCCTTGAATGGCGAGATCATATCGCCGATCACGTATTCGGGCGCGTCGTGCAGCAACGCGGCGAGGCGCGCCGGGCGCGGCGCCTCCGGCGCCTGCGCGCCAAACAGCGCCTCGACCAGCAGCGAATGCTGCGCCACCGAGAACGCTTCCGGCCCGCGCGTCTGGCCATTCCAGCGCGCCACGCGCGCCAGGCCGTGGGCGATGTCGGCGATTTCGATGTCGAGCGGACTCGGATCGATCAGATCGAGCCGACGGCCGGAGAGCATCCGCTGCCAGGCGCGCGGCTTCGCGCCGGCGTTCATCGCGGCCCCCTTTCGCCGAGCGCGCGACAGGCTTCATGGCGCCAGCAGCCGACGAGGTGGTCGTTGACCATGCCGGTCGCCTGCATGAACGCGTAAACGATCGTCGGGCCGACGAAATTGCTCCCGCGCGCGCGCAAGTCCTTGGCGATGGCGCGCGAGATCTCGGTCTCGGCGGGGACGTCGAGCGTCGAGCGGCGCGCCGCGTCGAGCGGCCGCCCGTCGACGAAGCTCCACAAATGCCGCGCCAGGCCGCCTTGCGCCCTGAGATCGAGGGCGATGCGCGCCAGCGCGATCGCCGCCTCGATCTTGGCGCGGTTGCGCACGATGCCTGCGTTCGCCATCAGCGCTTCGACCTTGGCGGCGTCGAAGCGGGCGACGCGCTCCGGCTCGAAGCCGTCGAAGGCGGCGCGGAAAGTTTCGCGCTTGCGCAGGATGGTGATCCACGACAGCCCTGCCTGGAAGCCGTCGAGCGCGAGCTTCTCGTACATCGCGCGGTCGTCCCATTCCGGGACGCCCCATTCCTCGTCATGATAGGCGAGGTAGAGCGGGTCGAGGCCCGGCCATGGGCAGCGGGCGCGGCCGTCGGCGTGGCCGAGGACTGCGTCGGGGCGGGCGGGAATCGCTTTTTCTTCGGCCATGGGGTTTCTTAGCCCGGCTTCGCCGTCGGCGCAGCCCGAATCGCCTCGCCGATCGGCGCCTGCGTCGCGGGCGCGTCGTTGTCGGCGCGATTGATCGCCGGGCCGATCGGTACGAGCTCCAGCGCCGCCTCCGGCGCCGGCTTGAGCAGCGCGCGCGCGGTCGAGGCGTCGACGCGCTCGTTGTCGAGCCAGATCGCGAACGCCTCGGGAAGCACGATCGCCGGCATGCGGTCGTGGATGAGCGCCATCAGGCGGTTGGCCGGCGTGGTGACGATGCAGGCGGTGTCGATCTCGCCGCCGCTCGGATCGCTCCAGGTCTCCATCAGGCCGGCGAAGCCCATCGGCGCGCCGTCGACGCGCCGGATCAGGTAGGCCGGGCGCGGCGCGGCGCGTCCCGCCTGCGGCGCGGCGCGCCGCCACTCATAAAAGCCGTCGGCGACGATGAGGCAGCGCCGGCGCCGCAGCGCGGCGCGAAAACTCGGCTTCTCGGCCAGCGTTTCGGCGCGGGCGTTGATCAGCAGCGGAAAGTCTTTCGGGTCCTTGACGAAGCCGGGCAGGAAGCCCCAGCGCGCGAGCATGAAATGGCGCTCGCCGCCGCGCGCCGCGACCAGCGGAATCGGCTGCGTCGGCGCGATGTTGTAGCGCGGCGGAAAGTTGGGCTGCTCGACAT
>CAZKHF010000060.1:0-12180 GCA_964552445.1 uncultured Bradyrhizobium sp. | reverse complement strand
CCGAACAGGGTGACGAAGAACGCCACCGTCGGCGCGATCAACAGCGCCATCCGGTCGGGATAGGCGATGGCGATCGTCTTCGGCAGCACTTCGCCGAACACCACCACCAGCGCGGTCATGATGCCGGTGGCGTAGACCACGCCCTCGTCGCCGACCGCGGCGACCAGCGCGCTGGTGGTCAGCGCCGAGGCGCCGATCGTCACCAGCTGGCCGCCGAGCAGCATGGCGCTGATCAGCCGCCCGCGCGCCGCCACCAGCTGAGTGGCGAGCGCCGCCCGCTTGTCGCCGCCGGTATCGAGCGCCTTGAGGCGCGCGCGCGACGCCGCGGTCAGCGCCGTCTCCGCCCCGGAGAAGAACGCCGCGGCGATGAGAGCGAAGGCGACGACAACCGCAGTTAGGTAGATGCGCATGACGGCAGTTTACCACGGCCGGCGGTCATAATTCGCCGCCGCGCGCCCGAGCGCAGCCTTTCCCCTTTGTCAGAGGTCGCTCGGTTCTTCCTTAGCCTTCGCCGCCCGACTGCGGCTGCGCGCGTCCTTCGCCAGCGCGCGCATCACGTCGGTGGCGGACTCGCCGATCAGCTTGGCCATGCACGCCCGCGCCTCGTCGGCCTCCTGAGCGGCGATGGCGTCGAGCACGGCCCGGTGCTGGCGCAGGCGATCTTCCTTGATCGCCACGCCCCGCCAACCCATCCGGAAGGTGCCGACCAGCGCCGTGTCAATGAGGCCGGCGAGCGAGGCGATCAGCCGGTTGCCGGTGGCGTCGAGAATCTCGCGATGGAAGCGCACGTCGGCGCCGACCAGGTCGCCGCGCCCCGACTTGAAGCGCTCCATGTCGGCGTAGGCGGCGGCGATCCGCTCCAGCGCCGCCGCGTCGCGCGAGCGCGCGGCGAGATAGGAGGCCGACGGCTCGAAGATCTGGCGAAGCTGAAAGATATCGTTGACGAATTCCTGCGTCGGCGCCGCCCACATGTGCCAGGCGAGGAAGTCGGAATCGAGCATGTGCCAATCCGACTTTGGACGCACCAGCGTGCCGACCTTCTGGCGCGAGACGATCAGCCCCTTGGCCTCGAGCGCGCGAAACGCCTCCCGCAGCGTCGGGCGCGACACGCCGAACCGCTCGAGCAGGCGCGCCTCGGGAGGCAGCCGCGATCCCGGCGCGTAGAGCCCGGCGATGATCTCATGGCCGAGCGCCGCCGCGAGCGAATCGTTGGCGTTGCCCTTGCGCGCCAAAGGGGGGCGGGCCGCGCCCTCCCCCGCTCCAGCGACGCCCGACTCGGGGCGTCGCGCCCCTGCCGGGACACGCTTCTCGAGTGTCGTCTCAACCAATCGTCCGCTCCGGAATAAGCGCCGCTCGTTAGGTCCGGAGATCCCCCCGCCCGCACCCTTATGCGCCACCATCGGCGCGCCGGGCGCGGCTCCTCCCTATTTCGTCGGTCTCTTCTATCCGATTCGTCCTCAAACGGCGCGGCGGCCCATGAACGAGTTGATGATCGTGCGCTGCGCGACGATGAACACGAACAGCAGCACGCCGACGATGATGGTCGCCCACCAGCTGGTCAGCGATCCCTGGAAGTTGACCAGGGTGGTGATCAGCCCTTGGATCAGCCCGCCGAACAGCGTGCCGAACACCAGGCCGACGCCGCCGGTCACCAGCGTGCCGCCCAGCACCACCGCCGCGATGGCGATGAGCTCGTCGCCCAACCCCGCCAGCGGATAGCCCGAAGCGGTGTAGAACGCGTAGATCACGCCGCCAAGCGCGTTGTAGAACCCCGCCAGCGCGTAAAGCTTGATGGTGGTGCTGCGAACCGGCACGCCCATCAGCTTGGCCGACTGCGGATCGCCGCCCATCGCATAGATGTTGGCGCCGAACTTGGTGAAGTGGGCGATGATCACGCCCGCGGCAAGCGATAGCAGCATCACGATCGCCGATAGCGATAGTCGCCCTCCCCCTCCGAGATCGATGTGCCAGTCCGCAAACGCGCCGACGAACGGGTGATTGATCGGAATCGAATCCAGGCTCACCATGAAGCAACCGCCGCGCAGCAGGAACAGGCCCGCCAGCGTGATGATGAACGGCTGAATCTCGCACAGGTCGACGACGACGCCCTGGAACACGCCGAAGGCGATGCCGAAAGCGATCATCGCCGCGGCGGAGGCCAGCGGATGCCAGCCGAGCGTGTCGAGATGCGCCATGACGACGCCGACGAACCCGATCATCGAGCCGACCGACAGGTCGATGCCGCCGGTCAGGATGACGAAGGTCTCGCCGACCGCGCAGATGATGATGAACGCGTTGTCGGTCAACAGATCGCCAAGAACGTTCGTCGACAGAAAGTGATTGAAGCTGACGCCGCCGACCGCGAAGGCGACGACGAAGACCGTGATCGTCGCGACGAGCGGGAGATACTTGTCCTTCATCCGCGCCTTCCCCTAAACGCGCCAAAAACCATCGACCGCAACCGAGACGACTGCAGCAGCAGCACGATCAGAACGACCGCGCCTTTGACGATCATGGTGAACTGCGCCGGCAAGCCGCTGACCAGAATCGAGGTGGTCAGGCCCTGGATGATCAGCACGCCGACGACGGTCAAGCCGAGGTAGAAGCGGCCGCCCGCCATCGAGCCGCCGCCGATCACCACCGCCAGAATCGCGTCGAGCTCCATGAACAGTCCGGCGTTATTGCTGTCGGAGCCGCGAATGTCGGCGCAGATCAGCAGGCCGGCGATGCCGGAGCACAACCCCGACAGCGCGTAGGCGCCGATCTTGGCGAGCTTGGCGTTGACGCCGGCGAGGTCCGCCGCCGAGGCGTTGGCCCCCACCGACTCGATGTAGAGGCCGAGGGCGGTGCGGCGCAGGAATAGCCACAGGATTATGAACGACCCTATGCAGACAAGGATGCGCGACGGCACGGTGAAGAATTCGCCGGTGCTGATAGCGGAGAAGAAGTCGCTTCGGAAGGTGACGATCAGCCCTTCGTCGATCAACAGCGCGATGCCGCGGCCCGCCACCATCAGGATCAGCGTCGCGATGATCGGCTGAATGTCGAGGAAGGCGACCAGGAGGCCGTTCCACAGGCCGCACAGCACGCCGGCGCCGAGCGTCAGGAACAGCACGGAGACGGGCGAGAAGTCGCGGTGGATTAGGTTGGTCATCACCGCGCCGACGATCGCCACCACCGCGCCGACCGACAGGTCGATGCCTTTGGTGCCGATCACCACCGACATGCCCAACGCCACCAGGATGGTCGGCGTGCCGCGGTAGAGCACGTCGATCAGGCTGCCGAAAAGGCGACCCTGATTGATGCGGATGGAAAAGAACCCCGGCGACACGATGCCGTCGACGATCAAGATCAACCCCAGCGCCACGAACGGCCAGAACCAGGGACGATTGAGAACTTCGCCGACCGACCACTTGGTCTCGGCGGCGGTCGAGAGTTTACCAGCGCGATCCATTTCAGCTTGCCGCAATAGTGTGAATGATGTTTTCGCGCGTGATGTCCGCGCCGGCGATTTCGCCGACCTTGTGGCGGTCGCGCAGCACTTCCACGCGATCGCTCATCGCCACGATCTCGTCGAACTCCGAGGAGGCGACGAGCAGCGCCATGCCTTCGCCGCACAAGCGGCGAATCAGGGCGACGATCTCGGCGTGGGCGCCGACGTCGATGCCGCGCGTCGGCTCGTCGAGAATGAGGATGCGCGATTTCGAGGCGAGCCAGCGGGCGAGAATCACCTTCTGCTGGTTGCCGCCCGAAAGCTGGCCGACCGGCTTGTCGGCGTCGGGCGTGACGATGCCCATCGCCTTGATCATCTCACCGGCGACCCGCTCCTGTTCCTCGAAGGGCACTCGGTTCCACCAGCCGCGCTTGACCTGCATCGCCAAAATGATGTTTTCGCGCACCGACAATTCGGGAATCAGCCCTTCCGCCTTGCGGTCCTCGGGGCAGAAGCCGAGGCCGAGCCTGATCGCCTGGCGCGGCGAGCGGATGCTGATCGGCTTGCCTTCGAAACGGACATGGCCGGAATCGGCGTGCACTGCGCCGAACACCAGCTTGCAGGTTTCGGTGCGGCCCGAGCCGAGCAGGCCGGCGAGCCCGACCACCTCTCCGGCGCGCAGCTTGAGGTCGAAAACGCCCATGTAGCGGCGCCGCCCCATGCCCTCGATGGCAAGAATCGGCTCGCCCGTCTCGACCACCGAACTGGTCGTCGGGCGCACGCCCATCGCCCCCAGCTCGCGGCCGACCATCATCGACACCAGCTTAAGGCGCGGCAGCTCCGCGGTCGGCGCCGTTCCCACCAGGCGGCCGTTGCGCAGCACCGTGATGCGGTCGGCGATCCGGTAGACTTGGTCGATGAAGTGGGTGATGAAAATGATCGAGATGCCGCGCGACTTCAGCTCGCGCAGGATGCCGAACAAAAGCTCGACCTCGCGCGCGTCGAGGCTGGCGGTGGGCTCGTCGAGCACCAGCAGGCGGGTGTCGTCCTCAAGGGCGCGGGCGATGGCGACGAGCTGTTGAATGGCGACCGAGTACGACGCCAGCGGCCGCTCGATGTCGATGTCGAGGCTCAGCCGCGCCAACCGCTCCCGCGCGCGCTCGTTGGCGCGCTTCCATGAGATGAAGCCGTGGCGCATCGGCTGGCGCTCGAGCGTCAGGTTTTTCACCACCGACAGCGTCGGAACGAGATTGACTTCCTGATAGACCGTGCTGATGCCGAGCTTCGGCCCGTCGGCCGGACTGGTCAATTCGACGGGCGTCCCGTCGAGCAGCATCGTGCCCGAGTCGCGCAATAGCGCCCCGGTCATAACCTTGATGAGAGTCGATTTGCCGGCGCCGTTCTCGCCGAGCAGCGCGTGGATTTCGCCCGCTTCGACCCGAAAATCGACGGCGTCGAGGGCCCGCACGCCCGGAAACGACTTTGAGATGCCCTTCAACTCGACTCGCGGCGTCGACGGCTCGCTCACTCCAGCCTCGCTAAGTAACCAATGGCCATGTTCGCCGATGACCGCCGCAGGCGTCCATCGCGTATCCGAACGCGCCGCCGCGCTTGGCGCCGCGGCGCGTTCGGATACGATTCTTAAGCGTCTTCGTCCGCCCTGAAGATGACGGCGACCGGCCGCTGGGGGCCGCCGGACGCCGTGGTGGTCGCGAAGGGAGGAACTCGCGACCGCGCGAGGAGGCTCAGTTGCCTTCCTTCTTCTTCAGCACTTCGGCAGCGTCGGCGATCGTGTGCAGATCGCTGGGGATCACGACCCACTTCGGCCAGTCCTTCTTGCCGCCGAGGTAAGCCTTGACCACGCTGTAGACGTCCGGGCCGATGTCGGAGCGCAGCTCGACCGACGCGTTGGCGTCGCCGGCGATTATCGTCTTGAAGATATCCGGAACGCCGTCGACGGAGATGGTCAGGATGTCCTTGCCGGGCTTCAAGCCGGCTTCCTTCATCGCCTGGATGGCGCCGAGCAGCATGTTGTCGTTATGCGCCCAGACCAACTTGATGTCCTTCAGCCCGTCGGTGGCCTTGATGAAGCTTTCCATCACTTCCTTGCCGCCCTGGGTGGTGAAGTCGCCGCTCTGCGACTTGACCGTCTTGATCAGCGGGAACAGCGCCTCGACGGCGTTGAAGCCCTTCATGCGATACTCGGCGGCGGCGGAGCCGACGGTGCCCTGCAGCTCGACGATGTCGCCCTTGCCCTTAAGCGCCTGAGCGAGCCACGCGCCGGCCAGACGGCCTTCAAGATTGAAGTCGGCCGCGATGCGGCAGACGAACAGCGACGGGTCGGACTCGACGTTGCGATCGACGATGAACACCGGAATATTGGCGGCCTTAGCCTCCTTGAGCACCTGGTCCCAGCCGGTGACGACGATCGGCGCGATCACGATCGCGTCGACCTTCTGCGCAATGAACGAGCGCACGGCCTTCAGCTGATCCTCTTCCTTCTGGTTGGCGTCGGAGAACTTGAGGGTGATGCCTTCCTTGACCGCGTCCTCCTGCATGCTCTTCGAGAAAGCGGTGCGCCAGTCGCTCTCGTGACCGACCTGCGAGAACCCGACCGTCTGCGCCGAAGCCGTCACCGAAAGAGCCGCCAAGGCGGCTACGCCAACCGCTGCTCCCAACAGATATTTCAAGCTGCTCATTGAATCCTCCACTCTGAAACGCCGCGCTTCCATGCGCGGACCAACCGAAGTCATGTTTGTTGCCGACAGCCTTTCCGACTTTTTTTTTGCAGCGGATTAATATGATGATTGGCGCGGCCCGTCAACGTCGTCGTATGGCCGCCGCAGCGTCGCGATGTCGCGCCGCCGCCGCCCGGCGCCGCCGGCGAAAAATCGCCCGCGGCCTGCGGCGGCGACGTCGCGGAACGCCAGGAAATCTGCGGGTTTCACGCGACGAGCGCCGGCGCCCGCGCGCTAGTCGCCGGCGCGCTCAGTTTGGAGAAAATCCAAAGTCTGCGCCTCGGAAACATCCTTGGCGACGAAGCACGCGCCGATCCCGCGAGCGAGAATGAAGGTTAGCCGGCCGCGCTCGACCTTCTTGTCCTGGCGCATGGCGGCGAGCATCGCCGCCGCGTCGGCCTCGAAGCCGGGAATGTCGCCGATGCGGGTCGGCAGGCCGACCGCCGCGAGATGATTCTCCACCCGCGCCGTGTCTTGTCCCGAACAAACGCCGAGCGCGCGCGAAAAGCGGAACGCGCAGGCGATGCCGATCGCCACCGCCTCCCCGTGGATGAGGCGCGCGCCGTCATAGCCGGTCAGCCGCTCGAAGGCGTGGGCGAAGGTATGACCGAGGTTGAGCAGCGCGCGTTCGCCCCGTTCGGTCTCGTCGGCGGCGACCACCCGCGCCTTCGCCGCGCAGCAGCTCGCGACCGCATCGAGCCGCGCCGGCCCGCCGGAGAACACCTCGCGCCGATTCGCCTCCAGCCAATCGAAGAAGCCGCGATCGCCGATCAGGCCGTACTTGACCGCCTCGGCGTAGCCGGCGCGAAACTCGCGCGCGCTCAACGTGTCGAGGACGCCGACGTCAGCGAGAACCAGCGACGGCTGGTGGAACGCGCCGATCAGGTTCTTGCCCAGCGGCGAATTGATCGCCGTCTTTCCGCCGACGCTCGAGTCGACCTGGGCGAGCAGGGTGGTCGGGATCTGGACGACGCGCACGCCGCGCCTGAGACAGGCGGCGCAAAAGCCGGCAAGGTCGCCGACGACGCCGCCGCCGAGCGCGACCACCAGATCGCGCCGCTCGACGCCCGCGGCGAGCAGCGCGTCGCTGACGCGCGCGAACTCCGCGTAGGACTTCGACGCTTCGCCCGGCGGACAGACGATCACGCTGGTCTTGAGGCCGGCGCGATCGAGGCTCTCGCGCAGGCGCTCGAGATGCAAAGCGGCGACGTTGTCGTCGGTGACCACGGCGCATCGCCCGCCGGGCGCGAGGCGCGCGAGACGCTGGCCCGCCGAGTCGATCAGCCCGTCGCCGATCAGAATCCCGTAAGCGCGCGCGCCGAGCGGCACCACGACCTCGCGCGACGCCGGCCCGAGCGGCGGCGCGCCCTCGCCGGCGGCGGCGAAGCGGCGGCCGAGCGCGGCGAGCGTCGCCTCGACCACGGCCTCGTGCGGCCCCTCGTGCGATTCGATGACGATGTCGGCGAGCGCGTAGATCGGGCTGCGCTCCTCGAGCAGGCGGCGCAAGGTCGCTTCCGGGTCGGCGGTGCGCAGCAGCGGCCGGTTGGCGCGCTTGCGCACCCGCCGCCATAACACTTCGAAATCGGGCTTCAGCCAAATCGACACGCCGGTTTCGGAGACGCGCCGGCGCGTCTCCTCGCTAAGGAAGGCGCCGCCGCCGGTCGCCAGCACCATCGGCCCCTCGGTCAGGAGGCGGGCGATCACCCGACGCTCGCCGTCGCGGAAATACGGCTCGCCGAAGCGCTCGAAGATCTCCGGAACGGTCATCTGCGCGCCGGTCTCGATCTCGGCGTCGGCGTCGACGAAGGGCAGGCCGAGGCGCTGGGCGAGCCGCTTGCCCACCGAGGTCTTGCCCGCTCCCATCATGCCGACAAGCACGATCGACCGCCTCCCGAGGGCGGCGGCGATCGCGGCGGCGTCGAGGCGCGCGGATTCGTTCATGCCATCCTTCCCGCCGCCCCCGATCCTCCCCGGCCCCGTCCGCCGGACCGCGGCGGTCGCGCCGGCGGGGCGCGCACCCCGCCGTCCATAGCCTAAGCGCCGGCCGATGGCCATCGCGCCGGCGGCCCCGGCCAGGCGTCCCGGCCCGCCCCGCGCGCACTTGCGCGCGCAGATTTGTCAGAATAGAGCAAGCAGCTCGCTCGGACCCCCGGCGCGGACAATGCCGGGGTCTCGGCGAAGTCTCGAGGGGGAAGGCGGAGGAGAACGCGATGGTCGCTGCCGGCCAAAATGAAGAACCCAGGATCGCCGGTCCCCGGCTGATCGCCATCGTCGGCCCCTTCCAGAGCGGCAAGACCAGCCTTCTCGAGGGCATCGTCGTGCGCGCCGGCGGCGCCGCGCGCCAAGGCTCAGTGCGCGAAGGCACCAGCGTCGGCGACTCCAGCCCCGAGGCGCGCAGCCACGCGATGAGCGTCGAGCCGAACGTGGCGAGCGTCGATTACCTTGGCGACCGCTTCACCTTCTTCGATTCCCCCGGCTCGGTCGAGTTCTCTCACGACATGAACTTCGCGCTGCCGGTGTGCGACGCGGCGGTGGTCGTGTGCGAGGCCGATCCGCGCAAGACGCCAGCGCTGCAGGTGATCCTGCGCCGCCTCGAGGAACTCGAGGTCCCGCGCATTCTCTTCCTCAACAAGATCGATCTCGGCGGCGCCGGCGTGCGCGAAGCGCTCGAGATGCTGCAGCCCGCCTCGCGCGCGCCGCTGCTGTTGCGCCAGATTCCCATTTGGGAGAACGGCGCCGCCACCGGCTTCGTCGATCTGGCGCTGGAGCGCGCCTTCGTCTACCGCGAGGGACAGCCCTCCGAGGTGGTCGAGATGCCGGCCGGCGTCGCCGACGACGAGAAGCAGGCGCGCTATTCGATGCTCGAGCGCCTCGCCGACTACGACGACGCGCTGATGGAGCAGCTGATCAGCGACATCGAGCCGCCGCGCGACCGCGTGTTCGACGATCTCGCCAAGGAATTGCGCGACGGCCATGTCGTGCCGCTGATGATCGGCTCGGCGACCGCCGGCCACGGCGTGACCCGGCTGCTGAAGGCGCTGCGCCACGAGGCCCCGGGCGTCGCCCGGTCCCGCGTCCGGCTCGGCATCGAAGACTCTGGCCCCGCGCTCGCCCAGGTGCTGCGCACCATCCACACCGCCCACGGCGGCAAGCTGTCGCTGGCGCGGGTGCTGCGCGGCGCCTTCCTCGACGGCGCCAGCGTCACCGGATCGCGCGGCGGCGAGGAGCGCATCGCCGGCATCGCGCGGCTGATCGGCGCGGTCTCCTCCAAGCTGCCGCGCGCCGACGAGGGCGACACCGTCGCCTTCGCCCGCCTCGAGAGCTTCACCACCGGCGACCGCTTCACCGACGGCAAGAAGGCGCCCGAGCCCGCCCGCATTGCCCCGCCGCCGGCGCCGACCCAGGCCGTCGCCATTCACGTCAAGGACCGCAAGGACGAGGTGCGGCTCGCCGCGGCGCTGACCAAGCTGTGCGAGGAAGACCCGTCGCTCGCCTACGTCCAAGACCAGGAATCGGCCGAGATGAAGCTGATGGGCCAGGGCGAGATGCACCTGAGGGTGATCGCCGAGCGCCTGGTCGAACGCTTCGGCGTCGCGGTCGAGACGAGAAAGCCGACGGTCGCCTATCGCGAGACCATTCGCGACCCGGTGACGGTGCGCGGCCGCCATAAGAAGCAGTCCGGCGGCCACGGCCAGTTCGGCGACGTGCTGGTCGAGGTGACGCCGCGCGAGCGCGGCGAGGGCTTCGCCTTCGCCGAGCGCGTCCACGGCGGCACCGTGCCGAGGCAGTACTTCTCCTCGGTCGAGGCGGGCGCGCGTGATGCGATGAACCGCGGTCCGCTCGGTTTCCCGGTGGTCGACGTCGGCGTGACGCTGATCGACGGCTCCTACCATACCGTCGACTCCTCCGACATGGCGTTCCGCGCTGCGGCGAAGATCGCCCTCGGCGAGGCGCTGCCGAAGGCGCGGCCGGTGCTGCTCGAGCCGATCATGGCGGTCACGATCTACGTGCCCTCCGACGCGCTGGCGCGCGCCAGCGCGCTGGCCAGCGCCCGCCGCGGCCAGATTCTCGGCTTCGAGGCGCGCAAGGGTTGGCCGGGCTGGGAGCAGCTCAGGGCGCTGATCCCCGAGGCGGAGATCGGCGACCTGATCATCGAGCTGCGCTCGGCGACCGCCGGCGTCGGCGCCTTCGAGATGAAGTTCGACCATCTCGCCGAGCTTTCGGGCCGCGTCGCCGACACGGTGATCGCAGCGCGCCGCGCGTCCTTGACCAACGCCGCCAGCGCCGACTAGCGGCGTTCGGCCGAAGGCCGGGAAGCGAACCTCCCTTCTCCCCCTCGCGCGGAGATAGGGAGGGCGCGCGACGTTCGTCGTCTGTACAGCCGCGCCGCCTTCGCCTATGCATGGGCCGCTCTCAAGCGAACCTCGGAGGCGGGCGGCGATGGCCGAAAACTCGTACAGCAGCGGCCGCTTGGCCACTGTGTTCGGCGGCTCCGGCTTCGTCGGCCGCCACGTCGTGCGCGCGCTCGCGCGCGCGGGCTGGCGGGTGCGGGCGGCGGTGCGCCGGCCGGACCTTGCGGGCTTCCTGCGGCCGCTCGGCGTCGTCGGCCAGATCGAGGCGGTGCAGGCCAACCTGCGCTATCCCGACTCGGTCAGCGCGGCGGTCGCGGGAGCGGACGCGGTGGTCAACGCCGTCGGGATCCGGCGGCAGAGCGGCCGCCAGACTTACGAGGCGGTCCACGCCGAGGGCGCCGGCGAGATCGCCCGCGCCGCGGCGAGCGAGGGAGCGCGCGCCCTCGTCCTCATCTCCGGGATCGGCGCCGACGCCGCTTCGCCGAACCGGTTCGTCGCCAGCAAGGGCCGCGGCGAGGCGGCCACTGTCGCGGCGTTCCCGCGCGCCGTCGTGTTGCGTCCCTCGGCGATCTTCGGCCCCGAAGACGACTTCCTCAACCGCTTCGCCGCGCTGGCGCGCGTCTCGCCGGCGCTGCCGCTGATCGGCGGCGGAGCGATCAAGCTGCAGCCGGCGTTCGTCGGCGACGTCGCGTTGGCGGCGGCGCGCGCGCTCGACGACGCGTCCGCGGCGGGTCGAACCTACGAGCTCGGCGGACCGGAGACGCTCACGCTGCGCGAGACGATCGAACGCGTGCTGAAGATCGTCGAGCGCCGGCGGGCGCTCGTTCCCCTGCCCTTCGGCCTCGCGCGCCTGATCGCCGGCGCGACCGAACTCAGCGCCGCCGTCTCGCTCGGGATCTTCCCGAAGGCGCTGGTCGTGACGCGCGACGAGGTCGAGCTGCTGCGCTTCGACAACGTCGTCTCCGCCGCGGCGATCGCCGAAGGGCGCGCGCTCAGCGATCTCGGCGTCCGTCCGCGGGGCCTCGAGGCGGTCGCGCCCGCCTATCTCTATCGCTTCCGCAAGACCGGCCAATACGCCGGCGGCCGCCTCGCCTGAGACGCGGCCGCCTCCTTTGCGTCGACGTGGATTGCGCAGGCGCGAAGCGCGCTTGCGCGCCCGCGGCGCGGCGACTAGGCTTCCCGCTCTTCCGTTTTCACGCGCCGCCGCCGCAAGGCGCGGCGCTGAGCCGTATCGAGAGGCCGCGTGTCCGTTCCCGCCGCTGATTATCTTGTCGATCGCCGACGGCTCGCGCGTCAGGCGCGCTTCTGGCGCGCCGCCGCGTTCGTCGTCGCCGCGCTGGCGATCATCGCGCTCGGCGGCCGCTGGTGGATCGGCGCGGCGCCGGGGCGCGCGCATATCGCGCGCCTGACCATCTCCGGCTTCATCGCCGGCGACCAGGGGACGCTGAAGCTGATCCGCCAGGTCGAGGATTCGAGCGGCGCGACGGCGGCGATCCTCGTCATCGACAGCCCCGGCGGCTCGACCGAGGGCGCCGAGGCGCTCTACGACGAGATTCGCCGTCTCGCGGCGAAGAAACCGACGGTGGCCGTGGTCGGCGCGGTGGCCGCCTCCGGCGCCTATATCGCCGCGCTCGGCGCCGACCGCATCGTCGCGCGC